>CAINXC010000612.1 GCA_903854655.1 uncultured Verrucomicrobiota bacterium | reverse complement strand
GAACTCCACCCGGCCTTCAACATACTCGGTGCGCCGATACTTGTAGCCCTCGCGCACCCCGAACGCATGATAAAGCAAACTCTGGCTCATTCCCAAACATTGCCCAACAACGTTCTTCTGCACCAACTTCCCGGATGAACCGAAAACGGTCCTTGTTATGAAAAGGTCCCAAGAATCCTATCTGCTGGAAAGCCCTGGCGGTGACCTTCTTGAAACGGCTGAGGACGTTTTTGGCCGAGTCCTGAGAACCGACTGGATCCAGCCTGGCTTTGTCATTGTTGTATTGCCGCGAGACACTGAATCGCATGAGCTCCGGCAAACCATGGTAAGCCTGAAGCAGGAGCTGTCCCGCCTGTTCGAGCTCAGGTGGGGCGAGCCGCTGCAGTACCTTTCTCTGGGCAGGTTCGATCAGCAGGCCAGCACCAAGCTGCATTTGGACGGCGGCCCTGAACGTTCGCTTCTCATGCTGGGCTACGAGCCCACTGAAGTTGCCAGTGAGTTGCTCATTGCTGACTACACCGCCTGTGCCCGGCGGCTGGGAATCTCTCCGGCTGCTTTCATGGTCGATCACAATCCCATGTTCCAAGCCGCTGAATCTGTTTTGGAGGATGATATTCTCCGAATCAATGACTGGGCCGAGGACCGCTGCCGCATCGTGGTGATCAACAACAGTTGCGTGCCCGAAAATCATCCCCGGTTTACCGCAGGTGTATTGCATGGCGCCCATATCTTGAAGCCGGACCCCACAAAGCGCAGGGTGATCAATTCGACCATGCTTGTGCCTGGAGCGCAGGACGAAGAACGAACGGCAGGCAGCGTTCACGAGTTCCTGACCACTGATGCCATTTCTGGTGCGATTACGCTCTGATGGACTGGGGGATTTGTCAGCAATCGCAGGTGAATACAGGCAAATGGTGCCGCCAAGCGTGCCTCTCACCAAACTCTTTCGCCTCGCGACTTCGCAGCCTGCCAGGTTGGCGATTGCTCATATTTTTGCAACTGCGGTTCCAGAGCCCCGAAGGGGCAAGACACCAGAGCGAAGGGCAAGGAGCGCAGCGACGCAGTCCTGGAACCACGCCCAGTGTGGGCGGCGCGAATCCAAGGCACTGTTTCACACCGGGGCTCAAAGAAGCGCGGGGCCACAAGCTGTGCTTGCGGCAGGCAATGCCTGATGAGTGCGCTTCTTTGTCTTGTTTTACCTGGCTGTCTCATGGGTTCGCGCGCCCATGCGCGCTTCTGGTCACCAGGGCTGCGTACCAGGGCTGCGTCGCTGCGCTCCTTGCCCTTCGCTTTGATGTCCCGCCCCGTTCGGGGCTTGGAAAAGCAACTTCTTCCGGCACCCTTGGTCAACGCCCTGCCTGCTTGACCGCCGGCTTCCTGACAAACTTCACGACGCGCTTGCCGCCGCTGTCGGCCACGTACACTGCACCGTCCGGGCCGACCGCCACATCATGGCCGACCTTGAACTGTCCAGGCCCGCCGCCATGGGAGCCGAAGGTGTCCAGCACTTGCCCTGTGGCATCCAGTTCGGTCACCTTGCTTCGCTGGGTCCTCCTGAGCGAGGGCTCGCCGCCGTCCACGACGAAAACATGATCGTTTGCATCCACGGCCACGCCATAAGGGCGGCCGATGTGCGGCCCCTGCCACTGGTCCAGAAACCGGCCTCCAGAATCGAACACCTGCATCCGCGCATTCTCGCGGTCGCACACCAGGACACGCCCCCGGCTGTCCACCGCGATGCCATGCGGCAGCTTGAAGTGGCCGGGCTCCGCGCCCTTGCCGCCCCACTCGAACTGGTACTCCCCGGTGGCGGAGAACTTCACCACACGGGTGTTCCGGTAGCCGTCGCTCACATAGAAGGAGCCGTCAGGCAGGACCGCCACGTCGGTGGGCAGATTGAAATGGCCGTGGTCGCTGCCGGGATGGGCGCGCTCTCCCAATGCCATCAGCAGCCTGCCCTCAGGGGTGAACTTGAAGACCTGCTGCAGGCCCAGGTCCGTGAGCCACACATGGTCCTCGCGGTCAATGGACAGGCCGTGGGGCATCACGAACTGCCCTGCGCCCCAGGAAGCCACGAGCCTGCCGGTCGCCCCGTCGATTACGCTCACGGTCGCCTCGGCGATCGGCTCCTCGGGAAACGGGTTAGTCCATTGGCGACCGCAGCGGTGGAAGACAAACACCCGGTTGTGCGAATCCACGCCGATGGAGGAGCAAAGACCCAGGGCATGCCCTTCCGGCAGCGTCGGCCAGCCAGGGACCGCCTCGTGGGACGGTTCGGCGGCGGCCCATGATGACACAAGACAGCCTAACACCAGGAATCTGTTTCGCGTCTTCATGGGACAAAGAGGCGTGCCTTTTGCAGGGGTGGTGAGGGCTGGCGGCGGGATGTCCGGAAGTTCATGACAGGCAATCGCAGCCTCGAAGCCCGATGTTACCCCGCATTTGCCGCCGCTCCGCTCGCAAAGGGCAGATACCAGGCCAGCAGGCAGAGAGCGAAGGCCATGATCACCAGCACCAGCGAGCCGGTGGTGAGCAGCAGCAGGCTTGCCAGCAGATTCTCCTCCGTCTTGGCGCGCCGCAGCACGATCAGCGCCATCAGCAGCACCAGCAGGGCCTGCGCCACCATGGCCAGGCGGATGCTCGGGGCATGGACAAGCGCCCAGCGGCTGAGGACGGGCAGATGCGCCTCCACTTCCGGCGCCTTGTCGCTGAGGAACCCGGCCGCTGTGCGACCGATGGCGGCGACGACGCTGGCGGCCGCCGCAGGAGCGAGCACGGCGGCTGTGATGATCAGGATCTTGGCGAGTCTGCGCATGGCGTTGGGAGCGCGCTGGCCTTGAAAAACAAGGCAACCGCAACAACAACCAGCCGCAGGAGCCGCTCGCAAGCAATTTGGCTCTATAATTTGCGGTAGTAATCATGTGTATCCATAAATGGAGAGCCGTTCCAATTTTGACAAAAGCGTGCAATGGCCGAACAAATCTCCTGTGCCATCGTCCAAGCGTTCACCACCACCGCACGCCCATGAACTCAACACCTGACTCCGCCACCGCACAGCCTCCTGTGCCCCCCACTGCGCCGGTTTCCGCGCGCAGCACCTGGAAAAGAAAGGCGCTCATCATCACCGCCGTGATCCTTGGCACCGCCACCGTCGCCGCCGCAGGCAGCGCGTGGTGGGTGAAGCACAACATCTACGCCTCCGCCCTGCAGCCCGTGGCGCTCACCCAGTCCGAGCAGACAGACCTGCAAGGGAAGCTCAAGGTCCTCGCCAACGCCCCGCCGGCCGTTGATCCCGAGCTGGCCAAACGCACCATGCAGATCACCGAAAAGGAGATCAATGCCTTCCTCAGCGACCAGGGCCTCGGCGGTCAGGTGAAGGTGGATCTTAGCGATGGCGGTGCTGCCGCCACCGTGCTGATCCCGATTGACAAGGACGCCCCCTTGCTCGGCGGCGTCACCCTCCGTCTGCGCCTCGCCTTTGGCGCCCGCATGAATGCGGACAAGCAGTTCAGCCTCAGCCTCAATGATGTCAGCGTCGGCGGCGTGCCCCTGCCGAATGCCTGGCTGGGCCAGCTCAAGGGCCTCAACCTGCTGGCCGATTCCCACCTGGAAAACGACCCCGCCGTGAAAGGCTTCCTGGCCGGCATCCGCGACTTCAAGATCGAGCCCGGCGCGATGAAGATCGTGCTCAACGAATAGCAAGCATCCGAAGAATCCCCCATCACCTGAAACCCAGCAGGCCGCCGTGGCAGCACGGCGGCCTGTTGCGTTCGGGTTCAAATGCAGATGCCGGGCGTTCACATGGGTTGCACCCCGGTCGCACGGAAGTTATGATCAGCCCATGTCAAACCTGCATGAGGATCCCGCCGCCATGAAGGCGCTCCAGGACGCGATTTATCGCGACAAGGTGCTGCGTGCACGTGGGATGACCGTGGCGGAGCGGCTCACGGAGGTGTTTGAACAGTCTCAGCATCAGTTCGGAATGATGCTCGCCGGCGCGATGGACCGGCTGGGGACCTGGGATGAAGAGGCCGGCTGGCAGGAAGTGGGGCGCTGGATGGACCGGCTGGACCGGGTTCACGATCACGGGCTCTACGTGGCTGAAAAACCTGCTGCGCCATGACGCTCGAAGAACTGGCGGTCAAACTGGTCGAAGCTGCGGAGGCATCGGGCGTGCCGTTCATGGTCGTGGGCGACCTCGCCGCCGGAGCCCCAAAGTGGCTCACATCGCCCTCGACGTGAATTCGAAAAACGAGCGCGCAGCGCCACCCGTCGTTCCCTGCTCGTTGTCGTTTCCCAGCGCTGGGAAGGGAATCCAGGCGCGCGCTGCGCGCATGGGTTTTCGATCCCCGTCGGGGACGACGATAGCCACATTGGGGATTCGCAAAAGCATTGACTCTCCCGGCCCGTCCATGTCATTTGGCGTAAGACATCTCATGCCACCCGTGCGCCCCATGACATTCTCCCTCCTAGCCAAAGGCACCTGCCTTGCAACCCTGCTGCTGGTGTCCTGGGGCTCGCTGCCTTTGCTGGCGGGGCCGCCTGGGGTCGTCAACCTCCGGTCCGTGGTGGTGCGCAAGGGCATTCTGGTGAACGGGAACCCCACGGATGTGGAGATCAAAGAGGTGGTGCCTGCCCTGCACATGGGGATCGACGTGCCGCCCAGCCAGGCCCCCGAACTCGCCCCGGTGCCGGAGCTTTACGCTTTTGAGCGCCTGGAGCATGCACAGGGCCTGACCGTTGAGACGATCAGGACACTGGTTTGCCATGCCGAGCAATCGAAGGTGACCAAGGAGGTGATTCAAGAGATGATCCAGGATGAAAAGACTTTTCCCGCACGCCATCGCATCTGGGTGAGATACTTGGTGTTCATCACCCAGAGCAATCTCAAGGTCATGTTTGTGGACAACAATTTTGAGCCAGAACCACCAAAGGGGGCGATGGCGGCCAGTACCTATTTTATGGAAGATGGCGTGTGGAAGCCTTGGGTCACAGATGTCAAAAAAATGCTTGAACTCACTCATGCCTTCAGTGTGGGCGATGCCAACAACCTGAAAGCCTTCTTTCACGAGGACAAGTAGCCGGGGGCGGCGAGGCTCATCTCCTGGCGGGTTGGCGATCACCCTTGTTTATTGAACTGCCGTTCTGAAGCCCCAAAGGGGCAGGACATCAAAGCGAAGGGCAAGGCGCGCAGCGACGCAGCCCTGGAACCACGCCACGCCGAATTGGCGCGAACCCAGGGCATTGTTTCCTGCGGCGGCCTCCAGAAGCGCGGGCCACAGGCTGTGCTGGCGGCAGACAACGGCCGGCGGAGGCGCTTCTTTGTCTTGTTTCACCCGGCCTGTCCGGGGTTCGCGCACCCATGCGCCACCCTCATCACCAGGGCTGCGTCGCCGCACTCCTTGCCCCTTGCTCTGATGTCCCGCCCCGTTCGGGGTTCAGGCTGTGGAGCATGGGGCAAGTGGCTGCGGCGTGTGCCCTCTGCCCTTACTGCTTCGCGGCTTCGGCGCGGTTTTGCAGGTAGGCGCTGCGGGCGGAGAGGTAGGGGTCCACGGCGTCCTTGGTGGCGGCATCGTACTTGCTGAGCTGCTCGGGCGAGGCGCGCACCGTGTTGACGGCGGGCGGGATCATGGTCCAGTCGTGGCGACCGCGCCAGAACATGCCCCAGTTCACCGGGTTGAGCGCGTAGTCACCGGCGTAGCCGACGCCGTCGCGCAGGCTGCTGGGGCCCAGGAGGGGCAGCACCAGGTAGGGCCCGTGGCCCATGCCCCAGTGGGCAAAGGTGAGCCCGGTGTCGGCCGGCGGCACATCGGTGAGCGAGGCGATCTTGTCCGACACGCGGACGAGGCCTCCGACGCCGACGACGGAATTGACCACGAACTTCTGGGTCTCCTTGCCGGCGCGTTCAAACTTGACCTGGAGCACGCAGTTCACCAGGCGCACCGGGAACTTGACGTTGTCGAAGGCGTTGTCGATGCCCTTGCGCATCGCCTTGGGGATCACCGCCTCGTAGCCCTTGGATATGGGGCGGATGAGGACGGTGTAGAGCCCGTCGTTAAAGCGGAAGGTGGCGCGGTTGAGCCCTTGCAGCGGATCGGAAACCTCGGGCTCGGCGTATTCATCCGTCTCGTCGGCCTTGGCGACCTCTCGCGAGGCCTTGCCGGAGGTGGATTTCGTCGAAGCCTTGGACTTGACGGCCAGGGGGGCGGCCGCTGCGGCAGGCTGCTTGGAGGGATTGCTGCAACTGCCCAGGAAAGGGGTGGCTGCAAGGAGGAGGGCGATTGGGAGGTTGCTTGTTTTCATTGGGGTCGGGTCACGGATTGACTGAGGGAGTTGATGACGGTCTCCGCACCGCCCTTTTTGAATTCGGAATCAAGCTGGCTGCGGTAGTTGGCCACGAGGCTGACGCCTTCGATGACCACGTCCGTGATCTGCCAGCCTTCGCTCTGCTCCAAACGATAGGTGACACTGTAGCGGCTGCCCTGGTACACAAAGGTGGAGGGCACCTCCACGCGGCCGGCCGCAGTAGCCGAGGCAGGCTGGTAGGTGACCATGGGGCGCTCGCCGACGGTGAACTTGTTGCTGTAGGAGCGGATGATAAGGGTGGTGAAGAGCTGCACGGCCTTCTGCTGCTGCGCCGGCGTGAACTGCCGCCAGCCGGGGCCCACGGCGCGGCGGGTCATGACCGCAAAGCTGATGTGCTTCTCCAGCACGGGGCGCAGGCGCTCCACCAGGGCGGCACGGCTGGGCGCGCTGACGACGACAGCGACGGCCTCGGCAACCGCCACATGCAGGTGCTGCTCGGCCTCCGTGGTGGCGGCGGCGGCCGGCAGGGAAAACAAGGGGGCGGCGAGGAGCAGGGCGATAAAACAGCGGGAGGTCATGGCGGGGGGGCTTTGTCTTTGGCGTCTTTGTCTTTCGCGGCGTCAACTGTACCGAACGCCATCTTTCCAATCAAGGACTCAATATCGACCGAGGATTCGGTCATGGTGATACGTGCGCCCGGGGTCAGGTTGGTTGTGTCGGCGCCGGGGGCGAGGGCGATATACTTGTCGCCGATGAGCCCGGTGGTCTTGATTGAAGCCATGGAATCCGTGGGCAGATGCAGGGCGGATTTCACCGTGAGGGTGACGATGGCGCTGAAATCGACGGGGTCTACACGGACACCTTCCACGCGGCCCACGGGCACGCCGGCCACCAGCACGCTGCCGCCGGTGTGCAGGCCGCCGGCATTGGTGAAGCGCGCCTCAAGGGCGTAGGTGTCGCCGCTCACGGAGGAGCCGGCGCCGATTTTCAGGGTGAGGTAGGCGAGGGCGGCGAGGCTGAGGAGCACAAACGCGCCGACGAGGAATTCCAGCGTGGCCAGTAGTTTCATGAGTCTTCGTCTAGGGTGGAGATGGATTCGCCACGGCGGATGGCCGCGAGGGTGTGGGCGAGCGCCTTCGTGCTTTCGCGAAAGCCACAGACCACATGGTCCAGCGAAGCGTTGAATTCTTCCGGCGTGCCCTGGAAGCACATGCGGCCGTCTTCCAGCAGCGCCACATGGTCGCTGGCGGCGAGGGCTTCCGGCACGTCGTGCGTCACGATCACGGCGGTGAAGCTGAACTGGCGCTGGTACTTCGCGATCATGGCGAAGACGGCGTTGCGGCGCAGCGGGTCAAGGCCGGCGGTGGGCTCGTCGAACAGCACCAGCTCGGGTCTGGTGACGATGGCGCGGGCGAGGGCCAGGCGCTTCTGCATGCCGCCGGAAAGCTGGCTGGGGTAGCGCTCGCGGTGCGCCTCCAGTTCGAGCTGCTTGAGCGCCTCCAGGCAGCGCTCGCGCACCTCGCGACTGCTCAGGCCGGTGGTCTGCTCCAGCGGCAGGGCGACGTTCTCCAGGGCGGTGAGCGAGTCGAACAGCGCGTTGCTCTGGAACAGGAAACTGCAGCGGCGGCGGAACGCGGCGCGTGCGCGCCGGTCGTCCACGCCCAGCGGTTTGCCGTCGAAGGTGATGGCGCCCGCATCCGGGCGCACGATGCCGGCCAGGCACTTGAGGAAGACGGACTTGCCTGCGCCGCTGCGGCCCAGCACGCAGACCACGCTGCCGCGCGGCACGTCCAGGCTGGCGTCGGCGAGCACGATGTTGTCGGCAAAACGCTTCTGCAGGCCTTTGATGCGCAGCAGCAGGCCGGAGTCGGTGGGAGTGTCGTCGGCCGCCATGGTCAGATCATGAACGAGGTGATCACGTAGTCTGCGGCCAGCACGATGATGCTGGAGAGGACGACGGCGCGGGTGGTGGAGGCGCTCACCGCGCGCGCCCCGGAATCGGTGGTGCGGCGGTGCGCATTGAAGCCATGGTAGGCGCACAGGCCGATGGTGAGCAGGCCGAAGGTGGCCGCCTTGATGAAGCACTCGCGCAGATCGCGCGGCTCCACGGAGCGCTCCACGGCGGACCAGTACACGCCCGGCTCCAGCCCCAGCAGCATGGAGCCCGAGAGGCTGCCGCCCCACAGCCCCACGGTGCAGAACAGCGCCGTCTGCAAGGGGTACACAAACACCGATGCAATCAATCGCGGGGCCACCAGGTAGGCGTGGCTGCTCACGCCCATCGTCTCCAGCGCCGCGATTTGCTCGGTGTTGCGCTGGATGCCCAGCTCCGCAGCCAGCGCGGATCCCGCCTGGCCCACCAGCATCAGCGCCGCCAGCACCGGCCCCAGCTCGCGCACGATGCTCAGCGACACTAGCGTGCCCAGCAGCCCGGCCGAGCCGAAACGGTTCAGCACGTAATAGCCCTGCAAGCCCAGCACCAGGCCGGTGAACACGCCCACGATCACGATCACCGGCACGCACAGCACCCCCTGCTCGTAAACCGAGCGCAGCAGCCGCCGCCCCAGTTTGCGCGAGCCCAGGGCGGAAAGAAACGACCGCCCGGTGAACAGGGCGAAGTCGCCCAGCCAGCGGACGAGGTTGAAAGTGTGTCTGCCGGTGGCACGAAACATGATATAAGCCATAACGATCATGCACCTGTAAAGGTTTGCAAGGGCGCAGCGTGTGACCGCTTTGAAACTACGATGAACCCCGCCAATGGAAATGGAGGGCGGAGGTCAGGCAAAGCCCGATGTCGCCAGTGGCCTGGGCTGGAGAGTTGCTGAGGGTGGTGGCCAGGCCAGCCTCGTCGGGAAAGATCCTGCGCTGATGCCAGGCTGTTTTCGGGTTGATCAGGTGTTCGGGTCCGGGCCGAACGGAGGTGCGGGCGGCGGCATTTCCGCCGCCCTCCCGCCCTTGACCCAGATCAGCTCGTCACGGAATTTAAACGTGATGCTTGCGGCGGACGCCTTGTGCAAAAGGGGCATCGCGCTCCTGATCCTGCGGAGCGGTGGCGGGTAACACCCCATTGCGCAGGCGGTTGGTGATCGGCTATCGGGCCGTATGAGAGATGTTCCCGGCCTGACCAAAGGCTTTCAGTGCGGAAGGGGGAGAAATGCTCCTGCAACCGGCCGGACGAAAGGTCGATGATGGAGAAGCCTGGTATCACCCCCCGCGTGACAAGTCGTGCCGGATGGAGGCGGTCCGGCCTCTGGCTCGCCGTGGCGCTGGCGGCGGCGGGCGCAGGCCTTCTCGGGTATCACTGGGCGTTTGGGAAGGCGGACATCCGCTACTCGACCGCCACCGTTGAGCGTGGCGATGTGGAAAGCACGGTGGTGGCGGCGGGCGTCGTCCAGCCGTTCAAGTATGTGGATGTGGGCGCCCAAACCTCCGGCAAGCTCAAATCGCTGAAGGTTGACCGCGGCGACCAGGTGAAAGAGAACCAACTGCTCGCGGAAATTGACCCGGCGCTGGCGGACACGGCGCTGACGGCGGCCAATGCCACGCTGGAAAACATGACCTCCCAGCACGCTTTGAAAGTGGCCCAGCTCGCGCTCGCGAAACTGCAGAACGAACGCCGGGAAAAGCTCTTTGTGGAAAACGCGGCGACCGCGAGCGACCGGGACATTGCCAAGGCCAACTTCGATGTGGCTTTCGCTGACGCGGATTCGCTGGCGGCGCAGATGAAGCAGGCCTCGGCGGAGATCGACACGGCCAAGGCCAACGTGGGCTACACCAAAATCACGGCGCCGATGGCGGGCGAGATTGCCTCCATCACCCTTCTGGAAGGGCAGACGCTCAACGCCAACCAGCAGGCGCCTAACATCCTGCGGATCGCCGACATCAGCACGGTGACGGTCTGGGCGCAGGTCTCGGAGGCGGACATTGTCCGCGTCAGGCCCGGCCAGGACGTTTACTTCACCATCCTGGGTGATTCCCGGCGCTGGAACGGCAAGGTGCGGCAGGTCCTGCCCACGCCGGAACTGATCAACAACGTGGTGTTCTACGATGTGCTCTTCGACATTCCGAATCAGGAGCGCGAGCTGAAAATCCAGATGACGGCGCAGGTCTTCATTGTGCTGGCGCAGGCCAAGGGGGTGCTGGTGATTCCTGCGGCGGCGATCGGCAACACAGGCGAGGGTGCGGAAGTGAAGGTGCAGGTGCTGAAGGCCGACGGGAGTGTGGAGCCGCGCACGGTCAGGATTGGCATCAAGAGCGAAATCCTGGCGGAGGTGAAGGAGGGGCTGCGGGAAAAGGAACAGGTGGTGATCGGCAGACTGGCGGCAAAGAGCGGCGCAACCTCAAGCGCGCTGAGCGCCAGGAAGGGCCCGTGATGCCGCCGCCGATGCTCGAAATCACGGCCGTCAGCCGCACGTACGCGTCGGGCGGGGAGCCGCTGACAGTGCTCCGGGAGGTGACGCTGGTGGTACAGAGCGGTGAATTCGTCGCCATCATGGGCGCCTCCGGCTCCGGCAAGTCCACGCTGATGAACATTATCGGCTGCCTCGACAAGGCCTCGGGCGGCACCTACCACATCCGTGGCGTGGATGTGGCCACGCTGGGTGGCGATGCGCTGGCGGCGTTGCGGCGCGACACGTTCGGCTTCATTTTCCAGCGCTACAACCTGATGTCCGACCTGACCGCCGTCGAGAACGCGGAGGTTCCGGCGGTCTATCGCGGCATGCCAAAGACCGAGAGGGCGGCGCGTGCGAGCGACCTGCTGCGGGAGCTCGGCCTGGGCGACCGCCTGCAGCACCCCCCCAGCCAGCTTTCCGGCGGCCAGCAGCAGCGTGTGAGCATTGCCCGCGCCCTGATGAACGGCGGGCCTGTGATCCTCGCGGATGAACCCACCGGCGCCCTGGACAGCAAAGGCGGCAAGGAGGTCATGGCCATTCTGGAGAAGCTGCACGGCCAGGGGCACACGATCATCCTCGTCACCCATGACAGCGACATCGCCGCCTATGCCCATCGCATCGTGCGCATTACGGACGGGCGGGTCACCGCCGATGAGCCGCAGAAGCATGAGGAGGCGGATCGCGCCGCGCTGGCTGGAGAAAAGGAAGTGGTGGCGGGTCAGGGCGGCGCCGTCCTGAGCGAATCACTCATGATGGCCCTGCGCTCGCTGCTGCACAACCGGATGCGCACTCTGCTCACCATGCTGGGCATCATCATCGGCGTGGCCTCGGTGATCGCCCTGATGGCCATCGGCAACGGTGCGAAGCAGGACGTGCTGGAGCGCATCCAGGCCATGGGCACCGATCTTTTGACCGTCATGCGCGGGCCGCCCGCCGTGCGCGCCTCGGCGGTGGTGGTGACCTCCTTCCTGCCGGAGGACCTGCCTTCCATCTCCCGCGTTCCGGGCGTCGCCATGTCGGTGCCGGAGACCGCCCTGTCATCCCTGCTGCGTTTTGGCGAGCAGGACATGATGGTCACCGTGGTCGGCTCCGGCGAAGACTTTCCGCTGGTTCATGACTGGCCGCCGCAGGCCGGGGTGTTTTTCTCGGCGGAACACGTGAAGCGCTACGCCCAGGTCGTCGTGCTGGGCCAGACGGCCGCGACGAACCTGTTCCCTGCGGACATGAATCCGCTGGGCCGGTACGTGCTCATCGGCAACGCGCCCTTCCTGGTGATCGGCGTGTTGAGCACCAAGGGCCTGACCCCGCGCGGAGACGACATGGACAACTCCGCCTGGATGCCCTACACCACGGCCGGGGCGCGTGTGTTCGGCCAGCGCTTCTTCAACAGCTTCGTCGTGCGGGTGACGCCGGGCGCTGACATGGGTGTGGTGCAGACCGAGCTCCACGCGCTGCTGATGAAGCGCCACCGCAAGGAGGACTTCAACATCCGCAACATGGCCGACACCATCGCCACGGCCAATGAAACGCAGAACACCCTCACCTACCTGCTGGCGGCGGTCGCGGTGATCTCGCTCGTGGTGGGCGGCATCGGGGTGATGAACATCATGCTGGTCTCCGTCACCGAACGCACCCGCGAAATCGGCATCCGCATGGCCATCGGCGCACGCGGCTTTGACGTGTTGTTCCAGTTTTTGACGGAGGCCGTCATGGTCTGCCTCATCGGCGGCCTAGCGGGCGTGGTGGCCGGTGTCGGGGGAGGTCTGGCCGCGTCCTCCATCGCCGGCTGGCGGGTGATCTTCACGGCCGCGCCGGTCATCATCGCTTTCGGCTGCGCTTTTCTCACCGGCATCGTCTTCGGCTACCTTCCCGCCAGAAAAGCCGCGCACCTTGACCCCATTGAAGCGCTGGCCCGTGACTGACCGAACAATCGGCGGCAGGGCGTCTTGATGGCCTCCGCCCTGCCGCCCCCCACAACATTCGCACACACAACGGGCTTGCTCCCGCCCATCGTCTCGCCAAAATCGAGGGGCGATGTTCCACTGCGTCTATTTTTGGCTGAAGAAGGACCTGTCCGCTGCGGACAGGGCCACATTTGAATCCGAGCTCGATCTTGTGACCAAGATTCCCTACCTGGCGGCCGCCTGGAAGGGGAAGCCTGCGGCGGTGACGGCGCGACCGGTGTGCGACCAGTCGTTCGACTGGAGCCTGGTGGTGAATTTCAAGACCATTGAGGACCACAATTTCTATCAGGGCGACTGCAAGGACCACCAGCGGTTCGTCGATGCCTGCAAGACCTTCTGGGACAAGGTGATCATCTATGACATGTCCCCAGAATGATGTTCGAGCGTATCCTCCTTTGATTTCCACCACATGAGTTCTTTGATCTCCGCCCTGCCCACGTTTTATAGTTCGTCCATCGGGAAGAAGTTCCTGGTGGCGCTCACTGGAGGTTTCCTGGTGCTGTTTGTGCTGGGCCACATGATCGGCAACCTGCTCATTTTCGTGGGGCCGGAGGCGATCAACGAGTACGGCCACATGCTGCAGACGGCGGGGCACGGCATGCTCGTCTGGGTGGCGCGTCTGTTCATCTTTGGCGCCATCGGCGTCCATGCCTGGGCGACCATTTCGCTGACCAAGGCGAATCGCGCGGCACGCGTGCAGCGCTACGGCTTTGAGGCGACCCAGGTGGCCAGCAAGTCGTCGCGCGTGATGATCCTGAGCGGGCTGACGATCCTGGCCTTCTTCATCTACCACATCCTGCACTTCACGGTCCACGCCGGGAACGATTACGGCAGCTACATGACCACGGTGAACGGCGAGCAGGTACACGACGTTTACCGCATGGTGATCGCTGGCTTCTCCTGGCTGCCGGCCTCGGTTTTCTACATCATCGCCATGGCGCTGCTGTGCTCGCACTTGAGCCACGGGGTGAGCAGCATGTTCCAGACGGTGGGCCTGAACACGGAGAAGACCGCGCCCTTCTACCACAAGGTGGGCTGGGCATACGCGCTGCTCATTCTCGCAGGCAACTGCTCCATCCCCATCGCCATCTGCTTCTTCGGTTACGGTCGCTAACATCACGCCGCTATGTCCTCAGTTCTCAATTCCAACGTCCCCGCCGGCCCGCTTGCAGACAAGTGGACCAATCACAAGCGTGATTCCAAGCTGATCAACCCGAAGAACAAGCGCAAGTACAGCGTGATAGTGGTGGGCAGCGGCCTGGCCGGATCGGCCGCCGCAGCCTCGCTGGCGGAGCTGGGCTACAAGGTGAAGTGCTTCTGCTTCCAGGACAGCCCGCGCCGCGCGCATTCGATTGCCGCCCAGGGTGGGATCAACGCCGCGAAGAACTACCAGAACGACGGCGACTCGGTGTTCCGCCTGTTCTACGACACCATCAAGGGCGGCGACTTCCGCGCCCGTGAGTCCAACGTGCACCGCCTTGCCGAGGTGAGCGTGAACATCATCGACCACTGCGTGGCCCAGGGTGTGCCCTTTGCCCGCGAGTACGGCGGCATGCTGGCGAACCGCTCCTTCGGCGGCGCGCAGGTGAGCCGCACGTTCTATGCGCGCGGCCAGACGGGGCAGCAGCTCCTGCTGGGTGCGTATTCGGCCTTGAGCAAGGAAATCGCCGGCGGCGGCGTGCAGATGTATTCGCGCTGCGAAATGCTCGATGTGGTGACCGTCGAGGGCCATGCCAAGGGCATCATCACACGCGACCTGGTGACGGGCAAGGTCGAGGCGCATGCGGCGGACTGCGTGCTGCTCTGCACCGGCGGCTACGGCAACGTGTTCTTCCTGAGCACCAATGCCAAGGGCTGCAACGTCACCGCCACGTGGCGTGCGCACAAGAAGGGCGCCTTCTTTGCAAACCCCTGCTACACGCAGATCCACCCCACCTGCATTCCGGTGAGCGGCGACTACCAGAGCAAGCTCACGCTGATGTCCGAGTCGCTGCGCAACGATGGCCGCGTGTGGGTGCCGAAGAAGAAAGAAGACTGCGGCAAGCCCCCCTCGCAAATCCCCGAAGAGGCGCGCGATTACTACCTGGAGCGCAAGTACCCGAGCTTTGGCAATCTTGCCCCGCGCGACATTTCCAGCCGCGCCGCCAAGGAAGCCTGTGACGACGGGCGTGGCGTGGGCCCTGGCGGACGCGGTGTGTACCTCGATTTCGCGGAGTCCATCAAGCAGTTTGGCGAAGACACCATCCGGGAGCGCTACGGCAACCTGTTTGACATGTACAACCGCATCACGGGCGAGAGCGCCTATGAGAAGCCGATGCGCATCTACCCCGCCGTGCATTATACCATGGGCGGCCTGTGGGTGGATTACAACCTGATGAGCAACCTGCCCGGCCTGCACGTGCTGGGCGAGGCGAATTTCTCCGACCACGGTGCGAACCGCCTGGGCGCCAGCGCGCTGATGCAGGGCCTGGCCGACGGCTACTTCGTGATTCCCACGACCATCGCCAACTACCTCGTGACGCAGAAGCCCGGCAGCGTCACCACGGATCATCCCGAATTCACCAAGGCTCTAGGCGAGGTGAATGCCCTGACCACCCGCCTCCTGGGCATCAAGGGCAAGCGCACGGTGGACAGCTTCCACCGCGAGCTGGGCCTGCTGGTGTGGGACAAGTGCGGCATGGCCCGCACCCGTGAAGGTTTGCAGGAGGCCTTGACCCGTATTCCTTCGCTGCGCGAGGAGTTCTGGAAGAACGTCACCGTCCCTGGCTCCGGCCCCACGGTGAACCAGGAGCTGGAGAAGGCCGGTCGCGTGGCCGATTTCCTGGAGTTCGCGGAGCTGCTTTGCCTGGATGCGCAGCATCGCGAGGAAAGCTGCGGCGGCCACTTCCGTTCCGAGTACCAGTACCCGGACGGCGAGGCCAAGCGCAATGACGAAGACTTCGCCTACGCCGCTGCCTGGGAATACACCGGCGACTTTGCCAAGCCTAAGCTGAACAAGGAGGAGCTCTCCTTCGAAGCCGTCCACCTTGCCGTGCGCAGCTACAAGTAACGCCTTCCATCCACCGTTTCATGACCCCTGAATCCGAAGCCAAACTGCTGGAGTTCTGCGTGCTCCAGAAGGGGCGTTTTCGGTATGATGACTGGCTGGCTTTTCCGCATCCGGACAAGGATGAGATGACGGCGGTCTGTCTGTTTCTGGCCGGGGTTGATTGGTACTGCCGTCGCCTTGATTTGCGCGAAATCGCCGGGCGGTTGCGTCCGGGCAGCCCCATTTCCTATGAAAAGCTGATGCGGCTCACGCGCTTTGATGCGGCCCGGTTTTCCAACTTGCTGAGGAGGGCGATCAACCGCGCCGCCGTTGCCTCCTGAATTTTTCGTCACTCTTTTTCACTCCTGTTTACTTCTCCGCCATGTCCGACCTCAATCTCCACCTCAAAGTCTGGCGCCAGGCCAGCACCAATGCCAAGGGCCACTTTCAGGACATCGAGGCGCGCGACATTCCTGACCACGCCTCCTTCCTGGAGATGATGGACATCGTCAACGAGCGCCTCATCGCCAAGGGCGAGGAGCCGGTGGCATTTGATCATGACTGCCGCGAAGGCATCTGCGGCATGTGCTCGATGGTGATCAACGGCGTGCCGCACGGTCCCGAGAAGGCCACCACGACCTGCCAGCTCCACATGCGCAAGTTCCGCACAGGCGACACAATCTGGATTGAACCCTTCCGCGCCAGGGCCTTCCCGGTGCTGAAGGACTTGATGGTGGACCGCAGCGCCTTCGACAAGATCATGCAGGCCGGCGGCTTCATCAGCGTGCGCACCGGCGCTCCGCAGGATGCAAATTCCCTGCCCATCGGCAAGGATGTGGCGGATGAAGCGATGGACGCTGCGGGCTGCATCGGCTGCGGCGCCTGCGTCGCCGCGTGCAAGAACGCCAGCGCGATGCTCTTCGTGGGTGCCAAGGCGGGCCAGCTCAACCTGCTGCCACAAGGCCAGCCCGAGAAGACGCGCCGCGTGCTGGGCATGGTGCGGGCGATGGATGCCGCAGGCTTTGGCAACTGCACGAACCAGTACGAATGCGAAGCCTCCTGCCCCAAGGAGATCAAGCGCTCCTGGATCGGCAAGCTGAACCGCGACTTCGCCATGGCGGCGGTGAAGGAGGCCGTGGTGGGTCTTGGCGCCGTCACCGGTGGCGGCGAGTAGGGAGGGCTTTGCCATGCACTACCTCTCCACGCGCGGACAGACGCGGCCCCACACCTTTTCCGAAGCCGTTGAGGCGGGTCTCGCTCCGGACGGCGGCTTGTTCCTGCCTGAATCGCTGCCGGACCTGTCCGGCAAACTCGGCGCCTGGGCCTCCTTGTCCTATCCTGAACTGGCGGCCGAATTCTTCCAGGTCTTCGCACCGGAGATTTCAGCCCAGGAGTGGCGGGCGATGACGGCGCAGGCCTATGCGAAGTTTGATTCGCCCGATGTCGCGCCGCTGCGCAAGATCACGGAGAAGACCTATGTGCTGGAGCTGTTCCACGGCCCCACGCTGGCGTTCAAGGACTTCGCCTTGCAGTTGTTAGGTTTGCTCTACAAGCGGCAGACGAGGCTCAGCGGCAAGCATCTTGCCGTGCTGGGCGCCACCTCAGGCGACACCGGATCGGCGGCCATTCATGGCTGCATGGGCCAGGAGGGCATCACCATCTTCATCCTGTATCCCGATGGCCGCGTGGCTCCCTTGCAGGAGAGGCAGATGGCCTGCACGGGCGCGGCCAATGTCTTCGCCATCCCGGTGCCCGGCACCTTTGATGACGCGCAGCGCGTGGTGAAGGAGATCTTTGGCGACACCGCCTTTGCGCAGGGCATCAACCTTTCGGCGGTCAATTCCATCAACATCGCCCGCGTGCTGGCGCAGTGCGTGTACTATCTCTGGGCCTGGATGAAGCTGCCGGAGGCGGCGCGCGCCACGGCGGAATTCGTCGTGCCCACGGGCAATTTTGGCAATGTCATGGCCGGCTGGCTGGCGCAGCAGATGGGCATGAAGTGCGGCGGCTTCCGCGTGGCCACCAATCAGAATGATATTCTGTACCGCTTCTTCACCACGGGCGAGTACCGCCAGGGCGAGGTGATGCCGAGCTATGCGCCGAGCATGGACATCCAGGCCGCCTCGAATTTCGAGCGCTACCTCTACTTCGTGCTGGGCCGGGACCCCGCCAGGGTGCGCGAGGTGATGGCTCGCATGAAGGCCGGCGAGGCGGTGACGCTGCCGCAGCAGCCCTCCAGCTTCCGCGCCAGCCGCATGAGCGATGAGATCATCCCCAAGGTGATCGCGCAGATGTGGCAGGACTGGCAGTACGTGCTCGATCCCCACACCGCCTGCGCCTTCACCGACATGGCGCAGGACCGCGTGAGCGTGGTGCTTGCCACCGCCAGCCCGGCCAAGTTCCCCGAGGTGGTCACCCAGGCCACCGGTGCCGAGCCCACGCACCCGATGCTGGAGGCGCTGAAGAGCAAGGCCCTGAGCACCTTTCCCCTGCCCGCCACGGCGGAGGCGGTGAAGGCCTTCATTGTGGAGAAGATGGGGTAGCCCAGGGCTACTTCTTCGTCATCGTGTACACGCCATCCCAGTCTTTGGGCGGATCGGCTTTGAGCTGGATGCAACGTTCCACGAACACCTCTGTCAGGGCGTCGTCCAGGCCCAGCGCCTTGGCTTCGTGAAAGGCTGACAGGGCGTCGTCGAACTTGCCCTCGCGATAGAGCACCATGCCTTGCTCGAAGGCATCCAGGCCATGCGGTTTGCCGTGTTTGATTTCATGGATCACGGTGAAGAGGCCCACGGGGATGCTCTTGCCTTTGACCTTCACGAGGTCGGCGCTGCGGCAAACAAAGTGATCTCGGACACGGGCATAAACGCTTTCGCTGATGATCAGATCCACGCCGTATTGCTTGGTCGCACTTTCCAGCCGCGAGGCTGTGTTGACGCTGTCGCCGATCACGGTGAACTCCATGCGCGTGGTGGAGCCGATGTTGCCGACCACGGCCTCGCCTTGATGAATGCCGACGCCGGCCTGGAAGTCTCCCTGGCCCTCTGCGGCCCAGCGCTGGTTGAGCTCGACGAGCCCGGAGCGCATGCGAAGGGCGGTGGTGACGGCGTTGATGGCCTCCTCGTTGAGGCTGGCCTCGGTCTGGGCGGTGCCGATGCGGCCCCAGACGGCCATGATGGCGTCGCCGATGAACTTGTCGATGCTGCCCTTGTGGCCGAAAATGACCTCGACCATTTTCTCCAGGTACTGGTTGAGCTGCAGCACGAGCTGCTGTGGCGGCAGGGTTTCGGACAGGCTGGTGAAGCCGCGCACATCCGAAAACAACACCGTGATGGTGCGGTTGGTGCCGCTGGCCATGGAGTAGAAGCGGTCGGGGTCGCGCAGGATTTCCTCGGCCAGGTCGGGCGAGAAGTAGCGGGACAGCGTGTTGCGCAGTTGCAGCTTCTGCTTGCGCTCCAGCATGAAATCATAGGAGATGCCCACCAGCCCGGCGAGATCGAAGGCAAGCACGGGGGCGACACCATCTGAGACGAGGTTGAACTTGTCGAACAGCCACCAGCGGGCCATCAGGCTCAACCCGCTGCCGACAATGAGCAGCAGCAGGGTGCTGATCGGGCGCTTCCAGAAGGCGACCAGCGCCCAGGCGGCGAGGCTTGAGAGAAGGATGTCCACCAGCGACATCCAGGGCGGCAGGTGACGCAGCCAGGCGTTGTCGAGCGCCGCCGCCATGACCTGCGCATGCAACTGCACCCCGAGCATCTGCCCCACCGGCGTGGTGAAGTAGTCGTGCATATGCGGGGCGGCGGGGCCGATCAGGACGATGCGGTCCTTGAACACCGCCCCTTTGCTGAAGTTCTGCTCCCACATGGGCGGCACGAACATCTCATGGATTGAAAACGGAGGGTAAGCCGTGGCGGCGGAGAACCGCGGCCAGTGGCGGGCGGTATCATTCGTGATGGAATTGCTCAAGCCGGTGGCTTTGAGAGTCGCGGCGGCCAGGGAGGGGACGCGGTCGAGATTGGAAAGGTTGTGACGCCCGATTTCCTCGTACTTCGAGTAATAGTGGCGCACCCAGCGTACCACCTGGTCGTTGTCCTGCCAGTAGCTGAAGAAGCCGATGGAAGGGCTGGGCGGGTTCGTGGGCGGCACCAGGCCGTCCCAGGGAAATTGAACAACCGGCAGGCGGTCACCGTTGCTGTTGACCCCTTCGGCGAAGCTCGCCCCAAGGAAGACCTTGCCAGGGTGGTTCTGAAACACTTGGCTGAAGCGCTTGTCCCCCTCCGCATCGTAGTGCGGGCCGGTGAAGGCAAAGTCGAGCACCACGGCCTTTGCG
>CAINXC010000611.1 GCA_903854655.1 uncultured Verrucomicrobiota bacterium | reverse complement strand
GTTTTCATCGGCCTGCGCGCCGCCGTGCAGGAGATGCTGGTGGTGATGCGCGGGTATGCGGCAACCTGAAACCAAGGATGAAAAGCAGCCCAGTCCCTCCGCCTAAAGGCGGTACACCAGCCGCCATGCCAGGTCTCGGCCAATGGCACGCGCGTAAGCATGTTCATCGATCCCGATCTGGACCAGGTGAGGGCCAGCGCGGAAGCTGGTGCGAGCATGATCGAGCTGCACACCGGCACCTTCGCCAATCACACCGGCGCCGAGCGCGCGACGGAAGTCGAAAGGCTGAAGGCGGCGGCGGAGCTGGGACACAGCCTGGGCTTGCAGATCAATGCCGGCCACGGCCTCACCACCGCAAACCTGCCGGACCTGTTCGCCGTGCCGCACCTGCACGAGCTGAACATCGGCCACCACATCGTTTCCCGCGCCGTTTTCATCGGCCTGCGCGCCGCCGTGCAGGAGATGCTGGTGGTGATGCGCGGGTATGAGGCAACACTTGATGAATATCAGCGCCATCCCTCCGCCTAAAGGCGGTACACCAGCCGCTCTGCGGAGCTACGGGCGACTACAGGCCGTCAGGGAAGCACCTGCCGAAGCACCGCGCTCGAAGTTCTCTCTGCGCGTCAATATCGCGGTTGGAGTACCGACTTTAGTCGGAGGGGCGGCGCATCCTTCTTCCCCCAGCGCCCCATGATCATCTCCCTCGGCCTGGATCTCTGCGAGGTGCCGCGCATCCGCGACATGCTGGAACGGCATGGCGAGCGCTTCAAAGCGCGCACCTTCACCAAGGCTGAGCGCGCGTACTGCGACAAAAACGCCGACCCCGCCATGCACTACGCCGCGCGCTTCGCGGCGAAGGAGGCCGTGGCCAAAGCCCTGGGCACCGGCTTTGCCGACGATGTGGGCTGGCTGGACATTGAGGTGCTGCGCGCCGAAAGCGGCCAGCCCAGCATCGCCCTGCATGATGGTGCCGCGGCCAAAGCGAAGGAACTGGGCATCGCCAAGGTGCTCGTCACCCTCACCCACACCAGGGAGACGGCGGCGGCAAGCGTGGTGGCGGTGGGATGAGGCCCCCCCGGCGTTCCATTCGACAGCAACAAACACGTTGCGCAACGCCCCGGCCCCTCAATGCTAGTCGTACATGTCTCTTTCCGCCCCAGCCCAGGCCTTCCTCCTCGATCTCCTCAACACGCCCAGCCCCACCGGTTTTGAAATCGCCGGGCAGCGCGTCTGGGCGAAATGGGTGGGGCAGTTTGCCGACAAGGTGGAGAACGACGCCTACGGCACCGCATGGGCAACGCTCGTGGGCTCGGACGAGGAGGGCAAGCGCATCATGTTCGAAGCGCACGCGGATGAGATTGGCTACATGGTGAAGCACATTTCCGACGAGGGCTTCATCTTCGTGGACCGCGTGGGCGGCTCCGATGTGGCCACGGCGCGCGGCAGGCGCGTGGACATCATGGGCGACAAGGGCGTGGTGCGCGGCGTGATCGGCAACGTGGCCATCCATATCCGCGACCGCGAGGACGAAAAGGTGCCCAAGGTCCATGAACTCGCCATTGATCTCGGCTTCGCCAGCGCGAAGGAAGTGGCCAAGGCCGGCATCCGGGTGGGCCACCCCATGGTCTATGCCGATGGCGTGGAGCTCTTCGGCCACAACAAGATCATGGGCCGCGCCCTGGACAACCGCATCGGCGGCTTCATCATCGCGGAGGTGATCGACCGCCTGTCGAAAAAGAAGAAGCGCGTGCCTTCCACCGTCATCGCCGTGAATGCGGTTCAGGAAGAGATCGGCGGCAACGGCGCCGCCATGATCGCCCACCGCCTCATGCCTGACCTTGCCATCGTGCTGGACGTGACGCACGCCACCGACACCCCCGGCATCAGCAAGGAAAAGCACGGCAAGGTGAAGCTCGGCGGCGGCCCCTCCATCACCCACGGCAGCGCCAATCATCCCCTGCTGGTCAAGCGCCTCATCGAGGTCGCGGCCAAGCACGACATTGATCTCCAGCACGAATCCTCCTCCCGCTTCACCGGGACGGACACGGATGTGATCTTCATCCAGCGCGAAGGCATTCCCAGCGCCCTCGTCTCCCTGCCGCTGCGCTACATGCACAGCGTGGTGGAGCTGGCGGACCTGGAAGACGTGCAAAAGGTCATCTCCCTGCTGGTGGCCTTCGCCGAAAGCGTGCGTTCGGCGGATTCCTTCTCCCTCACGTTGTAGAGATACGCCCGCTGCCGCAGACCCGAAGGACGAACGGCGGGAGGCAACCATTTAAGACTTGTAGATCTTATGCAATTCATGGCCGTGGTGGCCATGGATTGTAATTCAGATCATTTGGCAAAGGGAGTTCTCGACATTCCCCCCGGGATTTCGTTTTCTTTTCCTCAAGCGCAAATGCGCAGGCGGAAACTGGGTGGTGAAAACTTCAACTCGTAAAGCCATGAATGCAGCAGAAGACTCGATACTTGCCGGCCTTTCGGTTCACACCGTGGCCGAAATTGCAGATGGAGCATGGACCCTGAAGCGCGAGGCTCGAATCCGAACCAGCGGCAAAGTGGCCGGGGTGCTTATCGAGTGTTACGGCCGCATCATCCACACCACCCCCGCCGTCTTCCTCACCGAAGCGCAGGCGCTGGAGTACCTGGACGAGCTCGTGAGCGCCTGCTCCATCTGGCACCTGGCCCACGAGCCCGTGTGCGTGGCGGACTCCTGCTTCAGCTGCTGAGGCCCCGGACGGGACGGGCATAATGCCTGTATCACGGCTTGTGATTGAGCCGTGCCCTGGCACATGCGGCTCGTCGGCGGAGGCACGGGTGCTAACAACCCCAGCCCGCGAAGTCCCCCAAGATCGCGGTGCCCGGCGCTTCAATGTCGCGGCTGGTGTACCGCGTTCACGCGGAGGCAAGGTGCTGCGTTCCGCCCAAGTCTCTTCCCAGACTCGGAGGAGCCTCGCCCTTGATTCCGCCAAGCCCTAATCGCTCCCGTTGCCATGCTGCGGAGATGACGACCAATCGTCTGCACCGGGGAGAAGCACCGTCGAACCTATCAATGCCAAGCTTCGCGCCCCTTGCACTAGGGATCCTGCCAAGGAAAGGGCTTGACGCCCGTTTGGGCAATGCTACTCAAGAATCCTGAGAGCAACAGGCAGGCAGAGCGCCTGCCTGTTCCGCTGCGGCAGTTCGTTTTCCATGCTTGAATTCTATGAAACGAGTATTCACCCCATGCCTTCTGTGCGCTGCGCTGCTGATGGTTCAGCCCTTCGCCCAGGGGCAGACGGCAGACGGGGAGGACCACTCGCTGCCGGAAACCGAAGTGTCCAAATGTCTGCAACCCCTGAACGATCCCTCCGTGAACAATGCCGTCGCGGCGGCGGCGGCGCTTACCGAGCTGGCCGCGACGCAGCAGGGCGAGGCGAAGGCGGCCACGGAGCGGCTGACGGCTCTGATTCACAGCCTGTTCTACAGCGAAATCGTTGTGGACACCGCGAAGAATGGCACGGTGGAGGCTGAGTCACGGGCACGCGACAAAGAAGCCTACGCAGCCTCCTGCCTCAGGCGCAACGTCTTCGGCCACACCGATCCCACCGGCCACAATAATGCGTTGCGCGAGGCCCAGAAGATCCGCGCCGACTCCGCCCACTACGTGACCGATGCGAGGGACAAGCTCACCGAGGTGGTGAAAGCCGTTGACGCCGCCGTTCAATCCTATCAGAAGGTCGGCGACCTGGCGACGGCACGAACGCTGGACAAGGCTCTGCGGGCCGTGGTCTCGCGTTCCCTGAAAGGCGGGAGGCTGGGGCCGCGGGCGAACGGTGAGTTTAACAATCAGATGCTTGCCGGCTTGGCGGTTCTCGGGCTGGCCCTTTGGGCAACCTCGGGATCAGGCAGCTACAGCGCCCCCAGCAGCAGCGTGGGTTCGAACTTGAGCTTTGGCCGACGTGAGCGTGAGGAACTCGATGAGCAGGCACGCAATCGTGAGCGCGAAAAGGCCGCCGTTGACAGGCAGCATCAAGCTTGGCAGGCCGAGGCCGAAGCAGCCGCCCAGCGCCGGTCTGCGGAAGCGGATGCCGCCGCCCGGCAACGCGCCGCAAATTGATCCGCTGGCAGCACATTCTGGACGACGCGGAGTCAAGACGACTGCTTGCGTTGCCGAGGAAATATTTTATCAAGCCCGCTCATGGCCGACTTCACCCCCAAGAAACTCCAGGTCTTCGTCTCGTCCACCTATGAGGATCTCAAAGAAGAACGCCAAGCAGCGGTCGAGGCCATCCTCACGGCAGGCCACATCCCCGCCGGGATGGAGCTTTTCACCGCAGGCGATGAGTCCCAGATGGCAGTCATCAAGCAGTGGATCAACGAATGCGACATCTACATGCTGATCCTCGGTGGCCGGTACGGCAGTGTCGACCCCAAGTCCGGCAAGAGCTACACCCATCTGGAATACGAGTACGCGCTCTCCAAAGACAAACCGTTGTTTGCCTGTGTGACTGATCAGAAGGCTTTGGAAGCAAGAGTTGCCAGCGGAAAAGGCGTCGCGATCCTGGAGATGAAGTGTCAAAAGGAGCTGGCGGCATTTCGTGACATGGTCACGAGCAGGATGGTGCGTTTTTGGGAAGACACGAAGGACATCAAAATCGCTGTTAGCGAGTCATTAGCCGCGCTTGCAAGAAGAGATAATCTTGTGGGGTGGGTGCGAGCAGACCAGGCACTCTCACCGGCAGTGACCAATGAGATGGCTAGGCTGAGTCTGGAGAATGCCTCTCTGAGGACGCAAATTGAAAGCCTCTCGCCAAGCAAACTGCCCGATGTCGGCTTCGATGTTGATCGAGCATGGGTGAGCCTAATGAGGCAAGAAAATGCCCCAGGAAATACAAGTTATAAATTGCAAAGTCAAATCTGGATTGATGCAGCACTTCTTGGCACTTTGTCTGTTGGGTTCGCTCCTCGCAACTGTCGTGCGGTAATTGAAGGCATCTATGATCAACCGCTGTCGCTGAAATGTCGGTTTGCCGCAAGAAGTGGTGCGACAATGGAAAATGTCACTGTGACTGGTCCCACTGCATTTAGAGTGACGGTAGACGATAATGCGCTTGAAGCGCTCAATCGGCCTTTGAATCAAATCATCACGCTTTTGGTGTATATGCAGCCAATTGGTTACCTCAAACCATACGAGCTCAAAATTCAGCTCGAGTTACAACTTAACACACCGGATAACTTCACTTGGAAAATAGGAAGCGACTCATAGCCAAATAGGTGAAATTCACATCGGTTGAGATCGGTGAGTCATCCGCATCGCGGATGCCCAATATCGGCCAGGTGCTCGGCATGGTGGCCATGCTCGGTGAGCAGCCGCGCCAGCGCGGGAGGCAGCTGGGCATCGACAACGAAGCGCATGGCCTAGCGGGCGACGAGAACCGGGTGGTCCGCTTCAGCGGCCGCATATTCGAGGCAGGCGCCAATGTCCTCAGCCTCCAAGCAGGGATAGTCTTCGAGGATTTCCGCCTCCGGAACCCCTGCGGCAAGAAGATCAAGCACATCCTTCACCCGCATGCGCATGCCACGGATGCACGGGCGGCCTCCGCATTGGTTTGGGTTGAATGTGATTCGGTCGAGCACGGGTGGACGATAGCCGATGGCGGGGCCCAGGTAAAGCGGCTTGAATCTCGCCTCTTACCGTCTTGTATCCTCCCCCATGTCCGCAATCTCCTCCCCTTCCCTCCTCCGCTTCACCAAAGGCGACATGGACGGCTTCTTCGGCTTGTTCATCGACAACCTTTTGCAACTGCTGCTCATCTTCACCATGTGCCCCTTCCTCTGCGGCATCAGCGCGGCGGAGGTGACGGCGAAGATTCTGCCGGGGGCGGCGTTGTCGATTCTGGCGGGCAACCTGTTCTTTGCCTGGCAGGCGTGGAAGCTGGCAAAAAGGGAGGGTCGCGAAGATGTCACGGCCATGCCTTACGGCATCAACACCGTGAGCCTGTTCGCCTACATGGTCTTCATCATGGCGCCGGTGTACCGGCAGACGCACGACGCCACGTTGGCGTGGAAGGCGGGCCTGCTGGCCTGCTTCGCCAGCGGCGTGATGGAAATGATCGGCGCCTTCGTCGGCGACGCGCTGCGGCGTCACGCACCACGGGCCGCGCTGCTGTCCTCGCTCGCGGGCATCGCCATCACCTTCATCGCCATGGGCTACGTGTTTCAGATCTTTGAGACACCGTCCCTGGGGCTGCTGCCCATGCTCATGATCATTGTGTGCTACGCCGCCAAACTGAAGCTGCCGCTGGGCCTGCCGGCGGGTTTCGCGGCGGTGGTGCTGGGCACAATCCTGGCCTGGGTGCTGCGCAAGGCCGGCCTCGCGCCGCAAGCACCGGTGGCCGAAGTGGCGGCCCTGGGCCTGCACGCCCCGCAGTGGTCGGGCGGCGAGCTGTTCGGTTTTCTCTTTTCCAAGCTGGGCTGGAATTACCTCGCCGTGATCGTGCCCATGGGCTTGTTCAACATCATCGGCTCGCTCCAGTGCCTGGAAAGCGCGGAGGCGGCGGGCGACAAGTACCCCACGCGCCCCACGCTGCTGGCCACCGGCCTGGGCAGCATCGTCGCCGCCTGCTTTGGCAGCCCCTTCGCCACCACCCTGTACATCGGCCACCCCGGCTGGAAGGCGATGGGAGCGCGCTGGGGCTACTCGTCTCTGAACGGCCTGCTCATCTGCGCCATCGCCCTGCTCGGCGCGGTGGGGCAGGTGCTCAATCTGGTGCCGCTGGAGGTCACGCTCGGCATCCTGCTGTGGATCGGGCTGGTGATCACCGCGCAGGCCTTCCAGGCCAGCCCGCCGCAGCACGCCCTGGCCGTCGGCGTGGGATTGGTGCCCGCGCTCGCGAGCTGGCTGCTGGTGCAAATTGAAGCGACGCTGCGTGTTTCCGGCAAGTCCTTGTTAGACACGGTGGACCACTTTGGCGACGCCCTGCACATTCGCGGCGTGATCGCCCTGAGCCAGGGCTTCCTGCTCACCTCCATCCTCTACGCCGCCGTGATGGCTTTTGTGATCGACCGCCAGTTCAAGAAGGCCGCCGCCTGGATGCTCGCCGCCGCCGCCCTCAGTGCCGTGGGCCTGATCCACGCCTACCAGATCACCCCCAGCGGAGTGGAAGGCAAGTTCGCCTGGCTCACCGCAGCGCCGGATTTCGCCGTGGTGTATGCGGTGGCGGCAGCGCTGCTGTGGGCGGTGGGGGCGTGGGGTGGAACTGAAAAGACTGAGGATTGACCGCAAGGAACGCAGAGATCGCAGAGGCGGGCCTGGGTGATGGAAGAGCGTTGGGTCACTTCATCAACTGGGAGCAAAAGTTGATTCCTCGGCAATGAAGGCCAAGATACCATTGAACCGCCAATGAAACCACCCACCCTAGCCGAGATCGAGGAGATGAAGCGCAACGGCTACGAGGCCGAGACGCTGGCCAAGGCGCGGGCGGCCTATGAGCGCGGCCAGGAGGCGCTGGAGCTTTGTGCGGTGATCGAGGCGGCGTTCGCAGGGGTGCGACTGGATGGTGGTGTGGGGCTCTACGAAGGCCAGGGATTGGATGATTACGAGGATGAGGCGGCCTGCGCTGCTCTTCGCGCCGAGGATGAAAAAGAGGACTGGCGGAACATCACAACCGAAGCGCTCATTCGTTGCAACAGCAGCCTGAGCTTCTTCGATGCGGAAGGCATGAGATTCCATCTGCCCGCTTTCCTGATCTGCGACTTGAAGGGCGAGTATGGCTTTGGAATGGCCTTCTGCCTTGCCGAAGGACTGGTTTATGGGGAAGAGCGATTCAGCCTGCTGTCGCGCGACCAGCGAATCGCCGTGCGGCTTTTTCTTCTGCACATCCTGGACGATCCCGACCATGAGTTTGACCGGCCTCACATCGTCCGGGCTCTCGATGAGTACTGGGTCCAGCCGGAGTGAAGGGGCAAGAATCAACGGCAAGGAGGGCGGCTGTGGTGCGTGGGGAACATCATACCACCGGTCGCTTCACTGCGCGGTCTGCTTCGCAATGACGGCGGGACGCCGGTCACTCCTTGGATCGTGGGCAGTTCCGTACACTAAACATGGAGGCGCCCGCGATCCAAGGAGAGACGGCGTCCCGCCGTCTTGGTCCGTTTGACGGATCCATGCGGTCAGCGTGGCCGCGTGCACCGGACAACGGGGCGGCCAAACAACCGGCCAAAATGACCGTCAATATTGTGCCTTTACCAAGGAAAAAACACCGGCAATGGTGGCGGCCATCTGACCGGCCAAACGAGTGGACAAAATCAGTTTCAGGACGAAGTTTCTATCCACACCATGTCCCCCATCCGCGAGCTTTACGACAACCCGGCAGCCATGGAGCCGCTGTTGCCGGTGGACCGCAGCGGCGGGTTGAAGGAGCTGGCGGCTGAACTGCTGGCCAAGTCGGCACGGCTGGGCGGGGCTTTGCATCCGGTGACGCGGCGCAGCGTGATGGAGCTCCTGCGGGCCATGAACAGCTACTACTCGAACCTGATCGAGGGCCACAACACACACCCGATCGACATTGAGAGGGCGATGCAGAACGACTACGCCGCCGAGCCCGCGAAGCGAGCCCTGCAGCAGGAGAGCCGGGCGCACATCGAGGTGCAGAAGCTCATCGAAGGCCGCCTGGAGCAATCGCCGGACACGGAGGTGGCTTCTTCCGAGTTCCTGTGCTGGATTCACCGCGAGTTTTACGAGCGGCTGCCGGAGGAGTTCCGCCGCCTGGCCACGCGCAGCGGCGGCGAGGACTGGGTGCAGCCGGGCGAAATCCGGTCGTGCGAGGTGGAGGTGAGCCGACACCTGCCGCCGATGGCCGCCAGCCTGCCGCGATTCCTGGCGCGGTTTGCGGAGGGCTACAAGCCGGCCAGGATGGACCCTTTGCAACGCATTGTTGCCGCCGCCGCCTCGCACCATCGGCTGGCGTGGATTCATCCATTCCTGGATGGCAACGGCCGGGTGAGCCGCCTCTTCACCCACGCCAGCCTGATCCAGGCGAAGACGGAAGGGCACGGGCTGTGGATGGCGTCGCGCGGCCTTGCCCGCCGAAGCGATGACTACCGCGCCGCGCTGGCCGTCGCCGACCAGCCGCGCCAGGGCGACTTGGACGGCCGCGGCAACCTGTCTAACAAGGGGTTGGTGGGTTTCTGCCGGTTCTTCCTCACCACGGCGATTGACCAGGTGGAGTTCATGACGCAACTGCTGGATCTGGATGCGATGCAGGCCCGCATCACCGCTTTCGCCGATCTGCGGCGGGCGCGCCACGGAGCGCCCGAGGAGCTGAGCAGCCTGCTGCGCGGTGTGTTTCTGCAAGGCGAGGTGACCCGCAGCGAGGCCGCGTGGATGCTGGGCATGCCGGAGCGAACCGCGCGACGGGCGATGGGCGATCTGCTCAAGGACCGGCTGCTGGTCACCGACGGGCCAGGACAGCCGCTGCGCCTGGGATTCCCGGTCGCGCATGTGGGCTACTACTTCCCTCGCCTGTATCCCGAGGGCGTGGAGCTGGGGATGACGTTGTGAAGACGGAGGATTGACCGCAAAGAACGCAGGGGTAGGCCTGGGTGATGGAGGAGCGTTGGGTCACTTCATCAGCGGGAGCAGAAGTTGATTCCCTCGGCAGTAAAGGCCAATCGTGGGCACCGCCACTTCCCCGTTGAGCCGGCCGCCGGTCTCGCCTACGACTGTGCTTCACCATGGTTCACGACACCCTCGACAACGCCGCCCGTTACGAAGCCCTCTCGCCGCGCTTCGCCCAAGCCTTCGCCTATCTGCGCACCGTTGACGGCACCCAGCCGCTGGGCCGCCAGGACATTGATGGCGACCATTGCTTCGCCCTGGTGCAGACCTACGCCACCAAGCCCGTCGACGCCGCCAAGTTCGAGGCGCATCGCAAGTACATCGACATCCAGTACATCCACAGCGGGCGTGAAACCATCCTCTGGGCGCCGCTGGCCACCATGCAGGAAGAAACAATGGCCTACAACGAAGCGAAGGAGGCAGCGCTCTTCAAGCTGGTGCCCGACACCACGGCCCTGCACCTCAGCGCCGGTCACTTTGCCATCCTCTTCCCCGAGGACGCCCACGCCCCTTGCGTCGAGTGGGGCGTCTCGGAGCCTGTGTTCAAGGTGGTGATCAAGGTGAGCGTGGACTGAGCGGCGGAGGCCGATGGAAGATCTGCGGCCATGCTGCGTTAACAGCGTCGCATGGCCGCCCCCTTGAATTCCTCTCTCCCGCTTCCAAAGCTCCTGCTGGTGCTGCTGGCCTGCGTCTGCAGCGCCGCCTCGGCGCGCCAGCCTAACATTCTGTTTGTCATGACCGACCAGCAGCGCTGGGACTGTGTCGGTGCGAATGGAAACACCCTGATCAAGACCCCGAACCTGGACCGGATCGCGGCGCGCGGGGCGAACTTTTCCCATGCCTACGTCGCTTCGCCGGTGTGCGTGCCGTCGCGCATCAGCTTCTTCACCGGCCGTTACGCCCATTCGCACCGCAACCGGGTCAATTACACGCCGCTGGACGCCTCCGAGGTGCTGATCCAGCAGCGGCTCAAGGACGCGGGGTATCGCACCGCCTCCGTGGGCAAGCTGCATTACTATCCCCCCTCGGCGGAGGCGGCGCGGCGCACGGGTTTCGACATCGTGGAACTGCACGACGGCGTGCCCTTCACCGACCTGTGGTCTGACTACGTGAAGTGGCGGCAGACCAACGACCCGAAGAAGGACATCAAGAACTACCGCGCGCTGGCGAAGGACATTGCGCCAGGGAAGAATCCGTTCCGCGCCGCGATTGACGCCGAATTCACCGACACCGCCTGGGTGGGCCAGCGCTCTAGGCACTGGCTCACGGAGCTGGCCAAGGAGGACAAGCCGTTCTTTCTCAACGTTTCGTTCTGGAAGCCCCATTCGCCCTATGAGATCGCACCACCGTATGATTCAATGTACGATGCTGTGAACATTCCCGTGCCCGAGGACTTCACGGAGGATGATCTGAAAAAGCTGCCCCTGCCGCTGCAAAAGCTGATCACCCGCGAGCCGGGCGGGATGCACAAGGTCACCCGCGAGCGCCTGGAGTGGATCTACCGCAGCTATTACGGCGCGATCAGCCATGTGGACCACGAGATCGGCCTGCTGCTCGATACGCTCGATGCCAGCGGCCAGGCGGACAACACGCTCATCGTCTTCACCGCCGACCACGGCGACCAGTTGATGGAGCACGGCATCATGGGCAAGAACTGCTTCTTCGAGCCTGCGGTGCGCGTGCCCTTCATGGTCAGCCTGCCAGGGCGCATCAAGCCTTCGCACCACGACGAGCTGATCGAAACCGTGGACCTGCTGCCGACGCTGTTCGAGTTCATCGGCCTGCCGGAGCCGCGCGAGTGCCAGGGCCGCAGCTTTGCGCCGCTGATCGCCGACCTGGGCCGCGCCTACACGCCGCACGACGTGGTGTTCAGCGAGAACATCATCCCCGAGGTGATCACCGGCGGGCCGCTCGACCTGCCCTTTGAAAAGGGCAAGGGCGTGGACGGCATCCGCCATCCAGACGCCAAAATGGCACGCACCGACCGCTGGAAGTACTGCTACTACGCCGATGGCGGCTCAGAGCTCTACGATATACAGGCCGATCCGCACGAGCTCACCAATCTCGCGGGCCGCGAGGAAGTTCGCGCGGTGGAGGAGAACCTGCGCACGCGCCTCCTCAACTGGCTCATCCAGAGCACCGAGACCGATGAGATCGCTCCCCGCTGGCTGCTTTCAGAACCAAAAAAGTGATGCCTAGTGGAAGCTCAGCCGAGGCATCCCTCTCCCTGGGCGGCGGACACGAACCTGACGCCAAACAGCCCGAAGGGATCGATCCGACAAGACTGTGACGCCTAGCGTGGAATACCCGATCCATACGAAGGCGTTACAGGATATTTCGCCCCGTGCGATTTTTGGTACTTTTTGGGGCTGATAGCGTGCCAAAGCTTGATTTGTCCAGGCACTTCGGCGACAACGGGATTAAGTCATGCTCTGTCATTTCTGCCATGAAAAACCTGCCACGGTCTCCCTTACCGTGGTTGTCCATCGGAAGCGGACGGACCGGAATCTTTGCAAGTCATGTGCGGAGACCACCGGGCCTCTGCTTCCCCTGGGTTGGACCCCGGGAATCACGCCGCCGCCGCTGGCCCCGGAGTTCATGCAGCGCCTGATGCAGCGGCCGGCGGAAGTCGCCGTGACGGACCCTGTCACTATCCGCGCCCTTGCCGAGGCGCTGCGGGTGCCTCCTTTCAAGGTCATCTCGCTTCTGGTGCGGCACCGGATCTTTCTGTCTGCGGACCGCACCATCGATTTCGCGACCGCTTCGCTGGTCTGCGCGCATTTTGGGGTCGCGGCCAGGAACGTTTCCTGCTGGTAAGGACGGGCGGACGTGAATCCTTCGGTGGCCGTTCACCCGGCATTCCCTCGTTGACGCACCGCCCTTGCCTTCCTCTCGTTTCTTCGCATTGATCCCGGCATGAGGGACGAGATTTCCGGCTACGGATTGAGCAACGCAACCAGTGGCAGAGCGTTCGCCGCTCCATTGCTTGACTACAAGCCCCCCACCCCGCGCGGCTATCGCCCACGCATCGGCCTGATCGGGGCCGGAGGCATCTCGGAATACCACCTGCGCGCCTGTCAGCGGCGCGGATGGCAGGTGGCCGCCATCGCCGATCGAACCTTGAGCAAGGCGCAGGCGCGGGCGGATGAATTCGCCCCCGGGGCCATGGTCACCAGCGATTATCGTGATCTTTTGCTGAACCCGGACATCGACGTGATCGACGCGACCCCGCACGTGACAGACCGCCTGCCGATCATTGAAGCCGCGCTGAGGGCGCGCAAGCACGTGCTCAGCCAGAAGCCCTTTGTCGAGGACCCTGCCGAGGGTGAACGCTTGATCCGCCTGGCCGCCGATCAAGGCGTTAAGCTCGCCGTGAATCAAAACGGGCGCTGGGCACCGCACTTCAGCTACATGGCGGCAGCGATTCGCGCGGGTCTCATCGGCGAGGTCGCCAGCATCGACTTCGTGCTGCACTGGGACCACACCTGGACGGCGGGCACCCGGTTCGAAGAGATGAGGCACCTGCTTCTACAGGATTTCGGCATTCACTGGTTCGACATCGCCACCGTCTTCATGGGCGGGGCCATGCCCGAACGCGTTTACGCCAGCGTGCAGCGCACCTCTTTTCAAACGATGAAGCCCCCCTTCCTCGCCAGTGTCATCGCCGATTATCAGGGCGCACAGGTGCGCATGAACTTCAACGCCCATGTGAAACACGGTCAGGAAGACCGCACGATCATCGCGGGCAGCAAGGGCACCCTGCGCGCCAGCGGCCCCGGTCTGAATGAGCAGCGTGTGTGGCTGTGGACAGCCGAGGGCGAGGCGGAAGCCCCCCTGGAGGGCTGTTGGTTTGAGAGCGGCTTTGAGGGCGCCATGGGCGAACTGTTGTGCGCCATCGAAGAGAACCGAGAGCCTTCGAACGATGGCGCTTCAAGTCTGAAAAGCCTGGCGTTTTGCCAGGCGGCGTTGCGCAGTGCGGATGAGGGGCGGGTCGTCACCTCTTGACGGCGCATTTGGCTTTTGATCCGCAGGCCATAATGATGTATTAATAATAAACTTCTCTTATGCGCCTGCTTTGCTCCCTGATTATCCTCGCCTTCTCGCTGACTCTTGCCGCGCAGGAGAAACCGGCTCGCGAGCGCGAGGGTGGCTCCGAAAACCTGGGGCACCATGTGCCTGCCAATCTCGACACGATACTGCGGGTGCAGATCTTCCTGGACCAGGAGCTGTTCGGCCCCGGCAAGATCGACGGCGCCCTGGGCGAATTCAGCTACAAGGCGGTGGTGAACTGGAACTACGCCCACGGCAACAAGGAGATCTACGATTGGGAGCCGGTCGTGCGCGCCGCCGAGGCCAAGGTGCCGGTGGCTCTGGCCAGCTACACCGTGCGCGAAGAGATGCAGGCCTACATCAATCCCGAGCTTCCCGAGGACCCGAGGTTCTGGCAAAACTACAAGGCCATGCTCTATCGCAGCATGGATGAGCTGGTGGCCGAGCGCTTCCACACCGACGAAACCTTTCTTCAAAAAGCCAACCCCGGACTGAACACCAGCAAGCTCAAGCCCGGCGACGTGGTGCAGGTTCCCAGCGTTCGCCCCTTCAAAATCGAGCTGGTGAAGCAGTACCAGGGCTTCAAGGAGGACGCCATCCTGAGCCGCCACATCGTGGTGATCGACACCACCGAACGCATGGGCGCGGTTTATGACGAGGACGAGCACATGATCGCCGCCTTTCCGATCACTCCTGGCAAGCCGCAGTTCATCCCCCACGGCCAGTGGAAGATTGTCAACATGACGACCACGCCCGACTTCCGCTACGACAAGAAGTTCCTGGAAGAAGGCCAGCGTGGCGACGAATCCACCGCCATGCACATTCCCCCCGGCCCGAACAGCCCCGTGGGCATCCTCTGGGCGGGCCTGAGCAAGTCCGGCATCGGCCTGCACGGCACCGCCTCGCCCCGCACCATCGGCCGCGCACAAAGCGCCGGCTGCGTGCGCTTCGCCAACTGGGATGCGATCCGCCTGCCCAGCCTGATCAGGCCGGGCTCGGCGGTGATTGTGCGATAACGGACCTACGAGGTTCGCAAAGCATTGTAGAGGCCGATCGCCTTTTCATTGATGAGCGATTCGACGTTGGCCTGGTTGATCCCCGTATCGATCGCCGAGCCGGGGAAAACAAAGAACAGCACGTCCTCCTCAATGCTGGCGTTGAGAATGCGCTTGCAGAAACCGTTGCCGTCGCGAAGCGAGCATGGATCAGGTGCCGGCGGGTGGAAATTCTCATGCAACCGGATGGAACCTTCGCCGATCTTCTTTACAGGACCAAGGTCACCGCAAATGGCCGCGGAGATCTTGTCCTTGTAAATCACGACTGCCATGTCACCCATTTTCAGTCCGGTAACTGAGCGGAAGGTTGCGCCGGGGAGCACGATGTATGGCACCGCTTCCGAGGCAAGTGCCGCGTCATCATCAGGAAAGTGATACTTGGTGTCGTCCTGGCCGTCGTCTGGATCGAGCTGCGTGCCCGAGCGGTGGTCTGCGTCCACAGCGGGACCGTCGGCATCAATCGCCATTTTTGAACTCCAAAAGACCGCACCGCCCGGAAACTGGAGCAGTGCTTTGCATTTGTTGGGGTCGCTCCCGGCGGCTGGAGTGGCGTCGTAGGCGTCAAAGATGGCTTTCAAAGCTTTGAAAGCTCCGTCGTCGGCATCGCCGAAGGGAATGCCTTGAAGTTGACCGAGCGAGGCTGGTGGTGGGCTGAATGGCATGGTGGATTAGGTTCGCTTTTGTTTTTGTTTGTCACAGCGCCGGGTCAAAGCGGGCAAAACGTTCCGGGAGCTACGAGGAGAAAGGTTCATTGGCGGCCACGAGGCATCAAACAATGCTCTGGCCTGAGACAAATTTGGCTCGCACGGTGGCGAGCAGATCGTTGTCCAACATCTGAAAATGTGGGTAGTCGGGATCACCCCAGTCCCCTCCCCAGAAGAGGCCCAGCCCCTTCCCAAAGGCTCCCACCTTTTTGTATTCTGCGTCCACGGCGCCTTGGGTCATCAATCCCTCATCCACCAGATCGTCGATATAACGGCCGTTGGAATCGAAAATGCCCACATCCCAGGCAATGCCGAAGTTGTGATTGCTCTCTCCGGCGCGGGCGTGGGTTACGATCTTCCCAGGCATCGTGCGGCCTTGGGCATAGATCTCGTCTTGTTCATCGTAGGTGCGCGTACCGCTGATGATTTTGGCGATCATGCCTGCAGAAAGCCCCGCCTGGGAGATGGCGGCCATGAACCGCCGGGCGGCGCGCTGGGTGTCCAGCAGCAGGGTGGCGACATTTCCCTCGGTGCGATCATCGAAGGATCCCTGTTCTCCAGCAACCGCAGTTGAGTCCGCCTGGAATTTGGCCAAAGCGGCCAGCGACAGCGGCCCCACGTCGCCATCAACATCTCCCTTGTAGTAGCCGCCAGATTGGAGGAAGCGCTGGAGAAAAACAGCATCAGGTGAGAAAAGCAGATCGTCAGGCATGGAATGATGAGGTTGGAAACTGCGATTGGGAAAGGGTGCTTTTGCGACGGTCGGGTTCATGCCGGCCACGCATGGCCCGTGGTAACCCCGAGCTTGTCCAGCACGCCGCGGTCAACGCCCTTGAGGATCTGCCGCATGAGCTGGATCGTGCCATCGGTCACGAAGTAGGCGCCGTGGATGTCCACCGAACCGAGGCCGGGACCGTTGAAACCGGTGTTCGGCGGGAAGAAACTGGAGCAATCGACATCCCAGGCGTTGTCGGTGGCGGGCGGAGACGCCACGAGCGGCGGGCGGTTGGCAAGGCCGCTGCGGCCGAGGCGGCGGGTGCCGAAATGCTTGACCCCGGCTGAAGCACCAAGAGCAGCGTCGCGACCGCTGTACAGCGCGGTGATGCGGTAGGTGAGGTTGGCGACGGCATCCCCATCCCCATTGTCGGCGGCACCTGCGTCGAACAGGTCGTTGTCCACGTCCGCAGCGACCATGATCAACTGATTGATGAGGCTGACTAGGAGGGGCTGGTTCTTGCGCGTCCAGGCAGCGGCCATGGCCTTCTGCAGGATGTAGTTGCCCATGCTGTGGGCAATCACGGAAACCTTGGCTTTGCAGGACTTCTGCGGGTCGCCATTCGAGTTGTTTGCATCCTGCTGCTTCTTGATGAGCCAGTCGAAGAGTTCGGACAGGATGTCCGTGAGATCGCCCGCGCACTCACGGGCGGTTGATCGGTCGGGCTCGTACCCGGCAACGCTGCCGAGCGACGGCCAGTCGTAGAGGACACAAATGCCCAGGCTGTCGGGTCCATCGAACAGGCGGGTGCAAAGGTTTTGGTAGAAGGCGGTCGTGTCGGCGAAGCTCTCGTTGAAGCCGTGAATGAGAATCGTGACGTGGCTCTGGCCCTCGTTTTCACCGGCGGTCAAAGCCGGAAAAGCGTCTGCCGCAGCGGTAAGCAGCGTGCGGAACTGCGTGGGCGTGGCTTTCTGCCAGCTCGCGATGTCGTTCAAAGGTCCCACGCCATCACTGACGAAGTAGGTGAGCCCGGAGACGTTCCGTCCGGTGCCTGTGCCGCCATTGTTGCGGTCGCTGATAAGCCAGTATTTGGGCATGATCGAGGTGGATTGGGTGTTCAGAAGCTATGGCATGATGCTCAAACTCGCTGAGCTTGGTCAAGTGATCCTTCATGCGGCGGTACGCCGGGCCTCACCCTTGCTGAAGCTGACCGCAGCATTTCGCCGGGTTTCCAAACTAAACGGAGGGTGAATCTAGTGTGGGAGGACACGTTTCAACGTCTAAATTGCCAGGGGGCATCTGACAACAATTAATCACATATTTGTATTTCGGAGCCTGATAAAACGCAAAAAAACAATAACACACCCCCGTTTTTTTCGGGTGCATTAGCCTAGGAAACTCAAAACCGGTTCATCCTGGAATTTGGTGAGCTTCGGCACGATGCCACGAAACGAAATCATGCAACAGGCCGGCCAAATCGCCCTGGATCGCCCGCTCTGCGCGGCGCTCAGCGATTCTCCATAAGCACCCGCCGCGCCTCATCGCAATCCAGCGCGATTTGGTCCTTGAGCTCATCCAGGCCCGAGAACTTCCGTTCCTCGCGCAGGTGCTTCTCAAACCTCACCTCCACGAGCTGGCCGTAGAGGTCGGCCTCAAAATCGAAGACGTGGACTTCGAAACTGAGCGCGTCGGCTTCGGCGACGGTGGGGCGGTGGCCTAGATTGGCGACGCCGTTGTGCCAGGCCTCGCCGATGAGGGCGCGCACGGCGTACACGCCGGCGGGGGGGAGCTGCTCGTTGTGGACATCGAGATTGGCGGTGGGGAAGCCCATCTGCCGGGCGAGCTTGCGGCCTTCGATGACGGTGCCGAGCACGGTGTAGTCGCGACCTAACAGCTCTCTGGCGGCGGCGAAATCGCCGCGCTCCACCGCCTGGCGGATGAGGGTGCTGCTGATCACCTGGTCCGTGCCCATGACCGGCGAAACCCCGAAGGCTTCGAACCTCAGTTCAGCGCCCATGTTCTGCAACAGGTGAATATCGCCGCCACGCCGGGCGCCGAAACGCCAGGTCTCGCCGACAAAGATGGAGTCGAGCACGCGACAGGAGGCGGCCAGTTGGTGGACAAAAGCCTCGGCGGCGGTTTGTGCGAAAGCTTCGTCAAAACGGCACAGCAGCAGGTGGGTGAGCCCCAGGCGCTCCAGGATGATGACCTGGTGCTCGGTGGCGCAGAGCAGCTTGGGCGCGGAGCCGGGGCGCAGCACGCGCATGGGGTGCGGGTCGAAGGTCATGAGCACCAGGGTCGCCCCCTGCCGGGCAGCCCGCGCCTGCGCCTGGCGGATCACGGCCTGATGTCCTAGGTGCACGCCATCGAACACACCAATGGCGAGAACTACAGGGCCCTCGATCGAGGCCAGTTCCGCGATGGTGTGGAGCAGGGTCAGCATGGCGAGATCTGCCGCTGCGTTGAGTTACGCCACGAACTCCGCGATGGCGGCGGCCACTTCCTCCCTCTGCGCGGGGTTGAGTTCCGGATAAATCGGAATGCTCAGCACCTCGGCGGCGAGCTGATGCGACACCTCGCAACCCTGCAATGAGTGCGCGGGCAGATGGGCGAAGCATTTCTGCTGATCCAGCGTCACGGGGTAATACACCTCGCAGCCGATCTTCTTCGACCACAGGAAATCGCGCAGCGCGTCGCGCCGACCGCCCAGCACGCGGATCGTGTACTGGTTCCAGATGTGCGTGTTGTGAGCGTAGCCCACCGGCAGCACGATCTTCGCCTGCGCCGCATCGAGCGACGCCGACTGGGCCTTGGCGCACTTGCAATGGGCCGGATCAGCCTGCACCACGCCAGGCAATTGGCCGAGGCGTTCGGCATAAAAGGCCGCGTTCACCTGCCGTTTGGCCGTGTAATCGTTGTAGTGCTTGAGCTTGACGCTGAGGAAGGCCGCCTGAAGCGCGTCGATGCGGAAGTTGCCGCCTATGTGGTGATGGTAATACTTCGGCGCGGAGCCATGCACGCGCAGGATCTTCGCGTATTCGCCCAGCTTGTCGTCATTGGTCGCCAGCAGGCCGGCATCGCCCAGGCCACCGAGGTTCTTGCTGGGGAAGAAGCTGTACGCGCCGAAATCGCCGATGGTGCCCGTCTGCCGGCCCTTGTAGGCGGCCCCGAAGCTTTGCGCCGCGTCTTCGATCACGCGCAGGCCGTGCTCCGTCGCCAGCGCCTGGATCGCGTCCATGTCGGCGCTCTGGCCAAACAGATGCACGGGCATGATCGCCTTGGTGCGGCTGGTGATCTTCGCCCTGGCGTCGTTCACATCCAGGTTGAAACACACGGGGCAGACATCGACAAACACCGGCACGGCACCCACCCGCGACACGCTGCCGGCGGTGGCGAAAAAGGTGAAGGCGGGGCACAGCACCTCGTCGCCCGGCTGCAAGTCCAGGGCCATCAGCGCCAGCACCAGGGCATCGGTCCCTGAGGACACGCCAAGCGCATGCTTCACCCCGAGGAATTCCCTCGCCTCCGCCTCAAATTGATCGACCTCCTTGCCGAGAATGAACATGCCGTGCTTCAGCACACGCTGAAAAGCGCCGGTCAGTTCGGCTTCGAGAGGGCGGTTCTGGGCATTGACGTCAAGCAGCGGGACGGGCATGGGGATTCCATGAAGCAGAACGGGGTGTCAGGCAAGCGGGGAGTCAGACCTTCCACTTCCCTGTTGAGCCCGCCGCGATTTCATCGACAATCCGCCTCCCATTTCCGCACCTCACGATGAAAGTTTCCCTCTCCTGGCTCAGCACGCACATTGACCTGTCCACCTACACCACCGCCCAGCTCACGGACCTGCTGACCTTTGCGGGCGTGGAAGTCGAGGGCGTGGAGGAGAAGGGCGTGTCTTCCGACAAGGTCGTGGTCGCCCAGATCAAGGAGTTCGTGCAGCACCCGAATGCGGACCGGCTCAGCGTCTGCCAGGTGGACGACGGCTCGGGTGCGCTGCGCCAGATCGTGTGCGGGGCGAAGAACTTCAAGGCGGGAGACAAGGTGCCGCTGGCGCTGCCGGGCGCGATCCTGCCGGGCAATTTTGAGATCAAGGAAGGCAAGCTGCGCGGCGTGGCCAGCAACGGCATGCTGTGCAGCGGCAAGGAGCTGGGCGTGGGCGCGGACACCGGCGGGCTGCTGATCCTTGACGCCGATGCCCCGGTGGGCCGGCCCTTCAAGGAACTGGTGCCTGCGGACGTGCTCTTCGACCTGGAAATCACGCCGAACCGCTCCGATCTGCTCAGCCACCTGGGCCTCGCCCGCGAGCTCTCGGCCCTGACCGGCCTGCCGCTGAAGGGCCGGCGCGACTACTCGCAACCCGCCACCACCCTGGCCGCGGCGAAGGACATCACGCTTGCGGCCCCGGAGGCCTGCCCGTTCTACACCGCCCGCCTGATCAAGGGCGTGAAGGTGGGCCCCAGCCCCGTGTGGCTGCGCGCCCGCCTGGAAAGCGTGGGCCTGCGCGCCATCAACAGCGTGGTTGACATCACCAATTATGTGCTGCTCGAAATGGGCCAGCCGCTGCACGCCTTCGATCTTGCGCAGCTCAAGGGCGGCATCGTCGCGCGCATGGCCGCCGAGGGCGAGAAGATCGTGGCGCTCGATGGCACTGAGCACACGCTGGCCGCCGAAGATCTGGTGATTGCCGACAGCACCCATCCCGTGGCCATCGCCGGGGTCATGGGCGGCGAGCACAGCGGAGTCACCGAGGCGACCACGGATGTGCTGCTGGAGGCCGCTTACTTCCAGCCCTCCGGCATCCGCCGCACTTCGCGCCGCCTGGGGCTGAGCAGCGACTCCAGCTATCGTTTTGAACGCGGCGCCGATCCGCAACAGGTGCAGGGTGCCTCGGAACTGGCCGTCAAGCTCATCCTCGAAATCGCCGGCGGCACCGCCGCTGATGTCACCGAAGCCGCCGGCGCCGCGCCGAAGCTGGCAGGCGAACTCGACTTCGATGAAGCCCGCGCCCGCAGCCTGCTGGGCATCCCCGATCTCAGCGCCGGGGAGATGCACGGCATCCTCACCAAGCTGGGCTTGCAGAAGCTGTCCTCAGGCGAGCACACCTCGCGCTGGCAGGTGCCCAGCTACCGTCTTGATTTGCAGCGCAGCGTCGATCTCACGGAGGAGATTGCGCGTGTCGTGGGCCTGGAGCGCGTGCCTTCGAAGCAGCAGGCCGTGTTCGCCAGCGGTGACGCCTCGGACAAGAACTACGACTTCGCCATGCAACTGCGCCAGGCGCTGGCCAACCGAGGCTTCTTCGAAGCCCAGACCCTGCGCCTCATCTCCAGCGCGCAGCTCAGTGACAGCCTCGGCGTGGCGGACGTGACCAAGTGGAGCCAGCCGGTGAAGAACCCGCTCAGCGAAGACCACACCACCCTGCGCCCCAGCATCGTGCCCGGCCTCATCGCCACCGCCGCGCTGAACATCCGCCAGGGCCTGGGCCGCCTGCGCTTCTTCGAGCTGGGCCGCATCTTCCTGCGGCTGCCGAACAACACCACACGCGAGGACGAGCGCGCCGCCATCCTGCTCAGCGGCCCGGTTTCGCCAGGCTCCTGGCACGGCAAGGAGCCAAAGCCCGCCGATGTCTATGACCTGCGCGGCCTCATTGAATCCCTGCCCGGTCTCGCCGGCCAGTCTTTAGAATTGAAGCGCCTGCCGGACAACGCCACCTTCCTGCTCAGCCACGAAGTGCGCGCCGGCAACCGCAGCGGCGGCTGGATCGCCCAGCTTCATCCCGCCCGCGCCCGCGCCATCGACGCACGCCACCCCGTCTATGTGGCCGAACTCGTGCTCAGCGCCCTGCGCACCAGCAGCGGCGGCCCGGCGAAGTTCGAGGAGCTGCCGCGCTTCCCCGCCATCACCCGTGACATCTCCATGGAAGTGCCCGCCGACCTGCCGCACTCGCAGGTGGCCGGTTTCTTCGCCGGCATCAAGGAGCCGCTCATGGTGCAGTCCGAGGTCTTCGATGTCTTCACCGACGCCACCGGCACCAAGATCCCCACGGACCGCAAGTCCGTGGCCTGGACCCTGACCTATCGCTCACCCGAACGCACCTTGGAAACGGCGGAGGTCGATCAGGCCCACGCACGAATCCTCGCGGCCCTGGCGAAGGCGCTGCCCGCGACGGTGCGCTAAGCACCCCGTGATCAGAAAGATCGTAGACACGCGATGGCATGGTTTACATGTCACCATCGAGGCCGCGTGCCATGGCCTTGATGGTTGGAGTCAAGCGTTTACGCGATCACCCCTTGAGCGTGGCCGTGGGTGGTTTGGGCAACTTTATTTCGGCAGCCGTTCCAGGGTGATCGCCTGAAGGCTTGACTCCAACTTTTGCTAAATCAGGCCTTCCCCCGCCCACTCGGGCCGCTCCGTCTCAAAGCTCAAAGGCACCTTGGTGCGCGGGTGCAGGAAACTCAGCTTCCAGGCGTGGAGGCAGAGAGGCTTGTCCTGCATGGTCAGGGTCTGGGTGTCGCCCACCTGCTTGTTTGGAAGATAGGCCTGGTCGCCCGCCACCGGATGACCAAGCTGCCATAGGTGAACGCGAATTTGATTGGTGCGTCCGGTGAGCGGGCGGGCCTCCACCAAGGCGGTGCCATCGGCATGGCGCTGCAAGACCTTGAACAAGGTGAGCGCCGCCTGGCCATGTTCCTCATCAATCTCCCGCGAGCCTGCGAAGCCTGGCTCGTCGCTGATGGGCTCTTCGCATTTGAATTCGTCCTCCATGGGGTGCCCCTGCACGCGTGCGAGGTACACCTTGCCCACCTCGCCTTGGGCGAATTGCTGCTGCTGGATGAGCCCGGCGAAATGCCGGGTGCGGGCGCACACCACCAGCCCCGTGGTGTTCGCATCCAGCCGGTGCGCATGACGCGGCTTCTGCGGGTAATAGAGCGCGTTGAGCATCCATTGCAGGGTGTGGCGGTTGAAGCGCCCGCAGGGGTGCATCGGCAGGGGCGCGGGCTTGTTCAGGACGATGATGGTCTCGTCTTCAAACAGCAGCCGCACATCAGCGGACACATCAGGCTCCGTGATCGCGGGCAGCAGTTGCAGGTAGCGCTCGCCACCGCGCACGGAATGATCCGCCCCCACGGGCTCCAGCTTGTCGGTGAGGATGCGGTTCTGCTCGCAGCGCAGGAGCCACTCCTCGCGCCCCACATGGCCGAGGATGCCGCAGAGAAAATCAATCATGGTGGCGCCATCCAGCGCGGCGGGCACGGTCAGCGGCCGGTGGTTGTCATAGGGCTGGCTGCCGGGCAGCGGGGTGGTCAGGCGGCGCAACGCTTCATGCCGTGCCACGATGTTCTCGCGCATCTGCTCATCGCTGGTCTTGAAGCAATAGGGGCAGGTGCTGCCCTGGACGTAGCGCGGATCGAGCTGATCCTCTGCGTTGAGCGGTGTCTGGCAGCCGTAGCACTGGGTGGATTCGGTTTCGCTCAGGCCGGGATCAACCCCCACTCGCTGGTCGAAGACAAAGCACTCGCCATCGTAGTGATCGCCGCCGCACTCCTCAAAGTAGCGCAGGATGCCACCATCGAGCTGGTAGATGTGCTGGAAGCCCTCCCTCTCCATGAACGGGGCGGCCTTTTCGCAGCGAATCCCGCCTGTGCAAAAGGTCACGATGGGCTGCGATTTGAGGTGATCCGGCAGACGGCGCACGGCTTCGGGGAAATCGCGGAAATGGTCCACGCCGATGGGCAGCGCGCCCCGGAAGGTGCCCAGCTTCACCTCGTAATCGTTGCGGGTGTCGAGCAGGGTCACCGGCCGCCCTTCATCCAGCCACTGCTTCAGCTCTTTCGCTGAAAGGCGGGGCGAGGTGTAGGCCGCCGGGTCGATGCCTTCCACGCCGAAGGCGATGATCTCCTTCTTGATGCGCACCAGCATCCGGTTGAATGGCTGGTCGTCGCTCTCGCTCACCTTCACCTCCAGCCCCTCGAGGCCGGGGATGGCCTGCAACTCCGCCAGCAGGAAGCCAATCTCATCAGCCGCCCCGGCCACGAACAGGTTGATGCCCTCCGCGCTCAGCAGGATCGTGCCCTTCAGCCCCCAGGCCTTGCATTGCGCGATGAGACGCTCCCGCAGGGATTTGAGGTCGGTGAGCCGAGCGAACTTGTAGGCGGCGATGTTGGTGATCACGGGCATGGGCTGGTCATCATAGCCTGCCGGTGCGAAGTTTCCAGTCCGGTGACAATGCATGGGCGGGGTTGCCAGCCTCGCCCGGAGTCGCTATGGTCCAGGCATGATCCGTTTGCTTGCCATCGTCGCCTTGAGCCTTCTCACCAGTTGCGAAATGCTGGGCAGGCTCGGAAGCCATGAAAAAACGAAGCCGAAGGACACGGACAGCACCGGAGCGAAACAGCAGGAGATCGGTGCCGTTGAGCTGGTAAACCCCGAGCAGCGCTTCGTCTTGATCCGCACCCCTGCGGACATCCTGATTCCCGCAGGCACCGTGCTCTACAGCACCAACCCGCAGGGCGAAGCCGTCAAACTCAAGGTCACCCCCGAACGCAAGGGCAGCTTCCTCGCCGCCGACATCGTTTCGGGCAACCCGCAAAAGGAGGATGCGGTCATGTACCAGGCGGTGAGCCAGGAGCCTCCGTTGCCAGGAGCCTCCTCCATCACCCCTGCGGTTGTGTCCAAAATCGAAACGCCGCCGCCTCCCACGCCTCCTACCCCACAAAAACCACCGGCAGGCGAGCCCGTGCCCAGCGAATTCCTCCGCCCCAGTCCGCCCCAGCCCCAGCAATAGCCCATGCTCACCGAAGCCGAAGCCCGCGAGCACGTTCTCAGCCGCGTCACGCCCGGCGGTGTCGAAACCCTCGGGCTGGTGGAAAGCCTCGGCCGCCATGCCGCCGCCCAGGTGCTGGCGCACGTCGCCCTGCCCGGCTTCGACAACTCCCAGGTGGATGGCTACGCCCTGCGCGCCGCAGATGCGCCCTTGGGAGCCAGTCTCGACGTGGCCGACGAGCAGCCCGCCGGAGCTGACCGCCATCTCATTTTGCCCGCAGGCAATGCCATCCGCATCTTCACCGGCGCCCCGCTGCCCACGAATGCGGATGCAGTGATCATGCAGGAGGATGTCACCCGCACCGGCGACAGCATCGTGATCAACGACAGCGTGTCCCCCGGCGAGCACATCCGCCGCACCGGCAGCGACTTGTGCCGGGGCCAGGTGCTCATCCGCCCCGGCGAGCGGCTCACTGCCACGCTCATCGGCCTGCTCGCCACGCAGGGAATCGCAAGCCTGCCGGTTCATCGACTTCCCTCCGTTGGCGTGCTCAGCACCGGGGACGAGCTCATCCCGCCCGGCCAGCCCCTGGAACCTGGACAGCTCTACAACAGCAACGGCCCCATGCTCGCCGCCATGCTTGCAAGCCTCGGTCTTCGCGACATCCAGACCCACCATTGCCGCGATGATCTGGATGCCACCATTCAGGCCCTCGATTCCCTGGCTGGCACGCGCGATGTGATCATCATCAGCGGCGGCGTCAGTGTCGGCGATCACGACCACATCAAGCCGGCCCTGCAGGCGCTGGGCTTGAGCCCCGAGCTTTGGCGCGTGAAGATCAAGCCCGGCAAGCCCTTCCTCTTTGTGCATCGCGAGCAGCCGCGCCCGCTCTATGTCTTCGGTCTGCCGGGCAATCCCGTCTCGTCATTCGTCACCTACCAGCTCTTCGTCCGCCCCGCCCTGCTCAAGCTCATGGGGGCTGCGGACCACGCTCTACCCGCCGTCGAGGCCGAGCTCACCGCCACCGTCGATAACGACGGCAGCCGCCCCCATTTCATGCGCGGCCGGTACGCTGACGGTCGCTTCAGTCCCGCAGGTGCCCAGCAAAGCCACGCGCTGTATGGACTCAGCCAGTGCAATGCGCTGCTGCGGGTTGAGGCTGGGGCCACCATCGCCGCGGGAACGAAGGTGGTGGTGCATCCGTTTTGAAGCATTCGACAAACAACAGGACCCGAGTCAATGAACGTGCAAACGATCATCGAGCGCAACTCAGCCACCCTCCGGCATCTCCATGAGGAGGTGAGTGAGGCAGCTCGCCGCCGAAATGAAAGTGCTAAGGTTGTTACTCGTCGGGGGTTGAAGTTTCCGTGTCAGTCGCTGTTGCTTCAGGCTCAATCTCCTCCCCGCTTTCGGCGGGCTCTACGACATGCTGCGCGGTTGCATCCACCGCATCCACCGCTGCCACGATGCCTGCGGCCTTCTCAATTTTGAAGTCCTCACCGAAGAGTGTTTTGAAAGCCAATCCAAACTCCGAACTTTTGCGAAACTCCCGAAAAAGAGGCCAACTCTCATAGGCATGTCTAGGTATCTTTGGGTTATTCGCCCCGATTTCAATCATAATCTTAGCAGCCTTTTCGAAATGGTCATTCAATACGGCTTCTGCCAAGTGAAACCGTGCATCGCACGCGGTGAAGTCCTCTCTCGCCAGGACTTTTTCCATCTCTTCGCTATTACCCGAAAACTTCAGGGATATGCAATAATTAACTAGGAGTATCCGGCGATTCGCTTCAGATGAGTGTTTTTTCACATCGAAGACAAAAAACGGCAGTATCTTCGCAAGCAGTGAATACTGCTTTTCCTCTAGCAGCTCAATTGCATTATCAATCAGGTGTTTCTCACTCTCAGCCAAACTTGATGGAGACAGCTTCCGCCAGATCACGTGAGCCAATTTAACCCCTACCTCGTAAACACATTCCCATACTGCTTGAAGATAAGCCTCATCGACATGAAGCATATCACCCACGCTTGTTTCACCAACTTCGACTCCATGCTTGGCGCACAATTCAATGTACTGCGCCGAAACAATACCATCACAATGCACAAATAGGTTTCGGCGTTGGGTTGCTTCCACAAAATGCTTCCAAGAATCCAAGCCAGATCGGAGCGGCATCACAAACTTATTTTCCATCCATTCGAACTGCTGAATATGGCTGGATCGAATAACGGATTCGATCTCCTTTTCAATGATGTATGCACGTGCATCGTCAATGTTCCCAAACTCAACAAGTTCCTTGAAAGTCAATATTCTTTCTGTGCCATTGAGCATTTCAGGTTTAAGGTAAAATGCCGCCCTTAATATATCTCCCAGAAATACATCGTACGAACTCACAATGCTCACAACGAGCGAGCGAGGAAGCTGCACGAGAGCTACTTGGAAAGCAGCCACGCGCTTTACATGCCGCTTGAATCTTGCATATTTTTCTATAGGAATATTATAAGTATCATTTATTTCTTCTATATTATTTAATTTGAGATATCTAGTCAAAGCTTTTGCAGCCCTTCCCCTCACGGAAGAAATGATCGGGAGCGCCAGGTCCTTTGTTACATGAACTCCGCTCAACGAGGCGGTGAAGTGGTTGATCGCCCCCTTCATTTTTGAAACTGCCGGGTTTTCAGTATGCTCGGTCATATAGAGAGTCGATCTGGTTTAATTCGGGGAGTTGACTTAAGTTATGCTCAATAACCTGTCGTTTCCTCATATAGACGGATCAGCGTTGCTGAGCAAGCGAACTCGCTCGTTATGGCGAACCTTACACCGTCTTGGGAGGACCGGACCCGCGTTTCACAGTTGCCAGGGCTCTCCCTGCTTAGGGCGGGTTGTACCCTGTCCGGGCTCCCTGCTGGTGTCCGTAGAAGCACTTCACGATGGTATCCGTGTCCAGGATACGGATTGAAGAGGTCAGGCCCGCCTCACTAGTTGAAAACCCATTTGATTCTACCATGGAACGGCTCAAGGCATGGCGTGAGGAAAAAACATTGCCCGTGTTCGCAAACATGAAAGCCTTGCACAAGGCTCCTGACGCAGGGCGTGATGGCTATTTTTCGGTCCCCAAACAAGCCTTCAAAAACCGTCCCGTCACACTGGCTTTCTCCCGCGCCACCTTCTCGGGCGGGCCTTGCGCCACGATGTGGCCGCCGTTCTCGCCGCCGCCGGGGCCGAGGTCGATGATCCAGTCGGCGCATTTGATCACGTCGAGGTTGTGCTCGATCACGATGAGCGTGTTGCCTGCGTCGCGCAAGCGCATGAGCACCAGCATGAGCTGCGCGATGTCGGCGAAGTGCAGGCCGGTGGTCGGCTCGTCCAACAAGTACAGGGTGCGGCCCGTGGATTTCTTGCCCAGTTCGGCCGCCAGCTTCACGCGCTGCGCTTCGCCGCCAGACAAGCTTGCGCCGCTCTGGCCCAGCTTCAGGTAGCCCAGCCCGCAGTCATCCAGGGCACGCAGTTTCGGAGCGATGTGGGGTGATTTCTCAAAGAAGCGCGAGGCCTCGGCCACGGTCATGTCGAGGACTTCGGCGATGTTCTTGCCCTTGAAGGCGATCTCCAGCGTCTCCGCGTTGTAGCGCTGGCCTTTGCACTGCTCGCAGGTCACGTACACATCGGCGAGGAAGTGCATGTCGATCTTGATCAGGCCGTCGCCCTCGCATTTCTCGCAGCGCCCGCCGGGAATGTTGAAGCTGAACCGGCCGGCATCGTAGCCGCGCACCCGGGCGCTGGGCAGCAGGGCGTAGAGTTCGCGGATGGGCGTGAAGAGGCCGGTGTAAGTCGCCGGATTCGAGCGCGGGCTGCGACCAATGGGGTCCTGGTCAATGACCACCACTTTGTCAATGCCATGCATGCCTGTGATGCGGTCATGCTTGCCCGGCTCGTCCTTGGCATTGTAAAAATGACGTGACAGCGCCCGCCTCAAGATGTCATCGATGAGCGTGGATTTGCCGCTGCCGGAGGCGCCGGTGACGCAGGTGAACAAGCCCAGAGGGAAGGCGGCGGTGACCCCGTGAAGGTTGTGTTCCGTGGCATTGAGAACCGTAAGCCAGGTGGGGTCGGCCAAGTGCTCAGTGCTCAGTGCCAAGTGTTCAGTTTTTGGGGGAACCCGATGCTTTGGGACGGGAATGCTGATGCGACCGCTGAGGTAATCGCCGGTCAGGCAGCCCTGCTGGGCGATGAGTTCGGCGGGCGTTCCTTGGGCGGTGATGCGTCCCCCGTGAGGGCCCGCCCTGGGCCCCAGCTCGATCATGTGATCCGCCGCGCGCATCATCGCGTCGTCGTGTTCCACCACCAGCACCGTGTTGCCCAGATCGCGCAGTCTTTTGAGCGTGCCGATGAGCTTCTCGTTGTCTGCCGGGTGCAGGCCGATGCTGGGCTCGTCGAGTACGTACAGCACCCCGGCCAGGCCCGCGCCAATCTGCGTAGCCAGCCGGATGCGCTGCGCCTCGCCGCCGCTGAGCGTGCCGCTCTCGCGATTCAGGGCCAGGTAGCCCAGCCCCACTTCGTCGAGGAAACGCAGGCGCTTCAAGATTTCGCTCTGGAGATCCCGGCAGTAGGTGAGCTGGTGATCGGTGAGGACAATGTTTTGCATCCATTGAACCGCGCTGGAGATGCTGAGTTCGCAGAGTTGGAAGACGTTGAGGGCGTTTTCCGTTTTCTGTTTTCCGTTTTCATTTACCGGCGGCTCACGGGAAGCGAGCGTCACCGCCAGCGAGGCCGGCTTCAAGCGCCTGCCCCCGCACGCCGGGCAGGCCTTGGGATTCATGAAGCGCGTGATGGCGCCCTTCAGGGCGATGCTCTCCGCCTTATCCCAGGCGCGCAGGAGCTGGGCGAGCAGGCCGTCGAAAGGCTTTTCCAGGCTGCGCTTGGTGCCGCTGGTTTTCCAGCCGGTGGCCACCGGCACGGTGCCGGTGCCGTTGAACAACGCGTTCTTGAATTCAGGGCTCAGGTTCTTGAACGGCTTGTCCATCGCCATGCCGAAATGCTTCGCCAGCGCCTGAATGGCCGCGTCATGCAGGGCCTTCAGTTTTGGCTGGCGCGCCCACCAGGTTTTGACCGCCCCTTCCGCCAGCGTCTTGTCGCGATCCGGCACCAGGAGGTCCGGGTCGCCCACCATCAGGCTGCCCACGCCCTCGCAGGTTTCACAGGCGCCCACATGGGTGTTGAAGCTGAAATGCTGCGGCGTGAGCTTCTCCATGACGAAGCCGGTGCGCGGGTTCGCATACGCCGTGGTGAAGGAGTGCTTCACCTCCTCCGCATCGCCGGTGGTGGTGAGAAATTCGACTTCGTTGGCGTTCCATTTCAACGCGCTTTCGATGGCCTCCATGAGGCGGCTGCGCACGCCCTCGCGCAGCACCAGGCGGTCCACCACGGCTTCCAGGCTGTGAGCGGAATCGCGCGGCGCCTTCAAATGCTCGTCCAGCTCGCGGATTTCGCCGTCCAGCCGCACACGCACGAAGCCCTGGCGCTTGAGCTTGTCGAACAGCGCGCGCAAGTCGCCCTTGCCGTCGCGAATCAGCGGGGCCAGCACGATCACCTTGGTGCCCTCCGGCAGGGCCAGAATGCGCTCGCCGATTTCCAGAGGCGTGGACTTGAGCAACGCTTCGCCGGTGGCCGGATCATGCGGCTCGCCCGCCACCGCGTAGAGCACGCGCAGGTAGTCGTAAATCTCGGTGACCGTGGCGATGGTGGAGCGCGGGTTCGGGGCCGAGTGGCGCTGCTCGATGGCCACTGCGGGGGACAGCCCTTCGATGAAATCCACGTTCGGCTTTTCCATCTGGTCCAGGAACTGCCGGGCGTAGGCCGAAAGGCTCTGCACGTAGCGGCGCTGCCCCTCCGCATACAGGGTGTCGAACGCCAGCGATGACTTGCCGGAGCCGCTCACCCCCGTCAGCACCACCAGCGCGTCGCGAGGGATGTCCACATCGACGTTTTGGAGGTTGTGCTGGCGTGCGCCGCGCACGCGGATGAAATCGGAGGCCATGAGGGTGGGTGCTCAGTTCCCTGTGCTGAGAGCTGAGTGCAAGGGAGAAAATTCCTGCCTCACATGCCCCAGCATCCACGCAGCGACAGTGGCGTAGATGGGAAAATCGGTGATCAGTACGTTGTCGTGGTCGGCACCGGGGATTTCGACCCATTTCTTTTCCAATGCCGAAGGCAGGGCGGCGAAAAGGTTCCTGCCGCACTGGATCGGGATCACACGGTCTGCGCTGCCATGGGCGATCAGGGTGGGCATGGTGAGCTGCGACACCACATCGACAGACCGAATGGAAGCCACGGAAACGCTGGTCTGCCATTGATAGACTTTGAAGGCGCCCCATTGCAACAGGCCGCCGAGGAAGCTGCCGATGCGTGACGAAGCCTGCTGGCGGGCCGCGTTCTCGAGGGTGTCGAAACTGGAGATCACGACCAGGGCCGACCAGCGTTGCGGGTGCCTGGCCGCCGCCTGGATCGCCACCGCTCCCCCCATGGACAAACCCAGCAGGCCGGCAGGAGCGGGAGCAAAATGGAAGCGCGCGGCAGCCTCATCCAGCAGGCTGCCAGGAAGCTCCGCTTCGCGGGTCCCATAAAACGCAAGCGCGCCGGGGTGATCACCGTGAGCCGGCAGATCGGCCAGCAGGCAGCGATAGCCCACCGCGCAGAGGCGTTCGGCGATGAGAAGGTAGTCCTCCTTGCGCCCCGTGCGCCCGTGCAGCAGGACCAGGGTGCCCATGATGGCTCCGGGCGGCGGCAGGGCGACCTGTTGCCTGCCCAACTGATCGCGCACCGCCCGTCCGCGAACGCTCAACGCCCCGGCCACGGGCTCCGCCAGAATGCAGGGCGTACCGTCAGCCGCAGTGAAGGGTTTCAGCAGGACTCCATGCGAGGCGGGAGCGGCAAGGAATTCGCGGTGGTAATCCTGCAAGGCGCGGCGCGGAGGGCGGGCCATTTGGCTGCCACCCCACCAGCAGGCCAGGGCCCACAGCAAGACCAGGGCGGCGGCGGCCAGCATGAAGCGCACTTTCATTCGCCGCTACTTCCGCAACGACTGGGTGCCGGTCTTCTTGGGCGGCGGCAGCACGGTCTTGCCCCCACCTCCTGCGGACGACGCCAGGCTCACCACCTTGGGCGGCATCACCCAGGCGCTGCACTCCGGGCACTGCACGGCGCTCTGGGCTGCGCTCTTCGAGGTGATGAGCATTTCCAGGCAGGCCGGGCAGGAGAAATTCAGCATCACGTCCGTGGCCTCGGCTCCTTCGACGGTTCTCGGCGAGCCGGGAGCACGCGGCTTCACGTCGATCTTCCGCGCTTCCTCAAATCGCTCCTGCGACGGCGGATGCTGGACGGAGAAGGGGTTTGGCGGATTCGGCATCATGCGCAGAATGTAATGGAAACCGCGACATGATGCAAAAACTAGCGTTTCTGCATTTATTGCCGCGTGGCCAGATGCTCCACGCAGATCTTTGACCAGGATTCGAGGTTGTCCACGTTGGCGATCAGTTCCGCCAGCGGCACAAATTGCAGATCCTGGATGGCGTCTTCATTGGAGGCCACGTCATCGCTGGAAAGCTCGAAAAGATGCACCACGCCGAGGTGGACCTGGCCGACTTCGTTGCTGTCGTCATTGATCAGGCCGATGACGGTCTGGGTATGCGTGCCGCCGATGCGCAGTTCCTCGGTGATCTCGCGCTCGATGCTGTTGAAATACATCTGCTCGCCCAGGTGGTCCTGGGTCTGGTCCACAGGATTGATGTGGCCGCCGATGCCCACGCTGCGCTTCGCATGCAGGCGTTTCTCGCCGCCCTTGCCGCCGCGCGTGTAGCACAGGTAGCGGCCCGCGTGGTGGAAGATGGAGTATGGGATCAACTGCTTGTGCGTGGGGTCGATCTCCGCCGCCGGGCGCTCCATGAAGAAGTTGTTCGCCGTGTCCAGAATCGAGGGAAGGTAGCGCTCCACCTCTGGCTGAAAGCCCTGAAAGCTGCCGAGTTCATCGAAAAGGCGACGGGGGATGACGAGGACGTGTTCCATGAGATGCGCATTCTGGAGACGAACCGGGCGAGCGCAAGCAAGGCCTCTCGCGAACCTCAGAGATCGAGTTTTCTGCACAACCTCGCCCGCCCGGCCCGTTTCCTCGACTGCAACCATGCTCCAGGCCCGCTTTTACCTTCTTATCGCCAGCGCCGCCGTGTCGCTGACCGCCCCCGCACAGGCGGCGGACAAAATTCAGTTCAACCGCGACGTGCGCCCCATCCTTTCGGACAAGTGCTTCTTCTGCCACGGCAGCGATGCCAACCACCGCAAAGGCGATCTGCGGCTGGACCAAAAGGATTCTGCTTTCAAACCGGCGAAGTCAGGCGAAATCGCCGTTGTTCCAGGCAAACCGGACAAGAGCGCCCTGGTCACGCGAATCGACCTGGAGACGGACGATGACGATGCGATGCCGCCCAAAAAGAGCGGCAAAACGCTGACCTCCCAGGAGAAGGCCATCCTCAGGCAATGGATCAGCGAAGGTGCGGAATACCAGGGCCACTGGGCCTTCATTCCGCCCGTGCGGCCCCCGCTTCCGAAACTCCGCCCTGAGCACTCCGCACTGAGCACTTCCCCCATCGACGCCTTCATCATTGCCCGCTTGGAAAAAGAAGGCCTTTCCTCAAGCCCTGAGGCAGACCGCGCCACGTTGATTCGCCGCGTCTCCCTGGATCTGACCGGCATCCCGCCCACGCCCGAGGAAGTGGCCGCCTTTGAGAATGACCACTCGCCCAACGCCTACGAGCGTGTGGTGGACCGGCTGCTTGCGTCCCGCCACTATGGCGAACGCATGGCGATGCCCTGGCTGGACAGCGCCCGCTACGCCGACAGCCACGGTTTCCAAACCGACAGCAGCCGCTCGCAGTGGCCCTGGCGCGACTGGGTGATCAACGCGTTTAACAACAACATGCCGTTCGATGAATTCACCATCGATCAGCTCGGCGGCGATCTGCTGCCCAATGCCACCCGTGACCAGATCGTGGCCACCGGCTTCAACCGCAATCACCGGCTCAACGGCGAGGGCGGCATCATCAACGAGGAATGGCGCATCGAGAACGTCATCGACCGCGCCGAAACCACCGGCATGACCTGGCTGGCGCTCACCTTCAACTGCTGCCGCTGCCACGACCACAAGTTTGATCCCATCACGCAGAAGGACTTCTATTCGTTCTTTGCCTTCTTCAACAACCTGCCGGAAAGCGGCACCATCCAGGGGGCCTCCAATCGCAGCGGCGGCAACACCCAGCCGGTCGTGACCGTGCCATCCAAAGCGCAGGAGCAGCAGCTCGCCAAGCTGGATGCGGAGGTCAAGGCCGCCCAGGCCAGGGTTGCCGAAGTCCAGAAACAGCTTCCGCAACTGCTCGCCGAATGGGAACCGAAAGCCCAGGACACCCTCAAGCAGATGACTTCTGCTTGGTCGGTGCTGACGCCCACGAACGTGCAGTCCAAGGGCGGGGCCACCCTCACCCGGCAGCCCGATGGCAGCTACCTCGCCAGCGGCATCAATCCTACCAAGGACATCTACGTCTTCGATGCTCCCATGCCCGCCGCCGGCGCCACCGCCATCCTTTTGGAGTGCCTGGTCGATCCTTCGCTGCCAGGCGGCGGAGCGGGTCGCTACAGCAACAGCAATTTTGCCCTCAGCGATTTCGATGTCTTCACCCAGAAACCCGGAAGCAAGCCCGAGCCCGTCAAGGTTGCCGAAGCGGAGGCGGATTACTCGCAGAAGGGTTACGACATCAAGAACGTCCTTGGGAAGGGCAGGCGTGGAAGCTGGGCCGTGGATGGTCCCACAAGAAAAGAAAATCGTCGCGCCATGTTTGTGCTCGCGGCCCCCGTCACACCCCAGCAAGGCACGATGCTGCTGCTTCGGCTCCGACACGAAGCCATCGGCAACCATAACATCGGCCGCTTCCGCCTCTCGGCTTCCAGCCTGCCTGCCAAGCTTGTGAAGCTCTCCGGCGATGCCTTCTCGCCCGCTGTCAAAGCCGCTCTGGACACGCCCATCGCTCAACGCACAGCGAAGCAAAGGACCGACGTGGCGCAGTTCTTCCGCTCTGCCGTGGACAGTCCGCTGAAGCACGCGGATGACTCTCTTGCTGCGGCCAAAGCCGCTCACGACACCTTCGACAGCTCCCTGCCCAACGTGATGGTGATGAAGGAAATGGACACCCCGCGCGACGCCTTTGTGCTGAACCGGGGTGAGTACGACAAGCCGAAGGACAAGGTCACGGCGGCGCTGCCAGCCTCGTTGCCGCCGATGCCTCCCGGAGCCCCCATGAACCGGCTGGGCCTCGCCAAATGGATCGTCAGCGGCCAGCATCCCCTCACCGCCCGCGTGTGGGTGAACCGCCAGTGGGAGAAGTTCTTCGGCACCGGCCTGGTCAAGACCGTGGAAAACTTCGGCATGCAGGCCGAGTACCCCTGCCATCCTGAACTGCTCGACTGGCTCGCCACCGAATTTGTGCGTTTGAAATGGGACATGAAGGCGATGCAGAAGCTCATCGTCATGAGCGCCACCTACCGGCAGTCCTCGCACCTTCAGCCCGGAGCACCCGGCCTCGAAAAAGACCCGGAGAACCGCCTGCTCTGGCACGGGCCGCGCATCCGCCTGAGCGGCGAGGTTGTGCGCGACCAGGTGCTGGCGGCCAGCGGCCTGCTGGTGGACCAGGTCGGCGGCCCCAGCGTGCGGCCCTACATGCCCGATGGCGTGTGGGACGAGACCAGCAAGTACGGCGACCTGCGCGGCTACAAGAACGACACCGGCGACGGCCTCTACCGCCGCACGATGTACACCATCTGGAAGCGCACCGCCGCGCCGCCCACGATGCTGCTGTTCGACTCTCCCACGCGCGAGATTTGCACCGTAAAACGCAGCCGCACAGACACTCCGCTGCAGGCGCTGGCCATGCTCAATGAAGTGACGTTCGTCGAAGCCGCCCGCGCTTTGGCGGAGAAGATGATCTTGGAAGGCGGGAAAACGTCGCAAGAGCGCATCCAGTGGGCCTTCCGCCGCGTGACCTCGCGCAACGCCTCGCCAGACGAAATGAGGGTGCTCGCGGCCGGACTTAACAAGCGACTGCTCAAATTCAAAGCCGATCCTGAAGACGCCAAACAGTTCGTGGGTTTCGGCCAGAAGAAACCCAATGCGCGGGTGGATGTGAGCGAACTCGCGGCATACGCCATGACGGCGAATGTGCTGCTCAATCTTGATGAGGTGGTGACACGGCAGTAAAAACGACTATTTTGCCCCCATGAGCACGATCACCGCAACAACTTCGGATGGACTCGTCAAGACGATCCTGGCAAACTTGCCGGATCGTGGCGCACCGATCAGCTATCGAGTCAGGGTGGATGATGGCAAAATTGAGATTGAT
>CAINXC010000610.1 GCA_903854655.1 uncultured Verrucomicrobiota bacterium | reverse complement strand
TGTCGAAGGCCTGCTCGCCCCACTTCAGGAACTCGTAGCGCTCCTTGTTGCGATGGAATTCCAGGTCCAGATTGCGCTCGAGCGAGATGCTCGTGCCGGCGAAATCCACCTGCACGCTGTGATCCACCACCAGATCCACCGGCACCAGCGGCTCGATCATCTTGGCATCCTTGCCCATGCCATGCACCGCGCTGCGCATTGCCGCCAGGTCCACCAGCAGCGGCACGCCGGTGAAGTCCTGCAACACGATGCGCGCCACCACGAACGGGATTTCGTACTCGCCCGGCGCCTTGGCGTTCCAGCCGGCCAGGTTCTTCACATCGGCCTCGGTCACCTTCTTGCCGTCGCAATTGCGGGCCAGGGCTTCCAGCACGATGCGAATCGACACCGGCAGGCGCTCCAGGTTCGGGGCAATCCCGGCTTCTTTGAGCGCCGGAAGTGAGCAAAGCTTGCCGGCGGAACCGGAACCAGTGACGAACGTGCGGGTAGTGTCGAGTGCCATAAAAAGGGGGAGCAGGTGGGGGAACCGGAAGCTAGCGCCATGCCAGGAGCCTTCAATGCGTTTTCGCCGCGACTTCAGGATCCGGCAGGCCCTTTTCAATCGCTTGCCCGCGCTCTTCCGGTCCTGCCGAGTCGTCGCAACCCGCTCTTGAGAAGGTCAGGGCTCACGCGCCAGCCGGATGGACCACACTTGCACCCATTCGCCAGGTCCGCCTGCGGGAACGGGATCGAAGCGAAGGCGGATCATGGCGCCTCGGTAGGACGGGCAGTCGGCGAGGCGGATGACATATCGGTGATAGGCACCATCGGGCTCGATGGGAAAGGAGACTTGGTCTTCCTTGCCTGGTGCCGGTCGATTAAGCCGCTGCCAGAACAGCGTGGCGCTGCGCTGGGTGGTGTGGAAGGCCGCGTCGATGATCAGGTACGGCGCATCCTCGGCCTGCCAGAGGATATGGGGGCTTACCATTTGAGGATCATCCGTCTCCAGGCGGACTTTCAAACAGCCCTTGATGGGCCAGCCTTCGTCCGTGGCGTTCTGGTAGTGCCAGCCCTGGCGGTCGTTGGCAAACGTCCAGGCAGGCAACCCGGTGGGACGAACGGCTGCGGCGCGGGCGCGGATCTCCTTCAGGCTGCCGACCACAAGCTCATACCTGAACTCGTAGGCGATGTTGTGGTCCAGGATCTCCAGCGCCTGACCGGCAAGGTAGCCGGTGCTGTTGCCAAAGGTGTCGTTCGGCCCCGGCCGACCCGCGAAACCGCCGGTGAAAAACACGCGGCCGGGTGTGATCAGCCCCAGCCCCTGGTCATTGTCATCCAGCAGCGCGGCCCAGCCCTCCGTGCCTTGCCAGAGCGACCAGGGGTGCGTGCCCGTGGGCTTCGGCACCGCCACCGGCTCCCCGCCCGTGAAGGGAAGGGGACCCGTGTAACTGACGACGCGATGCAGACTCGCGTTGCCGTACACGGCGGGCAGTTCCTGGAGCCGCGCCGAGTATTGGGTGTGATCGGAGCGGTCGTTGTTCAGGCGGGCACGGGCTTTCAACACCGGGCCGTCCAGCTCCAGCCAGGAGTCGAAGGTGCAGTCCCCCGGCACGTTGTTCAGCGGCCACTGCATGGGCTGGCACTTCACGTGCAGCACACGCCCGTCGTTCTCGTGGGCAAGCAGAAGCGAGGCGTTTTTGAAATCGTCCCCCGTCTGAATGGGGTTCCAGCCGATGTGCTCCCAGTGCTTTGCCGGGCGCTGTCCGTCAGCAGCGAAAGGCACAGGCCCGGAAAAGAACGAGAGCTGCACCTGCCGGCCCAGGTCGAAGTTGTTGATCAGGTTCTCCCCGCCTTGCCGGGCCAGGAAGACGATGGCGCCGCCGTGGTTCAAATCCACCCCCACCTTCACCTCGCCATTGTCCAGCCAGCTCATCCGCGCGCCGGGGGGGACCCGCACAGGGTCATCGGCAGCGCGAAGGATGGCCGGCGATGCGAGCCACACGCAGGCTAAAAGGGCAATCTGGCGAATCATGTCCAGTCCCTGGCGGCGACCTGACTTTGCCGCAAGCAAGAACGCACAATGGGGGCCCGTCGCCCCAATGCCTGCTTGCCAGCGCCAACGTCTCTGTGGGAGATTCAATAGCCTTGCACCAGCGCCTTGTGCGCAGTCATCCACCTTGTTCACCTCTCCCTGCCCGATGCTTTACTTCCGCCGCGCCATCCTTTCCACCGTCCTCATGTCTCTCATGGCGGTCTGCGCCAGCTTCGCAGGAGCGCCCTACAATTACGACGCGACCAAGGCCGAAGAGCTGCGTATTCGCGACGGCCTGCCCAATGTCTGCGCCAAACTCCAGGCAGGCGGCCCGGTGAAGATCGCCTACTTCGGCGGCAGCATCACAGCGGCTGCGGGCTGGCGGCCGAAGACGCTGGCGTGGTTCCAGTCCCAGTATCCGCAGGCACAGGTGGCGGAGATCAATGCCGCGATTTCCGGCACTGGCTCCGATTACGGTGCCTGCCGGCTGAAGGGCGACGTGCTGGCGATGAAGCCCGACCTTGTTTTCCTGGAATGCCGGGTCAATGGCGGCGGCGGCTTTGAGAAGCAATCGGTGGAGGGCATTGTCCGCCACATCTGGAAGCACAACCCGAAGATCGACATCTGCTTTGTTTACACCATCGGCGAGTGGATGGTGAACGACCTGAAACTCGGCAAGCCGCCCATGTTCGGCCAAGCCATGGAAACCATCGCTAACGCCTACGGCATTCCCACCATCGATCTGGGGGTGGAGATTGTGAAGCGCCTGCAGGAAGGCAGCCTGATCTACAAAGGCAGCGCGCCAGTGCCGGGCAAGCTGGTGTTCTCTGCCGACGGCGTACACCCTGGCGACGCCGGGCACGAGGTGTACCGCGACGTCATCGCACGCTCGATGCTCAAGATCAAAGCCACCGGCTCCGCCCAGCCCCACGCCCTGCCGTCGCCTCTGGGTTCGACCCCTTGGGAAACCGCCACCCTCCTGCCGATCGCCCAAGCAAAGCTTGGCGGTGCCTGGACGCCCGTAGATGCCGACAAGGACCCCATCTATACCGACGACAAAGGCCGCACCAACGACATGCTGCGCGGCGCGATGAAATGCGAGAAGGCCGGCGCTTCAGTGACCCTCCGCTGGAATGGCACCAGCATCGGCATGAGCGACATACCGTACGGCGAGCCCTGCGTCGTGGAAGCCGTGGTCGATGGCGGCAAGCCGGTGACCGTCACGCGCACTCAAACCGAAGCAAAGCACAAATACGCCCGCTTCTGGTACCTGCCCGAGCAAGCACCTGGTCCGCACACCGTCACCTTTACGGTGAAATCGATTCCACAGGGCACGTGGTTTTACGCGGGGCAGGTTTTGGTGATTGGGACGGTGGTGCCGTAGACCGGAAACCGTTTTCCGTCCATCTATGGAAGGATGGGCTGGCAAGGTCCGTGGTGAACTTAATGCGCGGTCTCAGCGATTAAGCGCTCCAAGTCCGGTAGCGCCGATTCTGGGTAATAGGCTACGTCGTGATCACGCAGCACTTCTTCCACCCGCTGTCGATACGGGGCCGCAGCTTGGCCAAATGTTGCGACAATGACGAGCTGCCGGGCTCCGGCCTCGGGGTCGTCATGTTTGAAGAGTAGACGGCCCAATACCGCCCTGGCAAACACGTCGCGGTTGAGGTCTTGCTCGCGTTTCTGATTGAACTCGTGCGCCTCGATCAGGTTTAGCCGCCCGTTCTGGTATGCATAGGGCACCCTCAGTTCATTGCCCATGACAGGCACTTTCACAAGCACATCACGCCTTAGCACGGCTTTAAGACGGGGGGTGTCCAAAGCCATGCGCAGCTTATCAACCAGCACTTTTTCAGTGGCTGGCTCGGTGCGGATGAACTGACCAACCAACTCATCATAGAGCTGGGCAAGCTCAACATTGGGCTCTTCTACCAGGGTCGCACGTGGCTCGGTGATGATGATTTCATTGGCTAGCAGCTTCGCAAAATGCCGAAGGCCCTCCACATCTCGGATCATTTCGGTCTCAGTGGTCAGGCGATGCTCTAGCATCTTCTTCATTGCGTTGATTTGCTTCAAATCTCCGGCCTCCGCTCCGAAAAAGCGGTCGATGCGTCGGTTGGTAGGTGCCAGACGCACCCGCAAGTACTTTTGCTCCGGGCAAAAAAGCAGCACGCCGATGTTTGCCGCCTCCAGACGCATTCGGTCCGGGCAGTACTGGATAAGGCTGTAGTATCCGGTGGTGGGTGGGTTCATTGGGGTGTACATTAGAACAGTTCTCCCTGCGGGAAAAGCCGGGTGACAAAAATATTCGACAACCAGTCACGACGTTGGAGCAGGAAATCTTCCATGGCGGTACGAACGGAATCGTCTACCTCCCAGTCGGATGGGATGGATCGGACAACATCGCGGATGGTCGCCTCGGGAATGGCATTCAATGCTGCAACGGCTGCAACGGCATCTGCCCGCCGGCGCTGAATTACTTCGACGAACTCGGGAAACAACCCAAACGCTGTGACGTCCTTCACCAAGTCGATCCGAGCCAGATCGCGAGTCAGCGATGCGCCACACGTGAGGATATGAGTGTGATCCATCGCTGTGAGAATGAAGCGTCCCTCGGGAGCCCCTTCGCGCTTCAAAAGGACATTGTTGTGATTGATGCGCAGTTTTGGTCCTGGCCGATAGCGGTCACAATTGCGTGTCCATTGGTCCAGCAGCACGAGTTTGACGATATCAGCAGGGTTGGCGATGTATTTCAGGTCTCCCGAATGCCCCGACCAGACAACGCCGTTTACCGTACGTGTGAGCCAAGCCGTGCCTGTTTTTGCCATGTTGCCGGATTTAGCCAGACGTAGTGGCGGCAGGCCGGGATAGTGCAGAAGAATCCAGTCGAGCACCGGCAGACCCAGCAATGCCGCCAACCGGGTGCCGACAAGTTCGCATGCGAGCACATGTGGACCTTCTCCGCCCCCCGGCACCTTGGCGAATGCTCGTCCTGCGTCGGTGTCCACTTGCAGGACTTCTGATCCAGTGGGCAGAGCCGCAATCAGGCTGCGGATCCGGGTTGGTTTCCAATGGTGGGAGTGTTCAATGATCATGGAGAACGTCGGACGAACCATTTTGGGGTTTCAACACGAAAGCGGAAAGCTGGCCCGTTGGCAAGGACTGCGTTCGGTGTAGTGGATTCCTCACTCGCTAGTATAGGATACAATAATACCTTGTGGCAAGTGATTTTTGCTCCCAACCGGCGGTTTCCGGGCTGTATGCACAGCGATCTTGGCTTCAGATGGGTTCGAGCTTCGATCCGCCAAAAAGACGGATTTTTGAAGCTAGCGGGAGTTCTTCAACCATGATCCTCAACTCTTCTCACGGCACTTGCCAACCGGGCCGTTCCCATGTGAACTTCGCCACATGATGCGAGCGCAGTTTCTTTGCCTGGCCACCGTCCTGGTTTCTCTTTCCACCCGGGCAGCCGACCCTTTCGAGGGAGGGCATTACTTCGATGAGACGAACATGCGCCACCTGACGCTTGAGAAGGCGGGCTTCGGCAGCACGCGGGTGCTCATGCGCTCTGCCGCCGCCCCTGGCTCCGCAGGCGTTTGGGCGGGCCTGGGGCAGCGTAAGGACAAGCAGCTCCCCTTCGCCCAGGAGGTGGAGGAGGGCGGCGATCGCGGCACGTTTTACCTCGCCAACGTGAGCGAATCCAAAGTGGAGATCATCATCAAGCCCGGGCAGACGAAGCCGGTGGATGCCGGGCTGGTGGGCACCTACCACCGCGTGAGCGATGCGAAACTCCTGCAACTGGCGAAGAAGGAATCGCAGGCCGCCACCACGCATCTGGTCGCCGCGCTTCAGGCGGCGGCGAAGAGCTGGAAAGTGAAGGATCGCCCCGCCCTGGCCGTCTGGAAGGAGCAGTGGCCCGCGATGCGCCAGCGCTGGATGGACATGAGCCTGGCCCCCGCCAAACCGGCCAAGAAAGGAGCCCCGGCAACCCCTGCGCCAGCCGCCCCGACCGCTCCTGCCGCCCCTGTCACCGACAAATCCGCCGAGTACTGGTTCAAGCTCGCGGAGGACACCGCGCTGGGCTGCGCCTTCCTCGAAACCTTGCCGGACGTCAAAGTTGGCACGGACTGGAAGGGCGAGTACGATGATTTCTCCGGCGGCCACGCCAGCATCAGCGTCATGAAGGACGGCGGTCTGCATGTGACCCTGAGCTTCTCACGGGCCGGCGACGCACAGACGGGCAACATGGATGCCATGGCAAAGCCCGAGCAGGTGAAGGAAGGCAAGAGCGGCGAGCTGACCGCCGACCTCACCTACACCGATCCGGAAGCAAAGGACGCACCACCCGCCACCATTCACCTCGTCAAGCTGGGGCACTATCTCCAGGTGGAAACCAAGGGGGCGGAGCGCTATGCCGCGCGCGGCTGGTTCGATGGCATCTATCGCGGGACACCGCCGGCGGCGGAGTAGCCCGACCGGCTACCGCTTCCGCCAGCGGGCCCGCTGCAGGGTTTTGCCTTGTCGCAACCAGATGCGCTCAAAGTCCGTTTGGGCATAGAAGAAGGCGTCCTCGGGCCAGTCCAGACGCTCGAAGGCGGGCAACGGGTCGATTTCCGCAGTGCCCACTTCGAAGTATTCCGCGTCGTCCGTCTTGAACAAAAATTCGCCATGTGGCTCCAGGATGCGCGCCAGCCCTTGCTGGAACTCTGGGAGCGCCATCAGCCGACGCCCGTGATGCTTCTTTTTCGGCCAGGGATCAGGGCACAGCAGATGCAGCCGCGACACGCCCCTGGCAGGCAGCAGCCAGCCCACGGTGTAGGCGCTTTCCAGGCGCAGCACGCGGGCGTTGACGAGGCCGGCGGCGGCGATCTTTTTCGCCACCTTGGCCACCCGGCCCGCCAGGCGTTCGACACCCAGGAAATCGCGCTCGGGATGCTGCCGGGCCATGGCGACGAGGAAACTGCCGTCGCCGCAGCCGAGGTCGATTTCCAAGGGACGCAAGGCATTCGGGAAAATGTCCTCCTTCCCCAGCTCACGGAAATAGTCTTCGGGGATGAATACGGGCTCGGGGTTGGGCATGGGAGAATCGGCGGCACCCATTCACCAAGGAAACGTCGGCATCAACCACCGCCTGCAGGGCGGTGGTTCAAAACTGGAACGGCACAGGCCTAATTCCTGTTGAGCAGCGCCTTCACTTCCTGCTCGGAATAGGCGGTCTTCGCCTCGTCCTGCTTTTCGCCGGGTTTGAAATAGGGCCGCTTGTTGTCTTCGAGGGACTTCTTTCCAGGCTCGTAGTCGCTGGTTTGGAATTGCTTCGTGGAGCGTTTGAATACGAGGTCGTTCTCCTTTGACTTCTTGCCGGAGAACCGGCTGTCCTCCGTCTTGAAAATCTGGTCGGAAGCCCTGTCGTTCTTGTTGCCCATGGGGGAGGAATGGGTCTGCTCCCGGCTGGTTTTCCCGGACTGGTTGAAGGCCTTGGTCTGGAAGTTCTTCAGCCCCTTGAAGTCGGTGTTGCCCGCATACTTGGAAGTGGAGTACGACTTGGCTCCCAGCACTTTCATCGCCCCCCGGTCCCCCAGGGAGGAGGTGTCGAACTTCTTATCGTACGGACTGACCTTGTTTTGATTCGGCTTCAGCATCCGCTCGGTGAAGCCGCCGGTTGACTGGCCGGAGGCAGCCTCGTGCGAGGAGGTTGAATGGCACGCCGGGAGCAGCGCGACAGCCGCCGCCGCGAAAGCAGCGGGGCAGGCCCGGAGCCAGGATGCACAGATTCTCATGCGGCGCATTGTGCAGGACAAAGCGGCAATTACCAAGCTCCAAGTGCCTCGCCCCGCCGGGTCAGGGGCGGTGGCGCGGGATTTCCGCCTTGAAGTCGCCCAGGCTCGGCCAGTGCAGCCGGTGGCCGAGATCCACCTCGGCGAGCGCGATGGTGCCCCACTCGGAGGCTTGCGCCAGCGGGCTGCCATCGTGGCCGAAGACGGCCGAGATCATCCAGTGCTTCGTCGCGTCCGTGTGCGTGCTGCTGACGATGTACACGTGGTTCTCGCAGGCGCGCGCCGCGCCCAGCATGGGATTGCAGCCCATCACCGGCCAGGCGATGATTTCAGCCCCCCGGTTGCTGAGCTCCCGCGCGACTTCCGGAAAGAAGCCGTCGTAGCAGACCATCATGCCCACCTTGCCGATCTTCGTATCGAACACTGGATACTCGTGGCCGGGGGTGACGCCGCCCTCGATCTCGCTGCGCGGTAGGCACACCTTGCGATACTTGCCCACCAGAGCGCCATCGGGGCCGATAAGCACCGCCACGTTGTAAATCAGCGGTCCGTCGCGCTCCACCAGCCCCGGCACCAGGTAAAGGCCATGTTTCTTGGCCAGCGCGCCGAAGAACTCCGTCGAAGGTCCGGGCACCGGCTCCGCCACGCTTTCATACGTGGAGCCGCTGCCGTAAGTGACCACCTCCGGCAGCACCAGCAGACTGGCCTTTTGCTTCGCGGCCTCCTCAATCAGAGGCACGTATGCGAGGCGGCGCTCCTCCGGTGTCTTGGCACCGTGCGGCACGAAGTGAACCGTGGCAAGCCGGACGGTGCGCGGAGCCGGGGCGGGAACGGGGGCGAGCGCGACTTCGCTCCATTCCAGGCGCGCTTTCGGAGCCCAGCGGAATTCCAGTTCCACCACCGCCTGCGTGGCGTCCTTGGGAGCTTGATAAACACCAGACACCTCCGTCCACCCTTGCGCATCGGTGGTGCCGTCCGTCGGGTACTCAGGCTCGGCGCGCGGCCTCTGGCCCTTGGCGTAGGAGGCATCGGAAATCTCGTCGCGCAGCACGGCGGCTCCCTTCGCGTTGTGCCAGAGCACCCGCGCCACGCCCGCCCGCCGGGGATCGGCGCCCGTCATTTTGCGCAGCACGCTGAAGCGATACCACTGGCCGCCAGTGATGGGAAGGGCCCTGGTCCAGTTCCCCATCAAGCCCTCGCGCGGGCCGGATTCAATGACGAAACTGCCTTCGTGCTTCGGCCCGCCCTGCGGATTGTAGCCGAAAGCCGGCTTGATCTCATCGCGTGGCGAGGCGGTGGTCCAGCCGGTGGGAGCATCCGCAGCAAAGAGATTGGCTGCGGTTGCGATCAGCAGGGGGATGAGAAGGGATGTTTTCATAGGGGATGGAATTTGGGCTGTTATGCGGCATCAATCGCCGCCGCCGTCCGTTTGGCGGAGCGGGTGGCCGCGTCCTGACCCCAGGGCAGGTTGTCGTAGGCGGCGCCGGCAAAATGGACGCGGCCCACCGGTTGAATCAGATGCGGCCAGACCTTGGCGAGCTGGCCAAGGGGGAAGGGATGGCGCTCGCAACCGAGGGCGAGCGGCTCCTCCTTCCACCATTGGTGGACGATGCACTGCTCAATCGTGTCCTTGGCCGCGCCGGGGTAGAATTTGCGGAAGGCCGCCAGCGCCTCCTCAGGGCTCTGCGCGGCAATGCCGGTGCCCATGAGCACGCATTGGTCGGGAGAGACTTCGCCGGCGCATTCGTACACCAGACCCATGTTCGCATTGCCCGTTTCCAGATTGATGCTCGGCACCGTGTCGCCTTGCCAGAAACGTGTCTTGGCCCGCAATACCACGCGGGAGCCCATGCTCATGGGCGTGTGGGACAGCGCGAAGGCCTTCGCTTCCGGCCAGGCGGGCGAGATCTTGATGCCGGGCAGCACCAGCGGCGAGGCGCAGACCACGGCGAAATCGGCCTTCAGCGTCTGCTCCTTCTTGTCGGGGCCCTCGGTGAAATGAACCGTCACGGATGAGGCGTCGTGCTCCAGGAGCGTCACCGGGCAGTTCTTGCGAATGCGGTCGCCCAGGTGCCGGGCAAAGGTGTCGGGCAGGAGCTGGTTGCCGCCCTTGAGCCGGAACACCTCGCGCTTGAACACAGGCAGGCCACGCATCTGCACAATCGCCTCCTGCCAGATGCGGAACAGGGCGGAGACATCGCCCTCCGTGGGCGGCTTTTCTTTGGTGGCGAGGCGCGAGCCGCTGCAAAAGCTGCGTGCGGTTTCGGAGGCGCCCTGGCTCGCCAGCCAGTCCCCGACCAGAACATGGTCCAGATCGTCCAGTCCAATCCCGAAGGGCTGATACTCGTCTTTGAACTTCGCCGCCATGGGGCCGAAGAACAGGCGCGACATCTCCGTCCAGCCATGCTCCTGCATAAAGGCCACCTCGCGCTCGTTGAAGCCGAACTCGCGCTGGGTTTTCGCATCGGCCAGCTCCGCCTCGGTGCGCCATTTGCCCCGGATGTTGCGGTACATGTCGCGGCGGCGCGGGTAGGCCAGGAAGGGCAGGTCGAACTTCGCCACCCACCTGCGATAATCGACATAGCCGGGGTTGGTGAACTGCTCGGCCCCCACGTCCGCGTACAGCCCGTCGGGCAGCGGATCATGAATGGTCTTCACATGCCCGCCGGTGCGCCGCGAGGCTTCCAGCAGCGTGACGTCATGTCCGCGCTCCATCAGATCGAAGGCGCAGCTCAGCCCGCCAATGCCGGCGCCGATGACAATGACCTTTTTCTTGGGCGATTCAGCCGCGCCGAGCTGAGCGGCCGCGCCTGCGAGCAACGCGCCGCCTGTGGTTTGCAACAGCCTGCGACGGGTGAGAGAGCGTGAAGACGGCTTCATGGTGGTGTGAGTGCGGACCCCTGCTCATACGTTGCCGCCGCCCTCTTCCTTCCTGGCACACAACGGGTGGCCGTCCAGCTAACCCGCCTGCCGCAGCTCCCATTCGCGGCGCAGCAGCGCGAACTTGAATTCGCTGCCCCACTGGCCCTTGAACCAGATGTTTTCGATGAAGTGGGCTTCCTGCCGGAACCCGAGTCGCTTGAAGAGGGCGGCGGAGCGGGCGTTGTCCGCGTCGGTGACGGCAGAAACCCGGTGCGCGCCCAGAGTGCCAAAAACAAAGTCGAGCAGACAGCCGAGCGCCTCGGTTGCGTATCCCCGGCCCTGATGACTGGTGGCAAGGGTGACCCCGAGCTCCATCTGGCGCGGGTCATCAATCAAACAGCGCAGGCCGCAGTCGCCAATCATGCACCCGGTCGCCGATTCAACGATGGCCATTTGAAACCACGTGCCCGGAATGCCTGGTTCGCGGTCACGGTGGTCATGGATGAGGGATTCGGCATCGTTCGGGCCGAACGACTCCCATGATTGATAACGCGCCACTTCCGGCAGCGATCGGTAATGGCAAAGCGCTTCCGCATCGCCCGCCTCCAACCGTCGCAGGCAGACCCGCCCAGAGGACAGCGGCCCTGGAAAAAGCTGGCCCATGACGCGGGATCGGTCGTGCTTCAGTGACAGCCGCAGCCGGTGCCACAACTGCCACCGCCCGAGGAGGCGGGGCTGGACGATTTGCCGCCCATCAAGCCGGTGCCGCCGGCGATCACCCGGCGCACGGGAACCCCCGTGTCGGGGTGGTGCGTGAGCGCGTTCTCGGACATGCTCTGGCGCACTTCGAAACGCTTGGGCTGCTCGATTTCGTTCTGCGGGACGGTTTCGTAGATATAGGTGGGCATGGCGGTGGTGCGGATCAAAGCACCATTACGTTGCTATGCCAAGGGAGGGCACAGGGAAAATGACCCGCGAAGGGCGACCGGGTCTGCCGGTCGCCCTTGAAGGCCTGGATGTCAGACACCGTTGGCCGGCGAAGGTGCCGGGCTGGGAGGGGGCGCTGCTGGGGCGTTCCCCTCTCCTGGTGGATGAGCGGGCGGGCTGCCGCTCTGGGCGCCGCCGGGGGGGTGGTCGTCTGGCTTCGGCTGATCGTGAGCGCCGGGACCTGGGTGAGGCGGGCCGCCCTGGGGTGGTGGGGCGGCGTTGTCCCCGTGTGCTCGATCACCCGGCGGGCGTGGGCCCGGACCGTTCGGCTGCCCGTGGTCGTTCTCGCCACCGGGCCGAGGACCACGGTCATGGTGCTGAAGTGGGCCGGGAGGCCCGCTTCTTTGTGGATGCTCCTGGCTGCGGCCCTGCGGCTCGTGGTGACCCATGGGACCACCCAAGTTTTGGGGTGGACCGAAACCCTGCCCCTGCGGGTGGCGAGGCATTCCAGGATGAGGGAAACCCTGGCCCTGCGGCGATGGCTGTGGATGGAACTCGCGCTGTCCTTCCGGTCCCCTCATGTGGGATGGCGGTCCAAAGCCGGGACCACCGTGGAACGTCGGGGGACCAGGATGACGGAAGCCATGCTCTTCACCACGTCCTTCAAAGTGGTGGTGACGTCCTTCTCCCCGGCCCTGCTGGCTGTGATGACGGAAGCCATGTTCTTCGCCTTGTCCTTCGAAGTGGTGGTGACGTCCTTCTCCCCAGCTCTGCTGGCCATGGTGGTGGAAGCCACGTTCCTCGCCTTGTCCTTCGAAGTGATGGTGACGTCCCTGTCCCCGGCCCTGCTGGCCATGGTGACGGAAGCCATGCTCTCCACCACGTCCTTCAAAGTGGTGGTGACGTCCTTCTCCCCAGCCCTGCTGGCTGTGATGACGGAAGCCATGTTCCTCGCCTTGTCCTTCGAAGTGGTGGTGACGTCCTTCTCCCCAGCTCTGCTGGCCATGGTGGTGGAAGCCACGTTCCTCGCCTTGTCCTTCGAAGTGGTGGTGACGCCCCTGTCCCCGGCCCTGCTGGCCGTGGTGATGGAAGCCGTGTTCCTCGCCCTGTCCTTCGAAGTGGTGGTGACGTCCTTCTCCCCAGCCCTTCTGACTGCGGTGATGGAAGCCGCGTTCTTCACCGCGCCCTTCGAAGTGATGGTGGCGTCCCTGTCCCCGGCCTTGCTGGCCGTGGTGACGGAAGCCATGTTCCTCGCCTTGTCCTTCGAAGTGGTGGTGACGTCCTTCTCCCCAGCCCTTCTGACTGCGGTGATGGAAGCCGCGTTCTTCACCGCGCCCTTCGAAGCGCTGGTGGCGTCC
>CAINXC010000609.1 GCA_903854655.1 uncultured Verrucomicrobiota bacterium | reverse complement strand
GCTCTGCATGAGGGCGGCGAGGTCCTTGTCATCTCCCAGCACGATGTTGAGACGCTCCGCCATCGGGCCGTCGAGATCGGACCTGGGAATGCGGTTGTCCTTGAGCGCGGCCACCATGGTCTTCGCGCCCGCCTTGTTGCTGGAGAGGGCGTTCAGCGCCGCTCGCTGCTGCGGCAGGGTGAGGCTGGAATACATCGCGAAGACCGCTTCCGCGCCCTTCGGGTTCTTCGAAGCGGCCAGCGCCGCGAGCGCCTCGTCGCGCACCAGGGGATCGGCGGACTTCGCTTGTGTTGCCAGGACCTCCACCGCGCCGCTGCGCAGTTCGCGCAGCGCTTGCAGGGCAGTGAGCAGGCTGACATTTTGCTTCACCATGGCGACCAGGTCATTCTCCAGCGCGGTGATCTGGAAGCCGCCGATCAAGCCCACGCCGAGCCCTCGCTCGTCCTCGTTGCCGGTGAGCAGGGCCTTCGCCGCATCGCCGAGCAGCGGCGCGATCTTGGCCGGGTCGAGCTTTGTCTTCTGCTCCAGCACCTTGCCCGCCACCGTGGCGCGGGTCTTTGGGTTCGAGAGCAGGGCCTTCAAGGCGTCGCCGCAACCAGCCTCCTCCGGGAACTGCGCCAGGCGCAGCAACTCCTCGTCGTTCGGCGCGCGGTCGAGCTGTGGCAGCAGCTTGGCAACGCGTGAGGCGCTGGCCTTGGGCTCAAGCGCCAGCGAGGCAAGCACGCGCGCCTCAACGGGCAGTTTTGTTGCTTCCTCAGAGTCCAGGAACTTCGCCACCACCTCTGGCTGCCGCTCCAGGAGCATGCGCACCAGGTAGCGCTCAAACTCACGGCTGTAGGCCTCTGCGACAGGGATGGGCTTGCCGTTGCGCGAGGCAGCCGTGGGGCCGGGAAGCGAGGGCTTGGCGGCGGAGAGCATCAGGGCGATCACATCGCCCTCCCGAGGGATGCCCACGTTTTGGCTTAGGCCTCTGTATGGCACGCCGCTCTTGTCCTTCCAATCCAGCATCTTCGACACGGCTTGAATCGCGGCAAAGCGGACATCTGGCGCCTGCTCTTTAGCCAGCGTGTCCGCTATCAGCCCCATCGGATCCGTTCCTGGCACGACTCCGCCCATGCGCGCGGTGGGCCAGACTTCTCCCAGCGACCTGATCACTTCACGGCGGATGTCCGCCTTGTCGCTGTGAAGAAGATCGGCGCTCAGTTGAGGTGTGACATGCTGTGCGGCTTCCATGCACCACAAGGATTGAATGATTGAAGCGCTGGAGCCGGACGGGGCTGTGACCTTCCTCACGAGGCTCTTGATCTCAGCGTTGTCGCTGGTGGTGGAGAGCGAGCTCACACGATCCGCCAGCGTCTGCCAAGCCATGTGCGCCCGTGCTGTGGGCTGGGTGCCGAGCAGGGCGGTCAGGTCATCGCTGCTCAGCTTGGTGAAGTCGGGAACATCGTTTGGCAGCGCGCCCTTGGGCTTTACGCGCCAGATGCGGCCACGGGTTTTGTCGCGGTCGGGATGGGTGCGCGCGACCTCATTGTGGCTGATGATCTTGTTGTACCAGTCCACAATGTAGAGGCTGCCATCGGGCGCCTGCGTGAGGGCCACGGGGCGGAACATCGGGTCGTCGCAGGAGATGAAGTCCGGCAGCAGTTCCAAGCGCCAGCCGGTGGGGGCCTCGCGCGGGAACTTGTGGCTGTCCGCACGGTGCATGGCGATGACCTGCACCTTTGAGGTGATCGGGTTGGCCACGATCATGACCAGTTCGTCCTCCTTCAATGAGGGAGCCAGCTTGCGGAAGCCGCCTTCACCCAGCGCCAGGCCGCTCAGGCCGGTGCCGCCCATCTTGAAGTCCGGTGCCTGCACAGGATAATGCGGGGCGTAGCTCTTGAACAGGCGGTCCGCGCAGCCGGGGTAGTTCGCGTACTCGTCGAAGGGCATCACGGGATAGCCGTAGTCGTTCGCTTCCTGGATGAAGGTTTCGCCCTCGCCGGTCATCGCAAGGCCCCAGATGTTGCAGGGCCCCGTGCTGGTGATTTCGAAGCCGGTGCCATCGGGACGGAAGCGGGCCATGCGTGTGCTGGGGAACTCCGTGAGCCTGCCGCTCTTGTCGAGCACCGTGCCGGTGTTGAAAGCGCCCTGCGCCATCCATATCCAGCCGCCCGGAGCGCGGGTGAATTGATGTGGAAACAGGTGCGAGTCCTGCACGCCGAAGCCGGTGAGGACGACCTCCCTCTTATCGGCCTTGCCGTCGCCATCCGTGTCCGAGAGCAACAGGATGTCGTGGCCATGCAGGGCATAGCACTTGTCGCCATTGCCCCAGGGAAGAAAGCCGTGCGGCATGGCCAGTTCATCGGCATACACCGTCGGGTTGGTGAGTCCGCCGGTGGGCAGTGGCGCGTTCACTGCCGCGCGCGGATACACCAGCAGCTTGTCCTTGCCCTTGCTCGCATACAGCGCCTCGGCGGCGGCGGGGTTCTCATTGCCATCCATCGGATACTCCAGTGCTGTGTTCGTCCAGAGGCGGCCACGCTGGTCGAAATTCACGGCCACGAATTTGCCCAGGCCCTCGCTTTCCTTCACCACCAGCTCCATTTCATAGCCTTCGGGCAGGTGGAACATCTTGAGTTCCTCCTCCGCCGTCTTGGGATTGCCCTTCACATCGTTGTAGCTGATGTCGCGCTTGGTCGTGGGTGCCGCAGCGCTTTCCTTGGGCTTGGCGTTCAAGAGCTTTTTCACCGCCTCCACTCCGCCCAGCGACTGCCAGGTAGGTGCGCCCTTGGTGGGCGGCAGCTCTTCGATGGTCACGTCCTTCACCTGCACCAGCGTGTTGCCGCCGCCATGGATCTGGATGCCGATGATGCCGTCACTGGGCACGTTCGGGTCCTGCTCAGTGTAATCCACGCCCTGAACGCCGTTGATCCAGGTCTGGATGTGCGGGCCGTCGGCCTTGATCAGGTAGTCGTTCCAGCCCCACAGGTTGATCACGGGCCGCAGGGCGTCCATGTTCGACTTCATCATGAGGCGGTTGCGCCGGCCTTCATCGTAGATCGCTGCGTACCAGTTGGGCTCGCCGTAGTCGCACTGGTAGCCGCAGACCTCGTGGCCGGTGGCGTTGCGCTGGGTGCGGATTTGGATGCCCGAATTGATCATCCCGGTCTTCGGATCGCCGGTGAGCTTGATCTTCAGGTGCAGGGTGAAATTCGCGTACGACGCCTTGGTGCAGAGGAAGTCGTTGTACGGGATCTTGTTGCCGTCGCCGCCGGTGAGACAGCCGTCCTGCACGCTCCAGAGCTTGGGCGATGGCGACTCCCAGCCCTCAAGGGTCTTGCCGTCGAACAAGGAGACGGGCTGGGCCAGGGCCGGAGCGGCGAGAGCAAGCAGGGCGAGAAAGAGGGTGCGCATGGTGAGGTAGGAACGCTCACCATTGCAGCAGGTTCGCAATCGCGCGTCCACCACTTGCTGACTGAAACCCACCTGATGCTGGTGGCGGCCTTACTTGGCTGGCGGCTTGCCCACGACGCGGCCCCACGCTTCATCGGGGGTGATGCCGGTGACTTCCTTGAAGGCTTGCTCGGTGAGCTTGCCGGCATGGCCGCGCCGGTTCAATTCGGAGACGATGCCTTGCACCTTGCCCACCTGCACCTTCGCCAGCAAGGCGGCGGCAGGGTTGTAGCCGCCGTGGTAGTCCTGACCCTGCCGGGGCTTGAAATACGCACCCTTGGCGGGCTCATAGTAATAGTAGCGAACGTAGTCCGCGATGCCTTCCACCAGCCATCCGGGAGCGCCGTTGGGATAGGCTTGAATGACGTGGACCAGTTCATGCACCAGCGCGCCGACATCATCGGGGTGCTTCGTGAAATAGCTGGAGCTTGCTTCGATCACGGCACCGCTGGCATGGGCCACGCCAGGCATGTCTTTGAACCGCAGCGTCACGCTCGTGGGCGTGTCGTAGTCGGCGCCAAGGATGCCCCGGATGCGTGGATACCACGCTTTCAGGGTGCTTTCAGTGGCGGCCACCAATCCGTTGGGCGCCAGCTCGGCCCCTTCGATCTTCAGCTTCAGTGGCGATGGCTGCGGCAGTTCCTCGATGGAAACATCTTTCACCTGCACCTGCGCGGCCCCGCCCCCGTGAATCTGAATCGCGATCTGCCCGTCCAGCACCACTGCCGCATCGGTTTCGGTGAAGTCGAGTGCCGGCACGCCATTGATCCACGATTGAATGCGCGGCCCCTGCGCCAGCACGCGGATCTCGTTCCAGTCCTCCTCTTTGATCGCCGCCGTTGCAGCCTTCATGTCCTTCGATTCGGCGATGACCTTGTTGCGGCGCGACTCGTCGTAGAGCTTGCCATACCAGCCCTTGCCGTAGTCCACCTGGTAACCGCTGGTCTCGGCGCTGCCCGGCACGCGCACGCTGCGAATCTGCACGCCGCTGTTGACGAAGCCGGTGCCCGTGAGCCGGAGCTTCACATGCAGATCGAAGTCCGCATACGCCTTGCGTGTCGAGAGGAAATCATTGTGCGCGACCTTCTCCGTCAGCGACCCGCCGCGAATCTCACCGCCCTCCACATGCCACAGGCTTGGAGTTGGGGTTTCCCAGCCATCGAGGGTTTTGCCATCGAACAAGGACACGGGTTCAGCAAAGGCGGGAGCCGCGAGAGCCAGCAGAGAGAGGAGGGTGATGCGCATGGTGAGGAAGAGATGCATCCATTGCATCATGTTGGCCGCCCGGTGTCCATAGCGAGCTTTGTCACACCCTCGCCCGGTACTCCGAGGGCAGGCAGCCGACCCAGCGCTTGAAGGCGCGGGAGAAGGCGATGGGGCTGCGGTAGCCGACCATCTGGGCGATGACCTCCTGCTTGTCCTGGTTCGAGGCAAGCATGGCCTGGGCGGCCTGTATGCGCAGGGAGGTGAGATGGGCGATGGGGCTGCGGCCCAGCTCCTTCCAGCACAGGCGGCGGAAGTGCTCCTCGCTCACATGCGCCTCGTGCGCCAGCGAGGCCACGCTCCAGTCCTCCGCGATGCTGGCATGGACCCTGGCCCACAGGGTGCGCAGGCGCTCATCCCGCCTCCAGGGTTCGGCGAGGCGGCGGGCATGATACTGCACGAGCTCGATCCAATGGTGGAGGGCCTTGCTGTCTCGGGTGCTCTCCCATTCGCCGCGCAGACCCTCCCACACGCGCCGGAGCTGTGCGGCATCCACTTTCACCCGCACTGGTGAGGCGGCGCTGACCAGCGGGGCGACAAAGATCGGCTCGTCGTAGCGCAGCCACAGGAAGCGCCAGGGCTTGCGCGGCAGGGCGTGAAAAGCATTGGGCACTCTCGGCGGCGCCATGCAGGCCCATCCCGCGCCAATGGTGAGCCAGCGCCCGTCCAGCAGCACCCGGCCGGAGCCCTCCACGCAGATCATCATGAAACTGCCCCCGGGATGAAGGCGCACCCGCTCGTAAGGCGCGACGGCCTCGTCGATGCCCAGCCGGGCGATGCGCTGGGCTGCGAGGGCCTTGCAGTCCCCCGCTTCCAGCACCCAGCGTGCGGTCTTTGGACCGTCGATGGTGGTTTCGCTGAGGGGCGGGACGGGAGGCATGGCAAAGGTGGGTTGCTGAGCTTCACCTAACGCGCTTCATTCGCGAGTCTTCATCCACTCTGTTTTTCCTTCCGCCCATGCAACTTATCAACAATGCTCTCGGCGCGCCCAACGCCATCGGTCCCTACTCGCAAGCTGCCAAGTCCCAGGGGTTTCTGTTCTGCTCCGGCCAGATTCCGATCGATCCGGCCACGGGCAAGATCGAGGCGGGCGAGGTCGAGGGGCAGGCGACCCAGGTGTTTGCCAACATCCGCGCGCTGCTGGCTTCGCAGGGCCTCGGCATGGAGCAGGTGGTCAAGGCCACCGTGTTCCTGCAGGACATGGCGGACTTCCCGAAGGTCAACGCCCTTTACGCTGCGGCGTTCGGTGATCACAAGCCTGCGCGCTCGACTGTTCAGGTGGCGAAGCTGCCGTTGGGCGCATTGGTGGAGATCGAGGTCATCGCCGAAGGCGCGTAACCTTTTTCTCGTTATCGGCCGGGGAGGGAGGCGGTGGCAGGAACAAGCGGGGTCTTCTTGCTGCGGAAGGCCTGCACGCGCCCGTTGTCATCGAAGAGATAAATCTTTTTCACGTCGTCCAGCTTCATGAAGATCCAGGGCGAGAGCACGTTGCGGCCGTTCTTGGTGAACACGATGTCATCGGCGATGTACACGCAGGAATGGAAGGCGTCGCCGTTCTTGGAATCCAGGAAGAACAGGATGTCGCCGTACTTGTAAGGCGCGTCCACGGCGTCAAACCGCTCAAGCACGGCGGAGGTGGCCAGGCGTGAATCGAGAAGGTAGGGCTGCGCGTCGTAGTTGAAGAAGTTCAGCGAGGTCCAGTGGCAGTCAGGCATGATGCCGTCCTTGCCCATGCTGGCGTCCGGATAGGTCATGAGCAGCTTGCGCGGCAGGGGCGGAAGCATGTGGACGATGTCGATGCGGTTGGAGCCCTCCACATCAATGATGGACTGCAGGAGGGGCATGGGGTCCTTGCGGCGCAGGTCAGGACCGCTGCTCCAGTACGCCATGATGGACTTGAGGTCGGTTTGCTCGTCCAGGACGAGTTTCACCATGAGCGCACGGCTGCGGGTGAGGGCCTTCATCAGGGTCTTTGCCTCCGCTTCGTCCCTGGCATAGGACATGAGGACCGGGAGGTCACTGAAAGCCAGGGCCTGGCCGCGGGTGTAGGCCATCTGCTTGAACTTGGCCAGCAACTCCGGGCGGAGGCTCGCGGTGCGGAACCATTCGTCTGCGTCACCGCTGACGACAAGGACCGGGTCGGCATGAAACTCGTTGATAGGGTATCTGCGCAATTCGGCGTAAATCACCTGACGTTGGGCGGGTGTCATGGCCTCCAGCATGGGCTGGGGGGGAAACAGATAGGCCATCTCCGTGTCCTTGACGAGCGTGGTGGGCGACATCAGGGCGCTGATGAAGTTGTCGTCCAGTCCCGCCTTCCTGAACAAGGCCGGCAGGTCGGCAAGCTCGCCCAAGGGGAAGACCCAGCGCGGCTTGGAATTGGGCATCGGGAACTCGTCGATCAGGTTGGTGGGCGCCTCCAGGAACACGGAGAAATACTCTAGCGTTCCCCACGGACCCTGCTTGGACTTGGTGACCCTGTCCACGTGGGACTTGGCAGGCTTGGAGTTCGCCAGAACAGGAGCGGACTGGGTCGCCACCGTGGCGGGCACGAGCAGGTCTGCTTGCAACAGCGGCGGATGAATCTCGTCGTTCGCGCAGACATGCAAACTCGCCTCGCACAACGCCGCCCAGCCGATCGCCTGGCAAGACGAACGGAGAAATCGACGTATGGTAAATGGCTGGGGCATTGAATGAAACCTGGGGCCCTCCACGAGCCTGGGAGAACTCCAGAAATCGCGACTAGCTAGTCATGGCTGGCATGACAAACTTGCCAGCAGTCCTTCTAAAGGCAAATGAACTGAACTTTATTCGGTATAGGAGTCGGCCCGGAATAGCATAGGCGCGCAAAAAGCCAAATGCAGCCTGCTCGGCTGATAGGCTCAGATCCCATTCTGCTGCAATTCGGGGGCGGTTTGCGGCTTACACCCTGTCATGCCACGCATTCTTGTCGCCGGACTGTTTCATGAAACCCACACATTTCTGGAGGGAACTACGCCGCTCGCGGACTTTCAGGTCCTCAAAGATGGGCAGATGCTGGCCTGCGCAGGCGACAGCTCGCCTTTGGGCGGGGTGCTGGAATGTGCGCGAGACTTCGGATGGGAGGTGGTGCCCACCGTTGATTTTCGGGCGCAACCCTCGGCGACGGTGGAGGATGCAGTCGTCGAAGCCTTCTGGTCCGAGTTTGAGCGGCGGGCGCGGCCGGCCCTGAGCGCGGGGCTCGATGCGATCTACCTCGTGCTGCACGGAGCGATGGTCGCGGAGTCCTGCCTGGATGTTGAAGGCGAGATCCTGGAGCGGCTGCGCAGGCTGCCAGGGGCGGGGGATCTCCCGGTGTTTGGCGTGTTCGATCTGCATGCCCACTTCACCCGGCGCATGGCGTGTCTGGCAAACTGTCTGGTCGCCTACCGCGAAAACCCGCACATTGATGGGCGGGAGATGGCGCAGCTTGCCGCGAATCTCTTGCAGCGTTGCCTGAGCACCGGCGAGAAGCCCAGGATGGCCTGGCGCCACGCTGGCATCGTGTGGCCACCCACTGGCACCGGCACGGCGAACGACCCGATGAAGGCGCTTGAAAGCTTGGCCCGGCACCTGGAGCAGCGGCCCGGCATTGCGGTTGCCAACGTGGTCGCGGGCTTTGCCTTCGCGGACACTCCCGATACCGGGGTGAGCTTCGCCCTTGCGGGAACCGCCCCGGAAGAGGTGTTCGACCGGGCCCTGGATGAGCTGTGTGCGCTTGCCTTGGATCTCCGCGACCGGGGGCTGGTCACCGATCCGCCTGTGGACGAGGTGCTTGCCGCACTGACATCGCCGCCGCCGGGACTGACGGTGCTGGTTGAGCCCTCCGACAACATCGGCGGTGGCGCTCCGGGGGATGGTACGGGATTGCTGCGGGCGCTGCTGCGTCACGGCCTGACCAATGCGGCCGTGGCCATCAATGACCCACACGCCGTCGCTGCATTGGGAAATGTCGCCATTGGCGGTTTGACGATCCTGAGCATCGGTGGTCGCGGTAGCCGCCTGGATGCAGGGCCGGTGGAACTGGAGGTCGAGCTGGTTTCTTTGGGCGACGGGCGCTTTGAACTGGAGGACAAGCAGAGCCATCTCGCCTCGATGTGCGGCGATGTGTTCGACATGGGCGCCTGTGCCGTTGTGCGGCATGGCGGCATCACGATCCTCCTCACTTCGGTGAAGACGCCACCCTTTGACCTGGGCCAGTGGCGCAGCCAGGGCATCGAGCCCACCCGGCTCTCCATCATCGGTGTGAAGGCCGCCGTGGCCCACCGCCGCGCTTACGACGGCATTGCAGCACGCATGCTGTGGGTGGACACGCCTGGGCCGTGCAGCAGCAATCTGAGCACATTTCCGTACCGGCATTTGAAATTGCAGGCAGAGGGATGCACTGCACGGTGAACCATGAAGCACCCCCTCGTCAGCTACCCTCAGGACACCTCGACGCCAACCTCGCACCTGCCCTTCAGTCCCTGCGTCAAAGTAGGGGACTTGATCTTCGTCTCCGGCCAGGCCTCGGTGGACGACAAGGGCTTCATCATCAGCGACACCTTTGAGGGCGAATTCCGCCGCAGCATGGAAAATCTGCGCCGGGTGCTGGAATCCGCCGGGAGCGACCTGGCGCATGTGGTGCAGACGCGAAACTATCTGCGCGATGCCGGAGACTTGGTGCTCTTCAACCAGCTCTACGCCGAGTATTTCAGCGCCCCTTTTCCCGCCCGCACAACCATCACACACTGCCTGCCGGCGTCATTGTGGTTTGAGATTGAGGCCGTGGCGGTTGCAAGCCACGGGGCGTGACAGGCGTGGAAGATGCCGGGTGTTCGAAGCCCGGTTCGAGCATTCCGCGCTCCTCTCCCTGTCAGCCCCGCGGATGAAAGCGCCGGTGCACTTCCTTCAACCGGGTCTGGTCCACGTGCGTGTAGATTTGGGTCGTTGAGATGTCGGCGTGGCCCAGCATCTCCTGGATCACGCGCAGATCGGCGCCGTTGCTCAGCAGGTGGGTGGCGAAGCTGTGGCGCAGCAGGTGCGGGTGCACGCGGGCGGGGTCGAGGCCGGCGAGCAGCGCCCGCTCCTTGACGATCTGCTGGATGCGTGCGTGCGTGAGCTGGTCGCCGTTCCGGGAGAGGAAGATCCAGCTCGTGGTGCGCCGCTTCACCAACTGCGGGCGGCTGTGGTCGAGGTAGCGCTTGAGCGCCTTGAGGGCGGCCTTGCCGACCGGGGCCAGGCGGGTCTTCCTGCCCTTGCCCGTGACGCGAATCCACCCTTCATCCGTGCTGAGGTTTTCGAGTTTTGCGCCCGCCAGTTCGGCCAGGCGCAGGCCGGCGGCGTAGAAAAGCTCCAGGATGGCGCGGTCACGCAGATCAAGGGGGTCCTGGCCGGTCACGGATTCGATAAGCCGCTGCACCTCAGTTTCGTTCAAGGTGTCCGGCAGGTGCTGGTCCATGCGCGGCGGCAGGATGGTTTCGGCGGGGTCGCCATCGCGTTTGCGGCGGGCATTGAGCCAGCGGAAGAAAATCTTCAATGCCACCAGTTCCAGGCGGATGCTGGAAGAGGCGAGGCCGCTGCGCTTGCGTTTGACCAGGTAGTCGGTGAGGTCATGAGTCTTCACCCGCGCGATTTCCGTGAGATCGCGCTCCGAATTGGCCCAGGCGGCGAAGGCTTCCAGGCAGCGCCGGACCGTGAGCTGATAATTCACCGACAGCCCGCGCTCGGTGGCGAGGTAGAGAATGAAGGAGTCGATGGCTTCCAGCATGGGAAAACATGGCACCGCCCCGCAGCCTAAAGGCTGTACACCAGCCGCGACCACGGAGCGTGGGAAAGGTTGAAGGTGGTGACTCTTCGAAAGACCGGCTTGCGCTCTACGCCTTCGTATCCTTGCGCAGGCCGCGGGCGTTGAGCACGCTTTTCACAAGGCGCAGCAGGTCGCTGGGCTCATAGGGCTTGGGCAGCACGGCGGAGAAGCCATAGGCGGCGGGCTTGGCCATCACCGGATCATCGGAGTAGCCGGAGGAAACGATCGCTACAACATTGGGGTCGAGCTGCCGCAGGCGCTCCATGGTGCGCACGCCGCCGAGGCCGTTGGGAATGGTGAGATCGAGCACCACGAGATCAAAAGCGCGGCCCTGGTCCATGCTCTCCTGGTAACGGCGGATGGTGTCGGTGCCCTCCGCTGTTTCGCACACTTCAAAGCCCTGGGTCACAAGGTTGCGGGTGATCAGGCTGCGGACGAGCGGGTCGTCTTCGAGGATGAGGATACGCGGGGCGGTGTTCGCACCAAAATCAAACGAACTGCGGGCGAGGCCCAGCTCATCGACGGTTTCTTCATCGCCGTCCACCGGCAGGTAGAAGCGCACCGTGCTGCCGTAGCCGTGCTCGCTGCGCACAGACAGGCTGCCGCCATGGGCCTTGGCAATGGATTCGCAGACGGTAAGCCCCAGGCCGGTGGCGTTTTGCGCCTTGCGGGTGCTGAAGTAAGGCTCAAAAATGTGTGGAAGGTGATCAGGAGCGATGCCTTCGCCGCTGTCCTTCACTTCGATGACGATGCCCTGCGGGTGCTCGGACATGTCCGGAGAGCCATCCATGCCGTAGAGCTCTTCGGGGTCGGGCGCCAGGCAGCGAATGATGAGATCCCCGCCGTTGGGCATGGCCTGCTCGGCATTGCGGATCAGGTTGCCGAGAAGGCGGCGGATCTGGTTGGGATCGACCGCGATGGAGGGCAGGCCCTGCTGAATCTCGATGCGATAATGGACACCAGTGGCGCGCGAATGGTGCTGGAAGAAGGTTTCGATCAGCTCGCCGGGCTTCATCTGGCGTTTGATCGGGGCGCCGCCGCGGGCGAAGGTGAGCAATTGTTGGACGAGGTTCTGCGCCTGGAGCGTCGCCTGCTTGGCCGTGGCCAGTTCAGGAATGCGCTCGGTGTTGCCGCGCAGGCGCATTTCGGCGAGCGAGAGGTTGCCGAGGAGGACCGTGAGCAGGTTGTTGAAGTCATGCGCGAATCCGCGGGCGAGCAGGCCCAGGGACTCGAGGCGGTCGATGCGGTTGCGGCGCTCGGCTTCTTCATGCCGGGCGGTGATGTCCTTCATCAGGATCAGCAGGCCTTCACCGAAAGGATAGGCACGCAGTTCCAGCCAGATCTGCTGGGCTTCGAGGTACAGGTCGCGGCTGATGGCATCGCGGTGGAGCATCGCATGGGCGAGCGTTTCGTAGTGCGCATCGCGGATCACGCTGGGCATGAGATCCCAGAAATTCGTGCCCAGGATGGCCAGCTTGTCCCGGCTGAAGAGTTTCGCGCCAGCAGCGTTGACATACGTCAGGCGCCAGAGGCCATCGAGGGCGATGAGCGGATCAGAAATGCTCTCCACCACATCCACCAAGGGGGCAGGATTGGCCACGGGTGCGGAAACCGGCGCCTCGTGTTCCAGGGCTGCCTGGGCGGCGACTTCCTGGGGTGCCGGCGGTGGCAGCGGCGGCGGCAGATCACGCTGAACCGGTTCGAGGTGCTGGGTGATGATCGCCGGGCCCTGGCTGGCCGCATGGGTTTCGATGACCGAGGGTGGCGTCAGCCGCCGGAACAAAATGATCAGCCCGGTGAGGCTGTTGCGCTGGTCCCGCAAGGCGGTGGTGCGGTCGTAGATGGCCACCCGCTCGCCAGATTTGTTCGTCAGCCAGACGGTGCGCTGGGGCCTCTGGCCGGATTCATCGACCACCTGCACCTCGGCGGGTTCACCACCGGGATGGAAGATGCGGAAAACCTCGTTCAGCGATCTTCCCGCCACGGCTTCCGCCTGCCACCCCGTGATGCGGGCGGCCGCCGGGTTAATGAAGATGACCACGCCGGCGAGATCTGTGGCGATGACACCGTCCGCGAGGCTTTGGAAAGCTTCGAAGTAGCTGTGCTCACGGCGGCGGCGCTCAACGTCCTCAAGATAGCGGGTGGCGGCGACTTCGACGGCGAGGCGCAGCTCGTCCTCGCTGAAGGGCTTCAGCAGGTAGCCATAGGGCTGGGTTTCGCGCGCCCTGGCCACGGTGTCCAGATCGGCGCAGGCCGTGACATAAACGATCGCAGCACCGCCGATTTGTTGAATGCGCTTGGCGGTCTCGATGCCGTCCATGGAACCCGCAAGGTGGATGTCCATGAGCACCAGATCAGGATGCAGTTCCTGCACATGCTCAATGGTTGCCTCCCCGGACTGGCACGTACCAACAACGTCATAACCAAGGTTTACGAGGGTGGCTGCGATGTCACAGCCAACCAAACCTTCGTTTTCTACTATCAGTATGCGGATTCGGTCGAGGGCGTTCATCCAATTGATTTCAGAGGGGGCCTCTAATTATCAACACATCCTATAGGAAAACGCAAATCAAAAATAAGGCCTCGATCAGTTATATTTTCCATACTAACCCGGCCCCGCATCTGCTCAGCGAAGACACCGATCACCTTCAATCCCAGGCCTGCATTGGCCGATCCGTCAAATCCGGCCGGTAGTCCGACGCCGTCATCTTGAATGGTCAGATGCGCCTCCCTATCAAGGGCGGCAAGCTTGATGTCGATGGTCCCGCTGCGATCATCGGGGAAGGCGTGTTTGAAAGCGTTGGAGATCGCTTCGTTCAAAATCAGTGCCAGCGGCATGTGCCACTCGTCGCGCACCTCGCATTGCTCCAGGTGTACGGTCACTGTCACCCGGTCCGCCGGGGTGTCATAGCACTCCCGCAGGCGGGCGACCAGTTCATCGGTGAATTCCTGCAGGCTGGTTTCCTTGCCCAGCGAGAGCTGGTACAGGTGCTGGTGCAGGGAGGCGATGGCCCGCACCCGGTTCTGGCTTGAGCGCAGCGCCTGCCTGGCGCTTGCGTCCTCCAGGTTGTTGCTCTGGAGATTGAGCAGGCTGGAGATGATCTGGAGATGATTCTTGATCCGGTGATGGGCCTCCGTGAGCAGCAGTTGCTCGCGCTCAAGATCGGCCACCGGCCAGGGATGGCCGCCGGACGGACCAATCACGTAGGTGCTGGTGGCCCCGGTCACCGGGCGGTTGTCAGGCATCGGGGGCGGGGGCTCGCTTTCGAGGCCGCCGTCGAGCAGCAGTGTCAGCGCCATCTGGCCCTCGTCCTGAGGCTGGAGTTGGAAGGCGGCAGCTCCCTTGGCACCGTCCTTGCCGAACCAGGCCCACGTCACCGGCTGCCCGGGGTTGCCCATCGAGGCGAGCGCTTCGCTGTGGAATCCTGAAGCGTCTGAGGGCCGGAATAGATGATGCAAGGGGCGTGAAACCGCTTCGCCGGCAAGGTAGCCAAAAAGCTCGGTCGCCGCTTCTGTCCACGAGGCGATCCGCCCTTGAGCATCGGTGGTCAGCAAGGGCGTCAGCCGTGGTTTGACCCCAGCAGCAGCCTCCTGTTTCAAAGGCCCCGGGGGTTCCGATTCTGGAGGCACCGGGGTGACATGCACCAGCAGGGGAATGGTCTCCACCCGGGCAGGGGGCTGGGGTTGCAGGAAATGAATGATGGAGTGGAGCCTGCCATCCGCGTCGTACACCGCCTCCAGCCTGAGCTGCACCGGATGGAAAGGCTGGCCCGCGCCGCTGGCGACCTCCAGGCCGAGCACGCCATGGGCGAGCCGGCCTGCAGCCATGCGTTGCAGTTCCGCCCGCCGGTCCTCGGCGCTCTCGGGCGAGAGCCATTCGTCAATGCGCATGCGGCGCAGTTCAGCCTTGGGGTGGCCCAGCAGCTTCTCGGCGGCCGCATTCGCCTCAAAAATGGAGCCGGTGATGTCCGTGAGCACCGCTGCCACAGGGCTTTCATGAAGCACGGCACGGAACTTGGCCTCCGTCGAGCGCAGCATTTCCTCCAGCCTGCACGTGTCCGTCACGTCGTGAATGGTCAGCAGCATCCCAGAGCTGCCCAGTCCTGAGGGACGAAACTCCAGATCCTTGACGAGACCGTCCGCAGTGCTCAGCGAGACGATCTTGGTCAGTTGTCGGCGCCACACGCTTTCGCGCCACACCGTTGAGACTTCCTGGCGATGGTGGTCATCAAGGCAGGCCTGCATCAGCCATTCCTCCACGGTGTCGCCAGCCTTGAGTTCGCGTCCAAACAAAGCCTGGACGTGGGCGTTGTGAAAGGTGGGGCGCCCGCGCTCGTCAAGCACGATGAGGCCGCACGGCATGGCATCCAGCACCTCGCGCTGGCGTCGTTCCCGGCGCTTGTACGCCCGCTCCATGTCCTGCAGCAGGCGCAACTCCTGGGCAGTCCCTGCAAGCTGCTCCTCAAGCTGGCGGTTTTCCATCTGCACTGCCGCGTCAACGGCGGGGCTTGGGGGGCTGGCTTCGACCGGCTGGGGCGCGGCGGGCGGCGGAGGTGGCACCACAGGAGGTGCTTCTTCAACAGGCACGCCAACGAACAACAGGTGCGGGCCGTCGGCCTCAGCCTGCCCGGATTCCAGCTTCGATACGGCCCAGGAGATCAAGGTGTGTGGCGCCTCGAGTCCAGAATGGCGAAGCCTGAGGGTGCCTGGGGCATGGGTTCCGGGAGCCGCCGCGCGTGTCAGAACCTCCAGCACCTCCAGCCGAAGCGTGCCCAGGCTCTGATCCTCCGCGAAGGCATCCCAAAAGTGGCTGGCGCCGGCCTGCAGACCGCGGGCGAGCGCTATCTTTCCGGCCGCCTTGTTCGCCTGCAGAACCAGACCCTGCATGTTGAGGACGAGGATCGGGATGTCAGACTCCAGCAGGGAAGGTTGCGAAGGCTGCGGATCAGCGGTCCCGGGCTCGGCAGGATGGGCCAGGGCGGTAAACTTCTCGCAGGTCACCATCACCTCGCCCACAGCGTTGTCTTTGGTGCGGCGCCAGGGCCTCACCTCCCAGCGGAAGATCATGGATTTGCCATGCGGGCCGGGCATCACATCATGCTCGCTGCGCACGATGTGGCCTTGCAGGGCTCGCTCATAGACGCTGCGCCAGCCGGGGTGCAGGTTTGGAAACACATCAAACTGGCTGCGCCCCACCAGCGGCAGAGACTGCTGCAGGCCGAAATCATTGATCCACTGCCGGTTGGCCAGCACGTAGCGCATCCTGCCATCGAACATCGCCATCGCCACCGGGGCGTTCTCAACAAGGACGCCGAGCACGAGATCAAAGTCCTCATTCTCGAAGAACGACATGTCCGCCTCACGTGCTTGTCCGGGCATGGGGCGCACGGTCATCCCCTGGCTCGGTGGCTTTGGGTGAATCACGCTGTGCAGGACAGAAGCAGGCTGGGACATGCGGGAGCAGCGGGTGGAAACAAAATTTTTAGACTTGTTTGAATATGAAAGATGAGTGGCCTCGCAACAAGGCGAAAGGCGGCCTCGACCGCATTTTACAATGGTTTCACTGGGTCTTGAAAAGAACTTGCGACCATGCTTCACTCACGGTGGTAGGGGTCTCCCCGCAGGATCGAGTGCGCACGATACAACTGCTCCATGAGCACCAGCAACGCCAGCTCATGCTGCAAGGTCATGGCTGAAAGCG
>CAINXC010000608.1 GCA_903854655.1 uncultured Verrucomicrobiota bacterium | reverse complement strand
GACATCGTTATAGCCTTCCACGTCGGCCTTCTGGGCGAAGTAGAGGTAGCGGCGGTTCGCCTGGCTCTCGCCCGCGAAGGCGGCCTTGAGGTTTTCCAGGGTGTTGCTGGTGGCGAGGCTCATGTCTGTGTCTTTCCCGATAAGGCGAAAGGGGGTCGGACGCGCGGGCGTCCACGGCGCCACTATGCCCCTCCGACCGGATCGGCCAAATCGGTTTATTTTATCGTGGGGATAGATCGGCTCTATCGGGGAGCGGGCGGCTCCGGCTCTGCTCCGAACGCCGGCCGGAGCGCGCCAGGGTCAGCCGCTCGCGGCGGGACGGGCCGCGTCCGGCGCATGGCGGAACGGAAGCGCGCCCGCGGGAGAGAGTGTCGTGGTGGAAGTGGCGGCTCGGCTAAGCCCCCTAAGCCCCATTGTCGGAATCGGACATCGGGAAGTTCTTGCCCTCCAGCGGCAGCCCGAAAGCCTGAGGACGATAGACCTATTTGATCCTAAACCACGGCGCTGCTCCGATCCCTTCCGGGTGACCGAAGGCCGGGTAAACTTTATCTTCCCTGATCCTAAACCAAGGGGCTGCTCCGATCCCTTTCGGATGGCCATGCGCGGGGTAGAGCTTGTCGTCCTTGATCCGGAACCACGGTGCCGCGCCGATACCGTCAGGATGCCCAAACGCCGGATAAAGCTTGTCGTCCTTGATCTGGAACCATGGTGCCGCGCCGATACCGTCAGGATGTCCAAATGCCGGATAAAGCTTGCTCATGATGTCTCCCAGCCGGGTGTCATGCCAAAGGTAGGAAGCTAACCCGGTCACGCAATCCGAGCCGGGCCCGGACATTGGCGGAGTGGATTTGGGGCGTGCCCGCACCCGCCCCGTGGCTGACGTTCGAGTGGGGAACTGGCCTGGCCAGCTTCGGGCGCCAACTCGATTGCTAGTTCAATCTCCATCCGCCGGTGCGAAATCGCCTTCGGCCAAAGCGGTTGCCTCCCGTATTAAAGCATTCAGCACAATCTGAAGCTTGCGCGTGTCGTAGGACCCATCGCGGATTCGTTCCTCACTCTGTTCAAGAAAGCGCCGAGTGTAGGTGTCCTTGTGGTCGAGCGCACCGTGCCAACGGTCGATCTCTTTCTTGTAATTGCTCCAGACAACCTTCGCATCCGGGCGGCCCGAGAGCTTGAGATCAAGGTAGCACTCGATCGCTGCAGCCCGTTCGTTGATGTCGCTGATGCTGATCCCCTCGGGACCAAGGGCCGGGAAGCCCTGAAACTCGTCGAGACGCGGGAGCATCATGGCCCGCATGTTCACCGGCTTCTGCATTGTTTCGATTTTCCGAAAGCCCGCTAAGCCCTCAGCGTCGTTATCGAGGAGGAAGACAATTCGGTTCTGGACGTCGATATGCACGAGCCCTTCGGCAAACTTCACAAGATTGCCTGTCCCGGGAAAGGGGTGGCTCTGATCGACGTCGATGAAACGGAAGAAATCTGCCACATCGGGTCGAAGTATATCGATCGCGCGACGCAGGATACGTGCATCCGACGTGCCCTCGGTCGCGACCAGGACCGAGTGCTGACGCCGGGCACCTGCATGGAACGAACCTTCTGTGACCCACCCCGCTTCGACAATCGGACCAAACTGCCACATGACTTCAACATCGCCGTTTGTCTCCCCGCGCCCAAAGACCTGAAGCATCGAGTAGGCACTTAGGATACACACGGCGGAGCCGAAAAAGGGCGATTGGCCCGAACTTGACGGATGTTTGGGATTCGCAATAGGGTCTCGATCATGGAGATTAGCGACAAAATCGGACTGGGGATTGTTGCTACCGGCGCGATTATCGACGCCTTCGAGATATTTTTCCCGGGGGTCATCGCCAGCATGACCCACTCAAGAAGAAAGGTCATTTTTGTAATCGGCACTGGCCTAATGGTCATTGGCTTGTTGGTCGTATTTTTTTGGCCTGCTCCACACCGCGATAGTCCCGCTGCCAAAACCGAGGCAACGATCAGCGGGTCGGGAGCCGTCGGGGTTAACCAGGGGAATGTAGTCAATAACTTCGGTGCTCAAGGCGCAGGTCGAACAGCTGCTGCGAATATGCAACCCCCGAATAAAAGGGTTCCACAGGCTTGGAGTCCGAGTGCGAATCCGACTCCACCGCCTTCGGGAGGCTGCGCCCTAGGTGCGAATTGCTCTAACGGCCAAAATGGAGGTATCTCCATCGGCACTCAAAATAATTACAAGCAATGATATATTTGTTGGTAGTTGCCGCCCTCCTCGCCGCCGACCCTCAGGGTGTGAGCACTTGTGCTTCTGGTGCAAATTGCTCGGGTAACCAGAGTGGGGGGCTGTCAATAGGCACCCAAAACAATTATTACAGCACGTCACCGGCACCAAGTGTGAAGAAAATAGCCGAAACGACT
>CAINXC010000607.1 GCA_903854655.1 uncultured Verrucomicrobiota bacterium | reverse complement strand
GCCATGGCTTTGAACATCAAGCCCCAGGCTCTGGCTGCTGCCGCTGGCGACGACTTGCACTGGCTGGCGATTGGCGACTTCGGCAGCGAAGAACCGCCCCAGACGGCAGTGGCCAAGGGCATGCAGACATACTTGAAAAAACTGAAAGCAAAGCCTCAGGCCTTGCTGCTGCTGGGAGACAATTTTTACCACGCGATGCCCGGCGGGCTCAAGTCGCCGCGCTGGCAGACGGGCTTTGAGGCCATGTACCCCGGGAGCGCCTTTGACTGCCCCTGCCCGGTGGTGCTGGGCAATCATGACTACCACGACAACAGGGGCGGCGAGCAGACCCAGCTTGCCTATGCAAAGACGCCGGGCACCCGCTGGACATTCCCAGGCAAATGGTATCGAATGGATTTCCCGACCGCAAAACCACTGGTGACCATGCTCTTCATCGACACCAACACCCCGGCAGTTAGCGGCGGCAAAGACCCCACGACTGGAGAGCCTCGCAACCACCTCACCGCTGCGGAGGAAGCAAGCCAGCTCGCCTGGCTGAAGGCGGAACTGGCAAAGCCCCGCGCGCCCTTCACCCTCGTGGTGGGGCACCATCCGGTCTATTCCAACGGCGTGCATGGCGACACGAAGACCCTGATCCGGGACATCGCGCCGCTGCTGCAACAGCATGCGGTCCATGCCTATCTATGCGGCCATGATCACGACATGCAGCACTTGGAGCTGGAGGGATTGAAGACCTCTTTCGTGATCTCCGGGGGCGGTGGAGCGCGTGTTCGCGAACCCGCCAATCAGTCCCGCCACATGCCGTTTGCGCAGGGGGTTTATGGCTTCACCCACATCGAGGCCAGCGCGGAGCGCCTGATTTTCCGGCATCTGGATCCCAACGGCAAACAGATGCATGGGTTTGAAAAGCGCCTGGACGGCAGTTTTTCGGCGATGGGTTAGCTTGACCTTGGCGCATTTCGGCGAACCATGCACGATGCTTGGAATACCCCGCTCCAGCGGCATCTTACTACACCCCACCTCACTGCCTGGCCGCTTTGGCATGGGAGAAATCGGGCCCGAGGCCCATCGCTGGCTCGACTGGCTGTCTCACACCGGCCAGCACCTGTGGCAGATGCTGCCGCTCGGTCCCACGGGCTACGGCAACTCCCCCTATCAGTCGCTCTCCAGCTTCGCCGGCAACCCTCTGCTCATCAGCTTTGATTCGTTGCGCAATGACGGCGTGCTGCTGCCCGCCGATCTGGCAATGATGCCCGGGTTTTCTGAGGACCGCGTTGAATTTGGACCGGTGATCGAGGTGCGCACCGCCTTCCTGAAACTGGCCGCGCGGCGCTTCATCACCCAGACTGAAAACAGCCCGTTGCTGAGCCACGCCTTCGAAGCGTTCTGCGATCGGGAGGCCGCGTGGCTGGACGACTGGGCGCTGTTCGCCGCGCTGAAGCAGGAGAACGGCATGCGCTGCTGGACAGAGTGGCCGCGCGACATCGCTCTGCGCGAGCCCGAAGCGGTGGCCGAAGCCATCATCGGCCTCGATTCTGAGGTGGCGGAGCACAAGGCCCTGCAGTTCCTGTTCTTCCGCCAGTGGCAGCAGCTTCGCGGGCGTGCCCACGAGCTGGGCATCTCCCTCATCGGTGACATTCCGATTTTCGCGGCGCACGACAGCGCGGATGTCTGGGCCGCACCGCACCTGTTCCATCTCGACAAGAACGGCAATCCCACCGTGGTGGCCGGCGTGCCGCCCGACTATTTCAGCGCCACCGGCCAGCGCTGGGGCAACCCTCTCTACAACTGGGAGGTGCATCGCGGCGACGGGTTCGCCTGGTGGAAGGCCCGGCTGCGCGCAACGCTGCGCATGGTGGACGTGGTGCGGGTGGATCACTTCCGCGGGTTTGCAGCTTACTGGGAGATTCCCGCCTGCGAGCCCACCGCACAAAACGGCCGCTGGGTCGAGGCGCCGGGCGAAGAGCTTTTCGAGGCCCTCAAAGCTGAGTTTGGCGGCAACGTGCCGGTGATTGCCGAAGACCTGGGCATCATCACCCCCGATGTGGTGAAACTGCGTGAGGACCAGGGCTTCCCGGGGATGCGCGTGATGCAGTTCGCCTTTGGCGGCGAAACGCTCACGGCGGACTACGTGCCCGAGAACTATCCTGAGGACAGCGTGGCCTACACCGGCACGCACGACAACGACACGACCATGGGCTTGTTCAACAGCGGCGAAAGTGCCGACAGCACGCGGACGGCCGAGCAAATCCAGGCCGAACGCAAGTCCATTCTCGACTACACCGGCACCGACGGCCACGAGTTGAACTGGGATTTCATCGAGCGTGTGTGGCTTTCAAAGGCGGACTTCGCGCTCTGCCCCCTGCAGGACGTGCTGGGCCTGGGCAGTGAAACCCGCATGAACGTTCCGGGCAAGAGCGGCGAGTTCTGGACCTGGCGCTTCAAGTGGGAGGACATGGCCCCGGAGATCGCACAGAAGCTGCGCGACCTGGCCACCAAAAGCGGCCGGGCGGAGATCCCCGGCCCATCCGCCTGACCTGGCTTTTCAGCATTCCTCTCCCAGCCATGCCCGCCTTCATCCTTCGCAGGCTCCTCAGCAGCATCGCGGTGCTGTTCTGCGTGGTGACGATCACGGTGCTGCTTTCGTTTAACATGAAGGGCGGTCCCTTTGACAAGGACAAGAAACCGCCTCCGCACGTCACCGCAGCGCTGCTGGCCCGCTACAAGCTCAACGGCACGACCTGGCAGCGCTACGTCAGCTACATGAGCGATCTCCTGCACGGCGATCTGCGAGTGTCCTTTCGCTACAAGGACTGGACGGTGGGCGAGGTGCTCGCGCAAAAGCTGCCCTCTTCCATCCAGATTGGCAGCGTGGCCTTCGTCATCGCCTCCATCGGCGGCGTGCTCGTGGGAAGCCTCGCGGCCATGCGGCGCGACAGCCTGATGGATCTGTCCGCGATGACAGGCGCGCTGCTTGCGGTGTCCGTTCCCACTTTTGTCACGGGGCCGCTGCTGATTTTCGTTTTCGGGCTCTGGCTCAAATGGCTGCCGATTGGCGGCTGGGGCCACTGGAATCAGGTGCTCCTGCCGGGAGTGTGCCTGGCGCTTCCCTACCTGGCGTATGTGGCGAGGCTCATGCGCAACAGCCTGCTGGAGGTGCTTCAATCCGAATTCATGCGCACCGCCAGGGCCAAGGGCGTGGGCGAAGTCCATGCCCTGGTCGATCACGCCATGAAGGTGGCGATCCTGCCGGTGATCACCTACCTGGGGCCGCTCGCTGCGAATGTGCTCACCGGCTCGATGGTCGTGGAATCCGTCTTCAACATCTCCGGCGCCGGCACCGTCTTTGTCAACGCCATCCAGAACCGCGACTACTTCCTGCTGGTCGGTGCCGTGGCGATCTACAGCGTGCTGGTGATCTTCTTCAACCTGGTGGTGGACGTGCTGTACGGCGTCCTGGACAAGCGCATCAAATTGTATGCCTAGCGCGATCTCCACCGGACACGAATTGAGGCCGGACGGCTGGGCGATCGTCAAGCGCAACCGCCCTGCCATGGTTTCGCTTGCCTTCCTGGTGGGTGTCGGGCTCCTCGCGGTGATCGTGCCCTGGTTCCTGCCGGCGGAGTTGAAGGAGACGAGCAGCGGCAGTTTTCTGCCGCCCCTGGCCGCCGGATTCCACGGCAAGGTCACCCACCTTTGCGGCACCGACATCAATGGCCAGGACCTGTTCTATCGCCTGCTCACGGGCGCGCAGGTCTCGCTCGGCATTGGTGTGCTGGGCGCGGTGCTCAGCCTGTTTGTCGGCACCTGTTACGGCATGGTTGCCGGTTTTGCCGGCGGTCGCTTGGACGGCTTCATGATGCGCGTGGTGGATGTGATTTACAGCGTGCCGCGCATCCTCTTCATCATGATCTTCATCGCCGCGCTGGACTCGCAGATCAAAGGCTGGCTGGATGGCGCGAGGCTGTGGTTTCAGGCGCATGGCTGGAGTTCCCCGGAGCATGCCATGGCCGGCCTGCTGCCCTACTCGCGGGTGATGGTGATGGTGTTCGCGCTGGGCCTGGTGGAATGGCTGACCATGGCGCGCATCGTGCGCGGCCAGGTGCTGGTGCTGCGCGAGATGGCCTTCGTCACGGCCGCCCGCGCCATGGGTCAGAGCGCCGGGGCCATCCTGTGGAAGCACCTGCTGCCCAACCTCAGCACCATCATCCTAACCTATCTCACATTGACCATCCCCGCCGTGATCCTGGACGAGTCCTTCCTCAGCTTCCTCGGTCTCGGCATTGAAGATCCTGCGGCGAGCTGGGGTTCGCTGTTGAAAGACGGCGCGCAGGTGATCAATCCGCTGGACAGCAAGTGGTGGCTGCTGCTCTTCCCGTCCGTGCTGATGTCTCTGAGCCTGCTGGGCTTGAACCTCCTGGGCGACGGCCTGAGGGATGCTTTTGATCCGAAATCGTAGTCCGCGCTGCCGAAGGCCCCCGCAGGGGAATCCCTTCGCGGCCGGGCTGCGTTTATAGCATCAGACTTCATCAATTGAAATGTCCGGAGTGTTTGCGGTCCCTTCCTTCAACCCCGCCTTCACTGGATTCTCCGCGATATACTTCCGGTAGCGATCAAAATCGAACTCGCTGCGCACGATGTGGTCGTACGTCTCGCCTTGCCAAAAATGCCCGGCTTTCCCAAGCGATCGGTTGATCTCCCGCGCCGTAAAGTGCTTCCATGACTGGCATTGCTTCTTCAGCCGGCCCTCACCGACAAACTGCACGAGAAGATGAACATGGTTGGGCATGATAACGAAGTCGCCCAGATCATACCGGTCTCCGTCAAAGCAACGCAAAGAGTCAGCGACCATCTGCGCGACGTCAGGACGCTGGAGGTGGCATTCACCATAACCTTGGTCGAGAAGCTCTTGATACTCGCGAGAAAAATCACGATGAAACGTTCTTTGCTCCGTCTCCGGCAATTCACCCAGTTGCTGGTGCCAGCCCTCAATACTCGGGTCAATCCCATGAACAATGAGCCAAGCTTTCCGCCGATACCTGAAGTCTGCGGCGACTTCAACGGGCATCGAGTCCGCGGTCCGGAACGTCAGGAAATAGCAAACGCCCGTCTGCTCCCAGTGAGGAAGCTTGCGCTTCGATCTTTCGACTTCGGCATGTGGGTTGTAGAAGCGCCAGGACGTAGTCCGCAGCTCCGACGTAGTCCGCGAGTCCCTTCGCGGCTGTGCTTCGCTTGAAGAATCGAGTTTCATTTATGCAACGTTCTCCGGGTGTTTTAACGAGCGTCAGCCGCGAAGGACTCGCGGACTACAATCTCCCCCTTCATCCGCACCCAATGCCCTGGGAAAGTGCAGAGGAACGGCACCTTGCCCGGCTGCTTCGGGGCGGTCCAGGTGAGCTTCTGTTTCTGGCCCGGCTCTAACATCTTCGTAGATGCCGCCGTCCTCATCGGCGACAGCGAATCGCATCGTATGCGTCTGCTGCGAAAAAAATGGCGTAGGGGAACCAAACGGCGATGGACTCCGATCTGTACCGGACCGAGTTTCAATCATGTGGGCAAGAATAAAGACTGTGGCACTCGTGATTTTTGCGTCGTCAACCGTCTGGCTGCTGACAGAAAACCTCCAACTCAAACGAGACACACAATTCTTGAAGGAGAATTTGCGAACCGCAATGGGATTGGAAGCGGCATTTTGCAACTTCATGGCCGAGGCTCTTCCCAACCGTGATCTCGTTGCGGCAACGAGATATGCCTATGCGTCTATTGATGATTTGATCGAGCGCAGTTCCGCGACCATTGATTGCCTGGACAAGAAAACCTTCGTCGACCCAGGCCATTTGGGCAAATCCCGGGAGAAATTGCGTTCTTTTGAGAAAACTATCAATCCCGACCCACCCATCTCAGAGGGGTCTCGCAGAATCCTCATACCTGGACAAAGCTCCGGCAGCGATCAATAGTCTGACCGATAGCTTCCAAGACATTGGCGCAGCAAATTGCTGCGGTGCAACGAACGCGTCGTCAATCCTCCGCCTTCACTACAATCTCCCCCTTCATCCGCACCCAGTGCCCTGGGAAAGTGCAGAGAAACGGCACCTTGCCGGGATGATTGGGGGCGGTCCAGGTGAGCTTCTGCTTCTGTCCCGGCTCCAGCATTTTTGTGGCCGCCAGTATCTTGTCGGATTCCGGGATATACATGCGGCCCTGCTTGTCGGGAACGGGAGGCATGGTCTGGCTTTTCATCGCCACCTCCTCCAGCGCGCCGGGCTGCACGATGACAAAGTTGTGCGGCATGATGTCGTTGTTCTCCAGGATGATGGCGACAGGCTTGCCGGCTTCGACTTCAAAGCTCAGCTTGTCGTAGATCATCTGCTCGCGCAGGGTCTTGAGCAGCACCGTGGCCACGCCAAGATCGCGCAGTTGCTTCTTCAATGCCTCGCCGTCAGGAATCAACGAGGCGAGATCGATGCCAAGTTGCCGGGCCTCGATGAACTCATCATTGGTGCGCTGGTCGGCAGGGACCTTCGAACATTGATCAAAGAGAAGCTGCGCTAATTGGGCGGCCTGCGACTTGTCCCAGGATTCCTTCGGCAATTGCGACAGACTGCTAACGGCCACCGGCGATGGCACGCCCTTCTTCAGGTGGTCCGCGAGGGTGGCGAAGCTGGCGGCGGCGTTCTGAGCACCGAGCGAGGGCAGGGCCTTCAACGCGGCGCGGCGGATGGTGGGTTGGAGTTTTGGATTGCCAAACAGCACGGAAAGCCTGGGCTGAAAGGCCGCTCGCAACGCCGGATCAGGAATCAAGGCGATGGCGTTGAGCAGCATCGTTCGGGTGGAAACATCGTCCTCGGTGGCGGTCCAGATCTCGTCAGGCCTGCCATCGGCAATCGCGACGGCAGCATAGGCGACCTCGCGGGTGAAGCTCTGGTTGATGGCGTTGCGGGTCGCGGAGTAAAGCAGGGCGCGATGGGGCCTCAGCCCGGCATTGCCGCCGGAGAGCAGCATCCGGCCCAGCTCCAGCACGGCGGCCTGCGCCCCCGCGCCCTGGGTGTCGAGCTTGTTCATGGCCTCGGTGAGAACGATCACGCGGCTTTGCTTGCGCAATTCCATCAGCTTGGCGAGCGCAGCCTCCCGCTTCACCGGGTCGAACCCCTGGCGTTCCAGCCGCGCCTCAATGATCGGCTCCACATCAGGAGCAGCGGCAAGCTCGTCATGGCTCAGGCGGTTCACCACATAGGCGATGGCCTTCGGATTCTTCAATGATTTCACGTCCACATCCAGCACGCGCATGGTTTCGCCCAGCGTGTAATCGAGGTAGTAGTCCATCGGATGGTTAAGGACTTCGAGGGCGACATCGGCAGCCTTGACCGTGGACTCGGGCATGGGCACCAGTGGGCTCGGCTTGGCAAAGAAACTCGCCGCCCGCACCGCTTCAAGCCGCACCTTGGGATCCTCATCCTTTGCCTGCTGCAGAAGCAGGCCCAGCGGGTCCTTCACGCGGTCACGCCAATAGCAGAGCACGCGGGTGGCGGCGGCGCGAACCTTGGGTTCGAGACAACGAAGCAGCGTCTTGAGCAGCTCTTCGTTAACGACGTCATGCCACTGGTAAAGCCAAAGAAGATCGAGCTGATTGGCCCATCCTTCAATGCTGATGGGCTTTCCATAGGCACGGAAAGCGGCCACCTCTTCGAGGTCCTTCCAGGGCCTTGTGCTCAGCTCCTGTTTGATCCGCTCTTTTGTCCTGAGTTCGGGGACCTCACCCAGCAGATTCACCAGCTTCTCCACGCTTTCCCCCGCGATCTTCGGGTCCCTGACCAACGGCCTGCCGGGATATGTGATGCGCCAGATGCGCCCATGCGACTTGTCACGCAGCGGGTCGCGGATGGAGTATTGCATGTGGCCGATGAGGGCTTCCGCCCAATCGATGACGTAAAGACTGCCATCGGGGGCGAAGGTCATGAATACGGGGCGGAAGAGCGGATCATCGCTGAGCAGAAGGGGCTCGATCTCCTTGCCTTCGAAGCCGGAGCCCACCTCTTGCACTTCGTGCTGGAGGATGCCTTGCACACCAATGCAGTTGTTAAGCAGGAAGCGGCCCTGGGCCTCATCGGGGAAGTGCCGGCTGGAGACGAATTCGCAGCCGCTGGTGGGGCGCACGCGCTTGGGGAACCACTGCTTCATGGCGTTGTGCTTCTCGGGATAGGGCAGCCAGCCGGAGAACGCGGTGCCGAAGTAGTTCGCGCCGCCGCTGGCATCGGCGATAAAGATCTGGCCCCACTTGTCGAAGGCAATGCCATGGGGGTTCGCGTACTTGTAGCTCACGAAGACATCGAGCTTCTGCGTGCGCGGCTCGTAACGGTAGGTGCCTGCGTCCACACAGCGCGTGGGCCCCCAGGGCGTCTCCACCTGCGAATGCTGGAAGGTGCCCTCCTGGAAATACAAGTCGCCGCCGGGGCCATAAGTGAAGCTGTTGATCACGTGGTGGCTGTCGGCTGAATCAAAGCCGTCCAGCACCTGCTCGCGAATGTCCGCCTTATCGTCGTTGTTGGTATCTTTGAGAAAAAGCAGCTCGCGCTGATGACTGACCAGGACACCGCCATTGTAGAACTGGAAGCCGATGGGCAGGTGCAGGTGATCAGCAAAGACAATCTCCTCATCGGCTTTGCCGTCGTGGTCGTTGTCCTCCAGAATGATGATCTTGTCGTTCATCTCCCCGCCCGGCTGCCACTGCGGGTAGCTCTGGTAAGTGGAGACCCATAGCCTGCCCTTGGTATCGAAAGCCATGCTCACGGCATTGCCCAGGTCGGGGAATTCTTTCTCGCTGGCGAACAGCTCGATGGCATAGCCGGGCGCAAGCTTGAAGTGCTTCTTCGATTCCTCGGCATCCAGAAACTTGATCTCATCCGGCTCGGCGGTCTTGCTGGTCATGCCGGTGTTGAGCCCCGCGTCCTTCTTTTTGCTGACGCCAAACGAAGTGTTCACTTTGAGGAAGGCAGGGGCGTTGCTGTCGTCCATCTTGTCGGGGACTTTCTTGCCCTGAGCTATGGCCCATATGCGCTGGTCGCGGTTCGCTACCATGACATCGAGCACCTCGCGCTCACGCTGTAACACGTCACGATTGGTCTGATCGCCATCCGCGAACTTCAGGTCGGCCCGACCGCCATAGACATAGTAGGAATCGACGATGCGGTAGCGGTGGTACCAGTGGAAGTTTTTGTCTTCGATGGCGGCGAAGAGCGCTGGAATTTCGCCATGCTGATCAAAAAAATCGTCACTGAGACTGCCGAAAAGTAAATGACACAGATCCAGGGCGACACCTACATCTCCAATCTCGCTGAGGTGAACATTGTTGATGGTAGCGTTCTTCCCGTTGAGTATCTCATTGAAGTTGTACATGGTCCTCGCAAACAAGTCCGCAAACACCACGCTTCGCCTTTTCGCGATCTCCTTCATCGCCTGCGAATAGAGCGCCAGGTCCGCGTTCGTCTTCTTCGCATCCGGCAGATTCTGGCCCTCATTTTCCTCCGCAGCAATGGGTGCCACCAACACAATCCTCGGCGCCCCCTTGCCGCTGTAATTCTGCTGCTGGATGTGGACGATCCACGCATCCAGGTCGCTCTTGAACTGCTCCAGGCCCGCCGGTCCTTTGAAGGATTCATTGAAGCCAAAGAAGGCAATGATTACATCCGCCTTGCTGAAGGCGAGGTGTTCATCAGGCGTGCCGAAACCATCCGTGCGGGGGCGAAGGGCGACCTCGTCGGCGGGCCAGGCGAGATTTCGCACCACGAGGTCCAGACTGGGATGGAGCTGGTAGAGGAACTCCTCGAAATGGTTGTGCCCGGGCAGGCTCATCTGCGTAGCCGTGGTGTTGCCGATGATGCAGATGTGGTCGCCCTCATGCAGTTCGAGCTTCGGGGGCTCGGCGGCGGAGAGGATCGCGGCAGACAGGGCGAGGAGGAATAGCAGTTTCATGGGCAATCGAGGCGAATGCGTCGATTTGAGCACGGAGGGCGGCCCGTGGCGATGGGGAAAATGACGGGAGAGGCGACAGGACTGCAGGCCAAGCCACACCGCACCACCGAGACCGCCGGCCTACGCCGGTGCTCGATCAGAACCGCCACCAGGGCCGCACATCCTCCACGGCGGTTGAAGGCCGTTCCATGACCTGGACATACTCGCCGGCCATCACCTCGTTCACCTTGAACCTGTGGGCGAGCTCAAACACCTCCTTGCACGCCTTGTCCGCGTCCTCCAGGTCCCTCTTGAGCTGATTGTACTTGGCGAGCTTGGTGCCTGCTTCAGCCGCCTGCAGTTCAAGTTCCGCCATCTTGTTCTCGTTCATTTTCAGGCGACGTTCGGTGTCCGCCTGGCGGGCTTGCAGCATGTCGGTCACCTGCCGCGAGTAAACGGCCCGCAGTTTCTCCAGCCTGGCCATGCGCAACTCGGCCTCCTGAACCTTTTCTGAGTCGGCTTTGTGGGCCTCGCGCAGGGTTTGCAGGTCCACCTGGCAGACCACCAGTTCACTTCGGGTGTTGAGATAGTCCAATTCCGGCCGGGTGAGGCCAGCCGAGGGGCTGGAATCAGCCAGTGGTGATGTGCGCTGGCCGGAGGCCTCAAGGCGCTTGCCCGCAACCGAGCCCTCCACATCCTTGAGCGCCTGCTCCACCTCGGTGAGCTGCTCACGCAGGCGTTCACGCTCATTGTTGCACTGGCGCAGCATCTCTGCCGCCTGGTTCTGGTTCTGGCTGATCACCACCACGTTGTTGTTTTTCTCGAAATCCATCAAAGTCTTCCCCTGTTCCTTGAGCTGCTTCTCGCGGCTGGCCACATCATCCTCCAGCGCCGTCAGGGCCTTGTTGGGCTGCTCGCGGTTCATTTCGCGAAAGGCTTTGAATTCGTCCAGCAGGGCGTTGAGGAAGGTCTTCACGTATTCCCTGTCCGAGCCGACAGCGGCGACATTGAAGATGGAGGAGCCCTTGTTCTGGTTCACCCGCACCGCCACGTCCGCCTCCTTGAGGTCGGGATTGAGCACGCGCACACGCTCCACGGCGTGGCGGCGCATCTCGCTGCTTTCCAGAATCTCGATGATGGTGCCATAGAAATCCTCAGCATGGGGTGCCGTGCCAGAACCGCCCGCCACCAGCTTCGCCAGGCTGATGTATTCGGGCGGCCTTTTCTGGCACGAGACAAGCACCACGCCGAGGAGACAGATGGTAAGAAGGGAGAGCGCGGCCCCGGCAAGCAGGCCCACGCGGTTGCGCCAGGGGTTGTCACGCAGGAGGGCGCGCACACGGGTCTCCAGCTCGCTGAACCCGGCCATCGGAATGCCCGGGCATTGCGGGTTGTCCGAACCCGCCGCCTGGGCAATCTGGACCAGGGCCTCGGCATAATCCGAGGGTTGCAGGACGTGGCTCACCGTCCAGTCGTCTGCAGCCTGTTCCGTCTCCGCCTTGAGCCTGCGCAGGGCCAGCCACGACAGCGGCAGCCACCACCAGGCGCAGGCGGCGATGGTGCCGATGCACTGCCAGAGCACGTCGCGCCGCATGTGATGCGCCAGCTCATGCTGAAGGGCCGCGCGCAGCTTCATTTCATCCCAGCCAAGCGCCCCGGCGGGCAGCCAGATCGTGGGCTTGATCATGCCGGTGATCAAGGGCGATGAAGCCCGCGGGCTGATGCGGCAGCACAGCCCCGCCGGGTACAGTGCCTGCACCGCGTGATCGACCAAGGCGCTGCCACGCCGCAGCAGGGCGCGACCAAATGCCTGCCGCAGCACCTTCAGGGTCGCGAGGGCAATGAAGCCCAGCGCCCACAGGTGCAAAACCTCATCATCGGCCTGGCGCAGCCAGGAGCGCCAGTTCGGGCCGGCAGGGGCCTGCATCATCTTGCTCATCGCCACCGCCACCGGAACCGGCACGACGGCGGTTGTCTCAGGCCGCAGCACTCTCTCGGGAAACAAGGGCTCTCCAGTGCGGTCTGTGACATTGAGGGTGATGCCCAGCGGCTTCATCGCCGGCGGCCGCAAAGGCCAGGCCGCAAGCAAGGCAAGCATGAGCAAGGCCACGCGCCACACCCAGGCCCGGGCCCGGGCGGAGCGGCGGTTGAGCATCATCGCGATGCCCTCAGCCATGAGCAGGATGGCGGTTCCCTTCACGAGCGCCAGGAGGACGGCAAAGAAGCCAGGATACCTGGCATGAAGGTGCAGCAGCGTTTCGATGAGCATGTTCATTTTTGGCGGGCCTCCTTGATGAGTTGCATGAGTTTGTCGGCTTCCTCGGCGGAAAGTCTGGCCTTGCGCTGGCCCAGCAAGGCGAGCGCCGCCTCGCCCACGGAGTTGTCGAAAAAGCGCTCCACCAGGCTGTGCAGGGCGTTCACCCGCGCCTTTCCTGCAGCCACAGGCAGCCGGAACAAGTCGCGCCCGTCCACGAGCTCCTTCACCAGCATCCCCTTCTCCACCAGAAGCCGTAAAATGGAACGCACGGCCGAGTAGGTCGGTGCGTCCTGCAGGTGCTCTTCAATCTGGCGGCCCGTGCAAGGGCCGTGCTGCATCACGATTTCCACCACCTGCCGCTCGCGCCGGCTGAGGTTGTTTGCTGCTTTTTCGTCCCACATGCTTGCTGAAATATCAGCATGTTGATTTTTCAGCAAGGAAAATGTTGCTGAATTTTCAGCAGGCTCTCCCGAAAACAAAGCACCCCGGAGGCGAAAGCTTCCGGGGTGCTGAGGGTTTCATGAGCCGCACAGAGACTGTGCGGACCACCATGGCTTGCATGCCCATTTCGGCGTGGGAATGGCTGTGCGGATCGGCACCGGCTTCTTCCTTCGGGATGTCGGCGATGAGGCACTCGGTGGTGAGCAGCAGGCCGCAGATGGAGGCGGCGTTCTGCAGGGCGGAGCGGGTCACCTTGGTAGGATCGACCACACCGGCCTCGCCGAGCGAGGTTGACGATCGTCAATCAAGGCATAAGCTGGACTCGATGTCACTTCTTGAATTGAAGAATGAGGTTGCACGGCTTTCCGTGACCGAACGACTTGATTTGGCGGATTTCATTGCCGCCAAGGATCAGGCGAGCGACGAAGCTCGTCGCGCCAGAATTGAGCGCCGCATGAAGGCAATGGACAGCGGCCGCAAGATCACTGCTGAGCAGTTGATGGTGGTGCATGAGGCCCTGAAGGCCCTTGGTGTGTGATCTGATGAACTATCGGTATGTTGTTGAAGACGAGGTGATGGATGTCTTCATCCGGGCCTCATCCCTTCAGCGCGAACGATTGCTCAGGTTGTTTCAACAACTGGCTGACGCCGCCCCCTTGCCAGCCACCGTTACCCACCAAGACTCGGCGGGCCGTTCGATCCAACGCAGGGATTTCAACGGCTGGAGCATTTGGTTTTGGTATGACGGTCCAGTGGCTGAAGTGCGCATCGTTGAGCTGGAGAAACGCCGCCGATAACAATCGCTTCCCAAAACAAAGCACCCCGGAAGCTTTCGCCTCCGGGGTGCAATGGTTGGTTTGGTTGGGACCGGTTAGAGCCTCACCCTGGGCCGGTTACATGCCCATTTCGCCGTGGGAATGGCTGTGCGGGTCAGCGCCAGCTTCTTCCTTCGGGATGTCGGCGATGAGGCACTCGGTGGTGAGCAGGAGACCGCTGATGGAGGCGGCGTTCTGCAGGGCGGAGCGGGTCACCTTGGTAGGATCGACCACACCGGCCTTCACGAGGTCTTCATAGACGCCGGTGGCCACGTTATAGCCGTGGTTGCCGGTGCCCTTCTTGACTTCAGCGACGATGAGCGCGCCTTCGACGCCGGCATTGGCAGCCAGCTGACGGAGAGGAGCTTCAACGGCACGTGCGACGATGTCTGCACCCGTGGCTTCATCGCCAGTGAGGTTCAGACCCTTGACCGCCGCCTGTGCGCGGATCAATGCCACACCTCCCCCAGGGACAATGCCCTCTTCTACGGCAGCGCGCGTGGCGTGCAGGGCGTCTTCGACTCGGGCTTTCTTTTCCTTCATCTCGGTCTCGGTGGCAGCACCGACGTTGATGACGGCAACACCGCCGGCCAGCTTGGCGAGACGCTCCTGGAGCTTCTCACGGTCATAATCGCTGGTGGTTTCGTCGATCTGGCGCTTGATCTGGGAGACACGGCCCTGGATGGCATCCGTGCCGCCTTCGCCTTCGACGATGACGGTGGTTTCCTTGCCGATGGTGATGCGCTTGGCACGGCCCAGTTCGGAAAGTTCGACGTTCTCAAGCTTGAGGCCGAGATCTTCGGTGATGCACTTGCCGCCGGTGAGGATGGCAATGTCTTCGAGCATGGCCTTGCGGCGATCGCCAAAGCCAGGAGCCTTGACGGCGACGATGTTGAGGGTGCCGCGCAGCTTGTTGACCACGAGGGTTGCAAGCGCTTCGCCTTCAACGTCTTCAGCAATGATGAGGAGGGGCTTGCCGGAGCGGGCGACCTTCTCAAGCAGGGGCAGCATGTCCTTGAGGTTGCTGACCTTCTTTTCGTTGATGAGGATGTAGGCGTTCTCAAGCGAGCACTCCATGGTCTCCGCGTT
>CAINXC010000606.1 GCA_903854655.1 uncultured Verrucomicrobiota bacterium | reverse complement strand
GGTGGACACGCCAGTGTCCATCACCACGGCCACCCTGCCGAGCTGGACGATCAACCAGAGCGGCTACTTGCAGACTATAGCGGCCAGCGGGGGCACGGGAGCCTTGACCTTCACCGTGACGGCAGGTGCCCTTCCCTCAGGCCTGAGCCTGAGCACCAGTGGGGGGCTGTCGGGAACGCCGACGGCGGCGGGAACGTTTAATTTCACAATCACAGCCACCGACGCGTTGAGCGTGAGCGGCACCCAGGCCTTTTCAATCACGATCAATCCTGCCGTTGCAATCGCGACGGCGTCCCTGCCGAACTGGACGATCAACCAGAGCGGCTACAGCCAGACCATTGCAGTGACGGGTGGCACCGGGGCCGCCTCGTTTGCTGTCACTGCGGGCAGCCTTGCCACCGGACTGAACCTGAGCAATTCGGGAGTGCTGACAGGAACGCCCACCGTGGCCAGCAGCTTTGGTTTCACCGTGACGGCGACCGACACAGTGGGTGCGACCAGCCTGTACCTTTACACAGTCACCATCAACCCGGCGGTGGCCGTCACGACTGGCACCCTGACGAACTGGACGATCAACCAGAGCGGCTACAGCCAGACCATCGCAACCACAGGCGGCACAGGAGCCTCCACCTTTGCAGTGACGGCAGGGACGGTGCCCACTGGCCTGAGCCTGAGCGCAAGCGGTGTTTTGTCCGGCGCGCCGACGGTGGTCAGCACCTTCAATTTTACGGTGACCGCGACGGACACGGTGGGCGCGACAGGATCGCAGGCATACTCCGTGGTGATCAATGCCTCAGTCTCCATTACCACGGCCACCCTGCCCAACTGGACCTTCAACCAGAGCGGCTACAGCCAGACGATCTCGACAAGCGGGGGCACCGGAGCCATCGCCTTTGGAGTAACGGCAGGCGCTCTTCCCACCGGCATGAGCTTGAGCACTTCCGGAGCGCTCTCTGGCACGCCCACGGTGGTGAACATCTTCAATTTCACGGTGACGGCGACGGACACAGTGGGGGCGACTGGCAGCCAGGCGTATACAGTCGTTATCAATGCCGCCGACCCCACGGTCACCACGCCCACCTTTGCCAGTGTCACCGGCACCAGCGCCACACTGGGCGGCAATGTCACCAGCACAGGCGGCGTGGCGCTCAGCGGGCTCGGCGTGGTTTTTTCTCCAACGGCCACCAACAGCAGCCCGCAGATCGGCGGCGTCGGGGTGATGAGCGTGACCAGCGCGGGCGCGGCAGGGGTGTTCACCGTCAATGGCGCCTCCTTGACTCCAGGCACGGCCTACAGCTTTGCCGCCTATGCCACCAACAGCGCGGGCACGGGCTACAGCGCGGTGGGGAGCTTCACCACGCTGAGCAATGTGGCCACGCTCTCCGGCCTCGCTCTGAGCAGCGGCGCTTTGAGTCCCACTTTCAGCAGCAACACCGGAACTTATACCGCCACGGTTTCTAACGTGACCACCTCGCTGACGGTGACGCCAACCACGTCCAACCCCAGCGTGACAGTGCAGGTCAACACAGCGGGGGTCGTGTCCGGCAGCGCCAGCCAGGCGATTCCGTTGAGCGTGGGCAACAACACTGTCAGCGTGGTGGTGACGGCGCAGGATGGCACGACGAAGACCACCTACACGGTGACGGTCACACGCCTGGCTCCCTATCTTTCGGTGCAACAGCCTGTCGGAACCGCTTTGGTCAGCGGGGTTTCAGCCATCGACTTCGGCGGGGCCGCGCCGGGCAAAACCACGACCACCCGCGTGTTCACCGTGAAAAACATCGGCACTGCGGCATTGAAGAGTTTTGTGTTCAGCTTTGCTGGCGCTGATCTGGGGGATTTCACCCCCACCACACTGCCGGTCACCACCCTGGCCATCGGCGCGAGCGCGACGTTTACCATCACCTTCAAACCCGGCGCTGTTGGCGCGCGATCAGCCACGATGCACATCGACGCCACGGGCGAGACGCTAAACCCCTTCAATGTTGCCCTGACGGGGACTGGAGCGGCGCAGCCCGTCATCACTTCGCCGCCTGTCTCCCAAATCATAGGCATGGGCGCGACCGCCCATTTCAGCGTGACCGCCACCGGGGGTACCCTGAGCTACCAGTGGTTGAAGAACGGTGCGGCGGTCGCTGGCGCGACAAGCAGCGCCTACAACCCGGTCACCGCACTGACAAATGCCGGGGCCTACACGGTCACGGTCAGCAACGCGGCTGGGTCGGTCACCAGTCCTGTTGCCGCGAACCTTGGCGTGGTGAACACGGCTCCCGCCACTGTGGCGGTGGTGGTCGGCACCACCCTCACGTTGACCGCCTCCGCAGCGGGTCCAGGGCTCACTTACCAGTGGCGGAAGAACGGCTCGAATTTGGCCGACGGCACGAACCCGGTCAACAGCCTCGGCACCATCTCGGGAGTCACCAGCTCCAAGCTTGCCATCACCAAGACCGTCACTGCCGATGCGAACGCTTACACCTGTCTGGTGACCTCGCCTGATCCCGGGGGATCCCCTTTGCCCCCTCTCTCATGCGGTGCCTTTACGGTCAGCGTCACGATCAAGCCCGTGCTCAACGCCTTTGCGCCCGGCCCTTGGATTGTCAGCGGCACGGTGACGGATCTGATCACCGCCCAGAACAACCCCACGACCTTCACCGTGACGGGCCTGCCTGCGGGCGTGACTGTGAACGCCAAGACCGGGCAGTTAAGCGGCAAACCCATGGTGGCGATCACCGCAGCGACGAAGTACAACCTCGTCATCACCGCCAGCAACGCCGCCGGGTCAAACCAGCTCTCACCCGTGACTGTGACCGTGAACCCTTTGTCCACAAGTGCCGTGGGGACTTTCAACGGACTGGTGGATCGAGATCCGACGCTCACCTCGGGTTACGGCGGCAGCCTTAATGTCGTGAGCCTCAACACCGGTGTGTTCACCGGCAAGCTCACGCTCGGAGCGCTAAGCTACAGCTTCGCCGCCCAGCACCTGGATTCGACGGTGGGCGATGTCACCACCCCGGCGACCGTGACCATTGCGCGGGCTTTGCCCCTGCATAACTTGACCCTGGCCCTGACCTTCCATCACGACACAGTTGGCGATGAGGCCAACGTGGGCAAGGTGGATGGCACGGTCACCGACGTGAGCCTGCCAGGCTCGCCGGTCAATGTGCTGGCCTGGCGCAGCTCGCCTCCCTCGGCGTTTGCCACGGTCTATACGGCATTTTTGCAGATTGATCCCGCGCTGGCGGGCACTGCCGATCCGAATGAAACCAACATTGTGTATCCGCAGGGCGACGGCTTCGGCATCCTCACGGTGACTTCAACTGGATCGGCGACGTGGAGCGGCAAGATGGCCGATGGTGCGGTGACCACGGCCAGCGTGACCATGGGGCCACATGGCGAGGTGCCGTTGCATTTCATGCTCTACACCAACACCGGCTCCGCCCATGGCTGGGTACAGGCCAGCGGAAGTGATCCTAACCAGTTGCTGGATAACATGCCGAATTTCACCTTTGACTGGATCAAGAGCGCCCAGACCGCCGCCACGCTCAATTACAAGGGTGGTTTCCCCCTGCACAACCTGACGGTCATCGGAGCCAAGTACATCAAGCCTACGGTGGACTATCCTCTCGTGCTGGGCATCTTGCCTGTCCTTTCTGGCGACATCAATACCAACCTGCTCTTCAATGAAGGCGGGCTGGCGGCGCTCACCTATGCCGGAACGCCTCCGGTCAACATTGCCCCCGCCGCCAATGCCGCCGAACTGACCGAACCGACCGGAATTATGCATTTGGTAAACCCAGCTAAAAACCGGCCGAAATCCGTACTTTAGGGAGACGGAAGTTCCACCTTCCCATCCTTTAGCCACACATTTCCCGTGCTCACGGATTCGATAGAACCCGACACATAAACCAGAGCATTTTCATCACATAATCGCAATTGATCCATGTCGCTCTCAGAAACGAAAAACATTACTCCCGCCCACATTGTGGTAGGATCAGCGAAGTGCACCGCAACTCTTCCAGAGCGGTCTGTATGGATGTTAAACAAAGGCAAGAGCCAATGCACGCGAGCCCCAACGAAGGTTTTTCTGAGTGCCTCCCTTTGCGTCGGCCTTGCCTCGTCAATCTCTTTCAAGATTTGCGCGGGTGTCTGCTGGGTAATCGGTCGGCTTACTGGCGTCACTTCTGCCTTATCTGGCAACGACAAACCTATAGGCATGACGGCCTTATTTTTAGCAGCCTTGTGTTTCAATATCGCCATTCGATACCAAAAGCAAAGCGCCGCTGTAGCTCCGATGCCTCCAACAAACAAGAATCCAACTGTAGAGCTACGATGTTTCAAACCTGTTGCTATGCCAAAGCTTATAGCTGCAATCCATCCAAATATCTTATACAGAACTTCAGCATTATGAATCCTATTATCATCACCCGCAGGCATCTCTGGATGGGGCTTGCCATTGCCTTTCTCCTTGGAGCCTCCCTTGGAGGGATCTTTTTCACGATGTTTCCTTTTCACTGATATGAAGATCCTATTTCGGTTTCTTCGGCTGCTTCAATTCCTTTATCTTCACCGGCTTTCCCTTGAACGCCCGCATGATTGCCTCCTCGGGCGTTAGATGGGCAAGCGAGATTGGTTTCAACCTTGGTAGCTTCGGTTTGTCTTTCATATGGGTTCCCTCATTACAGTTCACGCTTGGACTCCCGGCAGCGCGACCGCCCCTTTACGAGGCAGTCAACTTTGCCGCCGCCGGGCATCACGCTACTTTCGGAGCCTTGTAGCAGAGGCGCTTGCCGCTCGTCTGACTCATGGCCTGATCGGTGCGTTCGCCGTCCGTCGTTTTGCGATGGTTCCAGCGGAAATCAAACTCCGCGCAATAGCGGGGCAGGTGCTCGGCGCTCACATGATGGAAGGCACCCACGATGCCGCGCTTAAGCAGGGCAAAGGAGCTTTCAACCGTGTTCGTGGTGACCTTGCCGCCGTCCTTGCCCTTCTTGCTGTACTGCTTCTTGGAATGGTTCACGGACTCATGGTCAAAGCCCTTCTTGAGCCCGATGTAGGCGCGATGGTCATCCGTGTGGACCTTGTCGCCGGGAGCAACGTTCGCCTCCACAGCGGCCCGCAGATTCGCAGCGTTCACTTCAGCCATGACCATGGAGCGCTTGAAGCCTTCGCGCTCAACCAGAGCCACGACAGGCGTCTTGTTGGCCCGGTAGCCGCGACCCTGGCCACGGACCTTGCCGCCCACGTAGGTTTCGTCCACTTCCACCGGCCCCTTCAAAGGAGGGCCGTCGAAGATGCCTTCGGCCATGGCGTGGCGGATACGGTGGGCCATGTGCCAAGCGCTCTTGTACTGCTTGATTCCCAGATTGCGCTGAAGCTGCAAGGCGCTGATGCCCTTCTTGCTGGAGCACATGAGATGGAAGGCGATAACCCACTCACGAAGGCCGATGTGCGAGCCGTGGAAGATGCTGCCCACTGCAACGGTGAACTGCTTGCGGCAGGCGGAGCACTTGTAGAGCCCGGCGCGAGTGCTAGGACCCTTCAACTCATAAGACTTCTCGGAGCCGCAATGGGGGCAGGTGCGCTTGCCCTTCCAGATCATGGCTTCGATGTATTCGCGGGCTCCGTCTTCGGTGAGCTTGGTGGCTTCTGCGAGTGTCATAATACCCGAATTATACCCGAAAAGGCGGGTTTGTCAAATGCATAATTCCGGATCAATCGCACGGGCACCTTCAGCGGCGTGTGCGTAGGGAGCCAGGGAGCCGGCTACTTCCTGCTGCCTGAGTTGCAGCCGTATCCAGGCCTTTCGGTGACCACCTCGCCGCTGTTGTCAGGGCGGGTGCTGCTGTCACCGCTGATGATAAAGTACGGATACCCTTGATCAATCGCACGGCGACGTTCAGCGGCGTGTGCGGAACGCTGGCTATCCCTCGAGGAGAAAGGGAGTCGGTTACTTCCTGCTGCCAGAATTGCAGATGTATCCAGGACTCTCGGTGACGGCGCCGCCGCTGTTGTCGGGGCAGATCCTGCAGCGCTGGCGCGCAAGATCGCCTGCGCGGGGCCGTAGGTTTGCCCTGATCATGCAACGCATCCTCCCAGGCCCAAACCCCACGCGACGGAACCTGCTTCAAGCAGGAGCCATGGGCCTGCTTGGCATGAGTGGAGGGCCTCTGGGTTTTTTGAACGCCCTCGGGTCCCCTGCTCCGCGAACCGGAAGCGGACCGGGCAAGGCGAAGTCGGTGATCTTGATCTTCAATGGCGGGGCGCCCAGCCACATTGATTTGTGGGACCCGAAGCCGGATGCGCCGCAGGAGGTGCGCGGGCTGTTCTCGCCGATCAGGACGAACGTGCCGGGGATTCACATTTCCGAACTGCTGCCGCGCATGGCGAAGCGAATGGACAAGCTGGCGCTGATCCGCTCCGTGTATCATGGCCACAGCAGCCACAACGGCGGCATGCACTGGGCCTCCACCGGCCGCCCCTACAAGATCGACAGCACCCTGATTCATCCCAGCCGCACGGATCTGCCCGGCCTGGGCACCCTCGTGGGATGGCTGGCGCAGCGGGACGGCTTCAGCAAGGGCGTGCCGCCTTATGTCATCACCCCCTTTCCCACCTGCGACAGCAAGGTGTACCTGACCCCCGGCCAGTTTGGCGGCTGTCTCGGGACACGCTACGATCCCTATGTGCTGGATGCCGACCCCAACGCTTCGAATTTCAAAGTTACAGGCATGTCCCTGGCGGCTGACATGCCAACCAGCCGCTTTCAGGAACGCATGGGCTTGTTAAATGAAATTTCGGCAAATTCGCCCTCAATCTACTCTCCGCAGATGGCGGACATCGACATCTTCAACCAGGAGGCCGCCAGCCTGCTCCAGTCAGGCAAGGCGGCGGAGGCTTTCGACCTGTCGAAGGAACCCGACTCCGTGCGCGAGCGGTATGGGCGGCATAGCTGGGGGCAATCCCACCTGCTGGCGCGGCGGCTGGTGGAATCCGGGACTCGCTTCGTGACCACTGTGAACGGGCCGAGCATCACCTGGGACACCCACAAGGACAACTTCAACAGCCTCAAGAACAGGCTGGTGCCTCCCATGGAGCAGGCCTATGCGGCCCTGCTGGATGACCTGGAGGAGCGCGGCCTGCTCGACTCCACACTGGTGCTGTGGATGGGCGAATTTGGCCGCACGCCCAAAATCAACGCAGACACCGGCCGGGATCACTGGCCCAACTGCTTCAGCGTGTTGATGGCCGGTGGTGGTGTTCGCGGCGGACAGGTCGTCGGAGCCTCTGACAGCATTGGCGCCTACCCCACAGAGCGTCCCACAACCCCTGCGGACATTCACGCGACGGTGTACGCGGCACTTGGCTACGATGTGAAGAACATCAGCTACCAGTCCTCGGACGGTCGCCCCGTGGCGTTGACTGAAGGCACGCCGATGACCGAGCTGTTCTGACTGCCTGTCCAGGGCGTCGGGAAGGGCCGGGCACTTGGTCCTTTTTGTTGTCACACCGGCAGGCGAAGCGCCCCCCAAGCCTGAGGAGGCCTTTTCGACACCATTGTCAAAGACAGGATGTAACATCGCCATCTGTGCCGCGACGCTTTCCATCGAAAGCGCCGACCGGCGGCAGCGTGCCGGGCTGCACCACAGGCGCGGGAGGGAGATTGCTTTTGACCCGGCGCGACGATACGGTAGCATCGGGCAGCAGCCGCTCCCTTCTGTTCAAATGCCCGAATCGCACTTCGAGCCTCCTCTTCGCCTGAGTTTTGGAGGAGCTTGACCAGCACCCCTCTTCACGCCAATTCAAAGATTCATTCCATGCCAGAATTACCAATCCTTGCTGAGATGAAGACAAAGTCCCTGCTGCTTGGCACGTTGAGCCTCATGTGCGTTTTTGCCCCCGGACTGTCGGCCTTGTGGTTATTTTCTCCCGAAGCGGTCAAGGGGCTGGACACGATCAAGCTGCTGATTCTGTCCTCCGCCATCACCCTGCCGCTGGTGCTGGTGAACACTCAGGTGGCACGGGGGGTGAATGACATTGCCGACGCGGGGGAGAAACTGGAAGCTTCCCTGCTGGCAGGACTGGCGATCACCGCGCTTCTGTTCGGCGGCGCACTGTTTGTTTGGTTCCTGCTCGAATGGGATTCCAGGTCGTTTGGTGCGACTGTATTGGTGCTGGAACTGGCGCTTTGCGGGTGCGCTCCCATCATCAAACGGCGGAGGAAGCAGGCGGCGGAACGAAAAGTCGGTTTGGAAAGCCTCATCATCTCTTGAGCCACGTGATGAGCGCATTCCCCATCGGTGCCACAGTCCGGCTCAAGTCGGGCGGTCCGGTCATGACGGTGGTGGAACTGCCGAAATCGCAGACCGATGCGGGCGCGGGTGTGGTCGAAGCCCTGATCGAGGTCTGCTGGTTTGTGGACGGTGAGATGAAAACGGGACGGCTGCCGGAGGGGGCCGTGGAGGCTGCCCTTGAACCATCGCCGGTGCTGGGGTTCAGGGATCCGGATCAAGCCGCAGGCGGGTAGGTTTTGTGCGGTGCTGAAAGATCACCGCACCGGCACGCGTCGGTCCAGGCAATCGCTCAGCCACTTCACAAGTTCGCCCACGCTGATGTGCTTCTTTTTGAGCGATGACAACGTGGCCCAGTCAAGCGTGGCACGCTGCGTGGCGGAAGTGAAGCGCTGCACGCGGAGCATGGCCTGCACAGCTTCGAATTCGGACGCCGTCATGCCCAGGATGCTGGGGCCGTCCGGCAGGTCATCCAAGAGAGCGAGGTCGAGACCGAGGCTGGTGATGCCGACGCCGAACTGATGACCGAGACTGCGGAGGGCTTCCACCAGCGCCTCGTCATTGACGCTTTCGGCGATGACGAGCTCCCCTTGTGTCGTCCAGCGCGTGGCGCTGACTGCCTGGAAGAAGTCGGCAGGGAAAGTTTCCAACGTGACCCCCAGTTTGAGAAGCACGCCGTTGAGCCCCACCTCGGGGCCGCCGAGATGGCGGCGCAGACTCAGCATGGGCTCATCAAAGCGCGGCTGCTCATCAGTGCCGGTCTCCACCTCCCAGTCCGCACAAACGACATCTGGGATTTCCCAGTCGCCCTCGACCCGCAGCGAGAGTCCGGCGCGACCGTTGAGCACAAAGGGGAACTGGCCGCGCAGCAGGCTGAGCCGCTCGAAGATGGCAAGCACGCGCAGGTAGCGCTGGCGGATCGCATCGGATTCGTTGCCCGGGGGCTCGAACAGCCCGGAGCGCCCGGCAAGCGCCCGGGGCAGTGATCGTTTGAGCCGGAGATAGTAGCCCTGGCCTTGATCGACCTTGGCGATGGGCGAGGTGGGATCGTAGGAGAGGATCGAAAAATGGTAGCGAAGGGTGGCGTCGCTGTACTCATCACCGAGGCGATAGCGCACCAGCCTGATCAGTTCGGTGCCCTTGATGGCTTCGACGGGATTCGTGGGCAGGATTTCCGGCAGGATCAGTCGGAGGTGTTCACGAAGGTTCATGCGTGGCGATAAAAGAACATGGGGAAGGGTGCCCGGCAGAATGAGGACTGGCGGGCGGGGCGTCAAGCATGGAAAGTGGCGGCTCATCAACCAAATTGACGTCGCCTGAATGAAGGAGGCAGGAACGAGGCCCCCGGATGACCTCGCCGCCAGTTCCCTCCGGCGTGATCAGGAAGGCGCTCCGCCCTTCACCACCATGAGTGTGACGCTGCCAAAGAGGCGTTTGCAAATGGTCCGGCGCAGGCCGGCGGGAAGCAGGCTGCAAAAGGTCTCCATCGCGAGATTCAAAGCATTGATGAAGGCGCCCCTGCGCACCTCGCCGCGGCGGAAGGCATAGGTCTGGGTGAAGCCGTGTCTTCTGGTGATGGCGATCATTTCGTGATAGGTCCACTCCTGCATGTGCAGGCAGTCCAGCGTGTGGCCAAACAAGCCGGAGACATCGTGCGGGCCTGAAAAACGGTGCGGAGTATCGAAAATGTAACAGCCGCCTGGTTTCAGGACCCGGGCTACCATTTCGAAATGCGGCGCCACGTCATCGGGATGCAGATGCTCCAGAAACTGGTAGCTGAAAGCGACATCCACCGAGGCGTCCGGCACGGCGAGATGATAGCCGTCATAGATGATGAGCTGAAGGTTGGCGGGCAGCTGCTCATTGGGATCATGCTGATCTGAAATATCCACCGCGATCACCTGCTTGACCATGGCCGCCGCCGCCGCCGCCAGACGGCAGTCGCCCGGAGCAATCTCGAGCAGAACCGTGTCGGGCTTCAAAGCTGGGCGCAGCAGACGAAGGCGCGACTGGACGGCGCGGCTGCTGGTTTCGGGGGTGTCCCGGCGGGTGAGGCGCACGTGTTCGGGAACACGGCGGAAGAGTTCGCCATAGAGGGTCTTGAAAAGCTCCGTCCGCTCCTCCTTTTTGGAAGCGCGCAGGCGGGCGGCGAGTTC
>CAINXC010000605.1 GCA_903854655.1 uncultured Verrucomicrobiota bacterium | reverse complement strand
GGATTATTTCACTGCCAAGCTGGCCTCCGCGCCCTCCAAGTACGCCCGCATGCGGGCAATGACGGACCTTTACTGGACCCTCCTCAATTCCACCGAATTCTCCTGGAACCACTGATCCCTGCTCATGAACACGCATCACGATTCTCATCACGCCTGCGGCGGCAGTGATCACCTCACACGGCGCGCCCTGCTCAAGGGTGCTGGAATGAGCGGTCTCACCTGGCTGACACCGCTGGCGGACCTGCTGGCCGTTGAGGCAGAGAAGGCGCCGTCCGGCAAACCCGCGCGCTCCGTCATCATGCTCTGGCTGGGTGGCGCCGCCAGCCAGCTCGACACCTTTGATCCGCATCCAGGCACCAAGATTGGCGGCGGTGTCCGCGCCATCGACACCGCCATTCCTGGCGTGCGCTTCGCGGCCGGGTTGGAGCAGACCGCCAGCGTGATGCAGGATGTGTCGCTCATTCGTTCCATGGTCAGCAAGGAAGGCGACCACGAGCGCGCCGTGTACAACCTGAAGACGGGCTACCGTCCGGTTCCCGTGCTCACGCATCCCTCCATCGGCGCCATCGTCTGCCATGAACTGCCGGACGCGAAGGTGGAGATTCCCACCCACATCTCCATTCTGTCCACCCAATGGCCCGCGCGCGGCGGGTTCTTTGGCGCGGAATACGATGCGTTTCAAACCGGTGACCCCGCCAAACCCCTGCCCGATATCAAGCCGGCCGCAGGAGCCGAGGGAATGGATCGTCGCGTGGCTGATCTTCAAGTCATGGAGCGCGCCTTCGCCCGTGGACGGCGGCCCGATTTGGAACAGGGCAAGACCCTGCACCAGGTGACCATGGGCAAGGCGCGGCGCATGATGAGTTCGGATCAAATGAAGGCCTTCGACATCGGCCAGGTGCCCGCTGCCGAGCGCGCCGCCTACGGCGACACGCCCTTCGGTCGCGGATGCCTGGCCGCCGTGCAGTTGATTGAGGCCGGGGTCCGCTGTGTGGAAATCACTCTCAACGGCTGGGACACCCACGCGCATAACACCGCAGGGCAGGCCACGCAGGTGAAGATTTTCGATGCTGCCTACGCCTCGCTGATCCGCAATTTGAAGCAACGCGGCCTTCTGCAGCACACCATCGTTCTGTGCGGCGGGGAGTTTGGCCGCAGCCCGCAGATCAATTTGCTCGACGGGCGTGACCACTGGCCGAAGGGCTTCAGCATGCTCGTCGCCGGCGGCGGTTTTGCAGGCGGCCGGGTGATCGGTGAAACCGATCCCGAAGGCGCCAAGGAAGAGCCCGCCGATCCCGTCCACGTGGAGGACGTCCACGCCACCGTTCAGCACCTGCTGGGCATCGATTCGAGCAAGGAAATCAAGACCTCCATCGGCCGACCGATTGCGCTGAGCAACGGCACGGTGGTCAGTAAGATCGAGGCGTGAGGCTGCCAGGATGGAGAGCAAGTGCGGACGACGGGCTGGAAACCGTGCAGCAGCGAAAGCCGCAGGTCGTTGACGCAGGAGCCGATGTGGCGTAGCCTACACCGTGAGCGTGACTCTTGACATTCCTGATGATGTGCTGGCGGCGATGCCCGTGGCTGAGCAGGAGCGCAGGCCGTACCTGTTGCTGGAAATCGCATGCGCGCTGTATGCGCGTGATCTGCTGAGTCTGGGGCGCGCGGCGGAACTGGCGGGAATGGCGAAGCTTCGCTTCGGTCAGGAGATTGGCAGCCGGGGCATCCCTCGTCATTACACGGAGGCAGAACTGGACGCCGATTTCGCGTATGCTCGTGGTGAGTGATACCTCGCCGCTTTCGAATCTGGCGATCATTGGCAGGCTCGGGTTGCTGCGGGAGCAGTTCACGGAAGTGATCATGCCCCCCTGCTGTCGCTCATGAACTTAGCCTGCTGAATGATCCAGGGGCGCAGCTGGCTCTGTTGGCCGCACGGCAGGACGGCTGGTTGAAGGAAGTGCCGCTGCCGGCCTCCGCTCCGTTTCCGGCTGAGCTTCGAGGACTTGATCCGGGTGAAACAGAGGCGTTGAGACTGGCGATGGCGGTTTCGGCAAACCACGTCTTGATGGATGAGAAGGAAGGCAGACAATGTGCTGAGGGCCTCGGCATTCGCACCATTGGAGTGCTTGGTGTTCTCATCGCGGCCAGGCATTCAGGCTCCATTTCATCGTTGAGCCATGAGATCGGCAAGCTGCGTCGTGAAGGGGGCTTTTTTGTGGACGCCAAGCTTGAGGCACGGGTGCTTGCCTTTGTGGGTGAATGAACCCTTCCAGGGCAAAAAAGCCAAAAACCACTACTTTTGGCCTCCAGTTCGCCAAGTCGGGCTACCGCCCGGCCTGGAAGCGCGCCTCCTCCTCCACGCCCGGCGGCAGGAAGAACTTGGGCGGCAACCTCTTTACGCCAGCACTCCCTTCACGACCTCGCCATGCACATCGGTGAGCCGGTAATCACGGCCCTGAAAGCGATAGGTCAGGCGGGTGTGGTCGATGCCGAGCAGGTGCAGGGCGGTGGCATTGAGATCGTGGACATGCATGGGATCCTTGACGATGTTGTAGCTGAAGTCATCGGTCTCGCCAAAGACGTGGCCGCGTTTCACGCCGGCGCCGGCCATCCAGAGGCTGTAACAGCGGGGGTGGTGGTCGCGGCCATAGTTGTCCTGGGTGAGCGTGCCCTGGGAATACACGGTGCGGCCGAACTCGCCGCCCCAGATGACGAGTGTATCATCCAGCAGGCCGCGCTCCTTGAGCTCGGCGAGCAGGGCGGCGGTGTGCTGGTCGGTGTCATGGCACTGGCTCCTGATGCCGCCGGGCAGGTTGTTGTGCTGGTCCCAGCCACGATGATACAACTGGATGAAGCGTACGCCGCGCTCCGCCAGGCGCCGGGCGAGGATGCAGTTCGCCGCGTACGTGCCGGGCTTCTTCGACTCGGGGCCGTAGCGCTCGTAAATGTCTGCGGGCTCCTTTGAAAGGTCGGCAAGCTCGGGCACGGCGGCCTGCATGCGGAAGGCCATTTCATACTGCTCGATGCGCGCCTGGGTGTCAGGATCCTGCTGTTCGGCAAACTGGAGGCGGTTCAGCGCGGCAAGGTCGTCGAGCATCGCCCTGCGGCGCTGGTTGGTGATGCCGGGCGGGTTCGACAGAAACAGCACGGGATCGCTGCCGGAATTGAAGCGCACGCCCTGGTAGCGCGAGGGCAGGAACCCCGAGCCCCACATGCGCTCGTGCAGCGGCTGGGCGTTGGTGGGGCCGCTGGGCCGCGAAATCATCGCCACGAAGGCCGGAAGATCGGCATTTTCGGAACCGAGCCCATAGGATGCCCAGGCCCCGAAAGCGGGGCGGCCGCCGATCTGGTGACCCGTTTGCAGCAGGGTCATCGCGGGATCATGATTGATGGCATCGGTGTGCAGGGTGCGAATGACGCAGATCTCATCGGCAAACTTTGCGGTGTGAGGCAGCAGCTCGCTCAGCCACATTCCCGAGTGTCCGTGCTGCTGAAACTTGAAGAGCGAGGGGGCCACAGGAAAACGCTTCTGCCCGGCCGTCATGCCGGTGAGCCGTTGCTCGCCACGCACGGAGGCCGGCAAGTCCTTGTCGAATTGGGACGCGAGCCCCGGCTTGTAATCGAACAGGTCCAGTTGCGAGGGCGCGCCGGCCTGGGTGAGCCAGATGACGCGCCGCGCCCTGGGTGCAAAATGCGGTTGCTGAGTGGCGGCGAACAGCCCGGGGTTCAGCAGCGACGCGAGCGCGGCGGCGCCAATGCCGCCGCCGGTGCGGCTCAAGAAGTGACGGCGGGAAAGTTGATTGTGCATGGTTTCCGGGTTCATGCGCTTCATTCCTTCATGATGACTTCGTCGAGGTTGAGCAGGGTGCTGGCGATGGCTGTGAAAGCGGCGAGTTCAGTGGGATTCAACCTGGCATCGGAAGCGGCATCGCCCACGGCGAGGAAGGCTTTTGCCGCCTCGTGGTCGGCCTCAAAATCCCTGTGGGCGCGCTGATAGGCGGCGCGAAGCACGGACAGTTCCGCCGCTGCCGGCCTGCGCGCCAGGAGCAGTCGAAAACCGTGTGTGAGCCGTGCATCGAGGTCTCCGCCGCCCTCGGCCATCATGCGTTGCGCAAGAAAGCGCGCGGCCTCCACATAAGTGGGGTCATTCATGAGGTTGAGCGCCTGGAGCGGCGTGTTGGTGCGCGGACGGCGCAGGGTGCAGGATTCGCGGAAAGGCGCATCGAACAACATCATCGCCGGGTTCGGCACGGAGCGCTTCCAGTAGGTGTAGAGGCTGCGGCGGTGCAGGTCGCCGCCCTTGCCGGGCACATAGACGTTGGTGCCGTTGCCGGCGGTTATCTGCTCATACAGGCCGGGCGGCTGATAGGGCTTGACGGAGGGGCCGCCGCTTTTTTCGACTAACAACCCGCTGGCTGCCAGCGCCTGGTCGCGCACGAACTCGCCCATCAGGCGATGGCGCGGCGCGCGCGACAGGAGCCGGTTGTCGGGATCACGCCCGCGCAGCAGTGGAGTGAGGCGCGACTGCTGGCGATAGGTGGCGCTGGTGACCATCAGCTTCATGAGGTGCTTCACATCCCAGCCGCTGCGCATGAACTCGAGGGCCAGCCAGTCGAGCAGCTCGGGGTGGCTTGGCTGCTCGCCCTGGGCTCCGAAGTCCTCGCTGGTTTTGACGAGGCCGGTGCCGAAGACCTGCTGCCAGAGCCGGTTCACCGTCACGCGCGCCGTCAGTGGATTGCGCGGACTTACAAGCCACCTGGCGAGGCCGAGGCGGTTGCGCGGCTGGTCGGCGGCGAGGGCTGGCAGCACGGCGGGCGTGGCTGCGGTGACACTCTCGCCGTGCTTGTCGTAGGCACCGCGCATCAGCACGAAGGTAGGCCGTGCCTCCTTCATCTCGTCCATCACCAGCGTGGTGGGAATCTCGCCTTCAGCGGCCGCCACCTGCTTCTTCAAGGCCTCCAACTGATCGCTGAGCCGCCGATGCGCCGGCTGCTGCGACAGCCGGAAGGCGGCGATGAGCTTCTTCTCTGCGGCAGTGCGCTTCGCCTCCTCCTTGCGCACGATCACCGCCACATTGGCGGGAGCAAGAACCTCTGGATTCGCGCCAGTGACAAGCACGCGCCAGCGAGAGGGCCCGCCGGCATTTTCCACCCCGATTTCGAGTTCGACCTCCTGTGGTTCGCTGCCGGGGAGCGCCTGTTCCAGCTCGAAGACGGCCAGCGCGGGATGATCGGGCTTCAGCGAAAGCGCGGCGCGGGTGCGCCGGTCCTTGTCCAGCACCTTGGCCGTTTCGGCAGCGGCCAGGGAATTCTGCCACGCTGCGGCGCGCAGGGCGAGAGGGAGCTTTTTCGTGCCCTGGCCGGTGCTCACCTTCAGCTCGCTCCACTGAAAGGTCGCCGAGGCGGCCTTCGTGGCGCATTCAATTTGCAACGCCGTGATCCGTCCGGCCGGGAGGCGCGCGGTGAGCTTGATGGTGTTGGCACGGGTCTCCTGGGGACCGATCTCAAGCGTGCGCGCGGGTGCATCGACGTGCGGGGGCTCATCTCCGCCGGTCGCGGTGACAAGTTCCACCGGCTGCCACACGACCGGTTCGGTGGTCACCCGGTGCGCCCAGTCCGCAATGTCGGCCGACGACTTGTCTGCCAGCGCGGCAAGCTGATCGTTCACGACTTTAACCTGGGCATTCAAGCCGTTGATTTTCGCTTCGATCTCCGGCGCGGGCAGTTTCAGGAAGGGCGGGCTGTTCTGCCGGATGGGGTTGGAATAGATGCCCACGCCACGCTCGGGCACATTGTGGAAGAAGGCCTTGAGGGCGTAAAAATCGCGCTGCGTGAACGGGTCAAACTTGTGGTCATGGCAGCGGCAGCAGTTGAAGGTCTGCCCCAGCCAGACGGCCGCCGTCGTCTCCACCCGGTCGGCGGTGTACTCGGCGAGGAACTCCTCGGCGATGATGCCGCCTTCCTCGTTCATCATGTGGTTGCGATGAAAGCCGGTGGCGATGCGCTGGTCCAGGGTCGGCTCCGGCAGAAGATCCCCGGCAATCTGCTCGATGGTGAACTGATCGAATGGCTTGTTGTCATTGAAGGCCTTGATCACCCAGTCGCGCCAGGCCCACATTTCGCGGTCGCGATCCACCTGGTAGCCGTTGGAGTCGGCATAGCGCGCCGCATCCAGCCACTCCACCGCCATGCGCTCGCCATAGTGCGGCGATTTGAGGAGGCGCTCGACCACCTTTTCATAGGCCTGCCCGGAACTGTCGGCAATGAACGCGTCCACTTCCGCCACGGTCGGGGGCAGGCCGGTCAAATCGAGCGACACGCGCCGGATCAGGGTCTCCTTGGCCGCCTCTGGCGAAGGTGCGAGCCCTTCGCCCTCCAGCCTTGTGAGGATGAAGCTGTCCACGGGGTTGCGCGGCCAGGCGCTTTGTTTCACGGGTGGCACCGGCACCGGGGCAAGAGGCAGGAAGGACCAGTGCTGCTCATACTTCGCACCCTGCGCGATCCACTGGCGCAGCTTCTCCTTTTGCGCTGCGCTCACGGTCTTGTGCGCCTTGGGTGGCGGCATCACCTTCTCCTCGTCCCTGCTGGTGATCCGGGCCACCAGCTCGGACTCGCTGGTCTTCCCTGGCACGATGGCGATGTCACCGGACTTCATCGGCTTGACCGCCTCCTCGCGCACATCCAGCCGCAGCCCCCCTTTGCGATGATTCACATCGGGCCCGTGGCAACTGAAGCAGTTGTCGGAGAGGATCGGGCGGATGTCGCGGTTGTAGCGCAGCGGTTCCGCGCCTTGCGTGAAGGCGGGCGAGAGAAGCGCCGCCAGGAAGAGCAAAGAAGGAAACGGGTGGCCGGGGGTCAGCATTGCAGGTGGGAGAATACGCGGCTTGGGGCCGCCTCATGCAGCAGTTCAGTGGCAGGATCTGCAACACCCGGCTTTCAACGCTGGATTTGCAACGGCCTGGAACTCATCGCACCACTACTTCCGCCCGGCCTGGAAGCGCACTTCCTTTTCCACGCCCAGGGGCAGGTAGAACTTGGGCAGCTCCTGGTCGAGCTGGTCGAGGCGGTTCCATTCGCGGTAGAGTTTCACGACGAGATCGGCGGTCTGGGGGATGAAGCTGTAGTAGTGTTTCATGAGCATGGACTCGGCCGCCTCGAAGCTCTTCTGGCGGATGAGGAAGGCGATGTGGGCCTGGATGATTTCGTTGTTGGGCTTCTGCGTTTTCTGCATCTGTCTATCGGCAAGATCATACAGCTCGCCAGCCCAGCCGGGATGGCCGGTGCTCTCAAACGCCTCGGCCCAGCCGGTGGTCCTGGGGCCGCCAGGGAAGGGCATGCGCACGATTTCGGCATAGAGTTCGCGCAGGCGGGTGTCGTCCTTCATCGCCCCGGCCACCTTGGCGGCAATGGGCAGCAGCTTGGACTGCAGCCCGGCCGGGGTGGCGCGCAGGGCTTCACAGGCGGCCCAGGCCCACTCGGGGCGCCCCTGGGTGAGCAGGGTTTCGGCGGCGAGTTCGAGGCAGGGGCGGTCCTTCTCCTCGGCCCGGCTCCAGGCGGCGCTGATCTCCGCAGGGAGCGCCGAACTGTGAATCTGCGGGGCCAGGGCGCACAGCGCGAGGGCGGCCAGGGCGGGGTCGCTGCTGCTGCGGATTTCGGCGCGCAGCACGCTGATCCACTGGTCCGCGACGGGGGTGCGGGCTTGTTTCATGAGCCAGGCGGCCATCTGCTGCAGGGATTCGCGCCTGCGGCCGCCGGTGCGGAACAGCGCGGAAATCTGGGAGCGGCCCGCGGCCGGGGTCCACACCTTGTCCAGGGCGAGGAAACGCAGTTGCTCCAGGCGCAGGATGAAGCGCTCGTCGCCGCCCTTCATCGCGCGCTCGGCCTGGGTGAGGAAGTTCAGTGCTTCGGCGAAGCGGTTGCTCGCGCGAAGCTGCGCCGTGATGGCGAGCACGATTTCGGGGGATTTCTTGTCCACTGCCAGGCTCATCAGCTCATGCAGATCGTCCCATCTGCCGATGGTGGCGGCGACCTGGGCGCGCAATTGCAGGGCCTCCAGGCGGCTTTCGTCCAGTGCGTCCTTCATCGGCAGGTCGCGCAGCACGGCGAGCGCGCGCGGGTGATCGCCTGCGGCCTCCATGAGCCGTGCGCGATGGAGCTCGGTTTCGGACTCGACGGGGAAGGGTTCGTCGGGCGTGCCGTTGACCAGGGACTCGTGCGCCTGGTTCCAGGCTTTCAGCGCCCCGGCGTTGTCGCCCAGGTGCTCCAGCAGCAGGCCCAGCTCGTGCGCGTAGGGCACCTCGTGGGCGACGCGGCCCTTCAGCACATGGGTGAAGCCCTCGGGGTGCCAGGCGAGCTGGCGCAGGCGGTCCACGTCGAATTCCAGGGCGAGGAAGCGGGCGTGCTTCTCGCGCAGCACTTCGTCGCCGATGCCCTGCGGCTTGTACAGCGGGTCGCGGCCAAACAGGCTCTCCACGTAGATGCGGCCGGGGCGGGGCTCCCAGGTCTGCTCGCACACGCGGATGAAGTACTCGGCGTACAGGTTGTTGGTCGGCGCGCGTCCGGGAAGCTGCTTGTAAACGTCGATGCACTCGCGCACGAAGCCGTTCACCTCCAGTTCGCGGCCCAGTTCGGTGAGAATCTCAACCGCGTCCTCTTCGCGCATGTCCACCGAGCCGAGGAATTCGCGGGCCAGGCGCACGCGGTTGGGGTAGTTGGTTTCGCGCATCTGGTTGACCAGCCGTGTGGTGCGCCAGAGGCTGAAAGTGTCGCTGGTTTTCGGCCCCAGTTGCACGCTGCCGATCTGCCCCGCCAGGTAGTCGTCCACCGTTGAAATGAGGTTGCCCAGGCCCTGCTGCGCGAGGATCGCGCCCACCATGCGCAGGTCCTCCCAATAGGTGCGGAAGAAGTTCGCCTCCTCCGTGCGCACGGAGCCCTGGGGCATCAGCCCGCCATAAGGAATGCCGAGCGTGCGCGCGCTCAAGAAGCCGCCGCCGATATACCGCTCCATGGTCGCGGCGGCAGGTTGAACCGCCCCGGCCAGCCCTTCCACGGCGGCGCGGCGCATGGTCGTCAGCGGCGAAGGCGGGGCGGCGCGCAGCTTGTCGAGCGCCTGCCTGAGCATGTCGTCGCGCTCCTGCGGGGTGCGGGCGAGACGGTGCAGCGCGACCACGCTGAGCAGGAAGGGGTCCTCCACCTCGCCGCTGTAGCCGCCGGGCTGCGGATCTTCGGTGAGCACCTCGTGCAGGTACTGGCGCTGGCGGTCCCACTGCTCCGCCGACTGCGCGAAGCTCGACAGCACGAAGGTGTAATAGCGCCACATGTCCGGCGAGGAGCTGCGGATGCACTCCACCAGCGTGATCGCCTCGCTGTAGCGCTGGCGGTCCTGGAGGCGGCGCACGATGTCCAGCAGGGCCGTGGGCGGCAGCAGCCGCGAGTTGCCGAGCGCGGCCAGTTCCGCCGGGGCGTAGCTGAAGCGCTCCCACTCCGCGAGCATGGCGCAGGCGCACTGCAGCAGGCGCCTGCGCTGCCGCTGCTTTTCGTCGCCGGCCCGCGGCGCCTTCATCCAGTCCAGCGCGGTGCGCATGCCCTGGGCGCGCACGGTCAGCCAGGCGTAAACGAACTGCAGCTCGACGCTTTCCGCCTCGCCGATGGTGAGGGCGATGAGCACCTGGAATTCCTCGTTCGCACCGGCATGAAACAGCGCCCAGAGCTTCTCCACCGGGGGCGCCTTGTCATCCTGGGACCAGTTCCGCACCCAATCGTTGAGCGGCTTTTCCTCACCCCTGCGGCGCAGCAGCTTCGCCATCTCCTCGATGCCGCGCAGCCGCACCAGCGAGGGATCGTCGGGCAGCTCGGCAAGCTCGGGGCGCGGCACGCTCAGGAAGGTGCGCAGCCTCTCCTGCTCCTCCTTCTCCAGGCCGTGCGACTCGTCCAGAAGGCCGGTCAGCTCGGTGAGTGAAGCGGCGGCTCCGGGCTTGCGTTCATCGGTGAGCGGGAAGGGCCAGCGGTCCGGCGGCAGGGCGCGCATGGAGTTCCTGGACTGTGTTTTGGCCAGCAGGTCGCGCAGGTGCTTTTCAGCGGCCGCGTCGTCCGCCACCGCGATGCACTTGAGAGCCAGCCGCAGGGTGCTGCGGGCATCCCAGGAGCGCACGCGCTGAATCTGCTCGTACACGCGGCGCTCGGCGTCGTCCTGCCCCGTCTCCTTGTAGTACTGGGCCAGGTCCTCCAGCGCCGTGGCATCCTGCGAGAGGCGGTTCTCCAACTGCCTGCGCACCTTGTCGGCCTCGGCGATTTGGAAGGTCTGCTCCAGCAGTTGGATGAGCTGGCGCGACTCGTTGGCCAGCTCCTTGGGCGCGGCGGTGGCGGCGATCTGCTTTTGGAAGTAAATCGCCGCCTTCAAGTCGTTCACGGCCAGCGCCGCCGTCCGCAGCTGGTCGAGTGAAAACGGCGTGTCCGGCGAGGTGTAGTACGCCTGCTTCATGGAGGCGAAGGCCTTCACGGCATCGCCGCGTTTTTCGAAAACCGCGGCCAGGGCTTCGTGGAAGAAGCCGTCGAAGGGGTGCCTGCGGGTGCGTTCAAGCACGCGGCTCTCCACCAGCTTGAGCCGGTCCTGCAGCATAGCGGGAGGGATGTCGGCACCGCTGGCGTCCGACCAGGCGAGGCGGTCCAGGAAGCGCTTGAACGCCTCGCGGCGGCGTTTGATGTCCGTCTCCGCCTCGACAATGGCGATCTGTGTTTCGACGTACTCGGCCAGCTTGTTCGCCTTGAGCAGCAGGTCCGCATAGCGCTCGCGCAGGGGCGTGCCGCCATTGCCCGGCGTGCGCGAGATCGCCTCGCGCCACAGGGCCAGCCCCTTGTCCGGCTTGCGCAGCAACTGGTAGCACTGGGTGAGGGCGTCGAGCACGCTGGCGTTGTCCGGCTGCTCCTTGAGCGCGAGCTCCAGAGGTTTCACGGCCTGGTCCGGCTGGTTGTCGGCGAGGTTCTGCTCGGCCAGCCGCAGCAGGTACTGCACGCGGTTGGCCGGATCGGTTTCCACCAGCGTGAGCAACTGGCGATGCGAGAGCAGGCGGTTTTCGTCGCTGATGCCCAGGTCGAGCATGAGGCGCTGAAGTTCCAGGGGCAAAGCCTTCGGATCCCCGGCCTTCGGGCTGAGCACGATCTGGCGCAGCAGCACGTAGCAGTCGTCGTTGCGCTCGATGTGGAAGGCCCACCACACGCCGCGAATGCGCGCCTGCGGGGTGGCACCAGGCTGTTTGGCCTCGGCGATGAGGCGCGTCGCGTACTCGATCAGTGCGGGAGGAAGAGGTGTTTTGGCCTTGTTTTCCGGCGGTTCATCCGTGCCAAAGCCCTGGCCGGTCATGAAAGCCGGAAGCTGGAAGCCGGTGGAGGTCGCGGCGGATTTTTTCACCACCTTCTCCGTGCGGTCACCCTGGAGGATCGAGAACAGGCGGTCATCGATGTCCATCACCCCCTCGGTTGTTGTCGTCTCCCTGAGGGCCGTTTCCAGTTCCTGGATCGCATCGGCGGCATTGCCGGATTCCGCCAGCAGATCGGCGAGGCGTGACAGATCTTCGCGCGACCGCCCGGAGCAGACGGCGGCCTCCCGTTGCAAATCCAGCGCCTCTTTGCTGGCGCTGCCGGTGGCAAGAAACTGGGCGGCATCGCTCAGGCGGCGTCCCTTCTCCTTGCGTGTGGGCGCACGCATCGCATAGGCGCGCAGAACCTCGACCGCCGCTTCGGTGCGGTCACGGGTCCGGTGGAAGGTGGCGAGTTCAAACGTGGCTTCCGGCTTGTCCGGGGCGCGCTGCACGCGGCGTTTCAGGATGGTTTCGACAATCACGTCCAGCGAGCGCTCCTGGGCGAAGGTGAGCAGCATTTTCTCGGTTTCGCCATCCAGGGCCAGGGTGTCGAGAAGCTTGGTGAGCCGCGCGATGGCTTCGCTTTGATGCCCCTGGCGCAGGTCCGCCTCGGCGCGCAATTGCACGAGCGCGGGAATGGGCTGGCCGCCGCTCTTGAAGGTTTCATCAAGAAGCTTTGCCGCCTCCGCCGCCCCGTCATGATCAAGGAGCGAGCGTACCAGCTCCCAGCGGTACTGGTCGTTGCCGGGCGCGGCCTTGACCAGCTCGCGCAGGGCCGCGAGGCGTTCGTCTGGATCCACGGTCAGGTTGAAGAACCGCGCCAGGTCATAGAGCGCCTGCTCGGTGGCCTGCTTGCGGGCCGCTGCTTGCAACTGCGTGCGCAGCTCGTCGAGCCCGCCGGAACGCTCATGCAGGCGCACGCGGCGTTGGAAAAACTCGGCGTAGCGGCCGTCGCGAAAGTCCAGAAGGGACAGGCCGTCGCGCAGGGCCTGATCCGCCTTCGCGAACTGGTCGCCATGTTCGTAAACGCGCGCCAGGTCGAACAGCGCATCGAGCTTCTTCTGCGGATCGCTCTGGTGGGTGAGGGCTTCGAGAAAGCTGGCTGCCCGCTCAGGATGGCCGGCGCGGAGCATCAGTTGCGCCACGTTGCGCGCCAGGTTCATGTCCTGCGGCTTCAGCTTCGCCGCCGCCTCCCAGGCGGAGCTGGCTTCGTCCGGCCTGTCGTTCGCCCGAGCCAGATTGCCGAGCTGCATCCAGGTTTCGACTTTGGAGGGATCGCTGTCCGGCAGGGCGTTCGCGAGCTTTTGCAGCAGCGCCAGTGCGGTGGCGGAGTCCCCCAGTTCGCTGGCGACCTCGGAGCGCGCCCGGGTGGCGAGCACATTGCCGGGCTCCCGTTTCAGCACCTCGTCGTAAAGGGCCGCAGCGCGCTTCAGGTCGCCGCTTTTGCGCACCAGGTGGGCCTCCACCAGCAGCACGCTGGGGTGCTGGGAGGCGGCGGCCTGGGTGTGAATGTTCTCCAGCAGGAGGGCGGTGGCGTCGCGCTTGCGGTAGAGATCCCACAGCAGATCGACCACCCGGCCATACTCCGGCCGGTCCACCAGCAGCGACAGGTACTCGTTGGCCAGCCGCGTGTCGCGCTCCGCCCAGGTGGTGGCGGGCCCGCCCAGGGCTGAGGTGACGATCCACAGCGCTGCAAGCAGCGTGAGACCTGGATGCTGGCTCTTCGACATGGTGCGTGGTGCGCCTCCCTGGGTTCACCTCATGATGGCTCCCCTTCGCCGGCGAGGCAACCGAGTTCCCGCCGCATTTGACCTGGGCGTACGTAACAGGGATTGAAACCGGAGAAGCATTCCTCTACTATCGAAACCACATGATCACGCGCTGCTGGTATTTTCTTTCCGTGCTTGCCCTTGCCGGCGGCCTGTCCTCCTGCGTTGGCCCGGTTCCCAACGAGCAGGATTTGGAACACGCGTACCAGCGGTCAAAAGTGATGGCCCAGCAGGAACTGGCGGACCTGGACGCGCGCCGCGCGCGGGGTGAGATCTCAGCGGCGGACTATGCGGAGCAGAAGCAGATCATCCTAAGCCAGGTGGCCGCCCGCGCGAATGACATGGTGCTGACCGAGCACACCCTGGTCGAATCCCAGCGCCAGGCCCTGGGGTTGCCGACACCGGCGAACCCTCAGACCATTGTGGTTCCCCAGGCGGGCAGCCTGGCCACCGGCAGCACCCAGAAGCGCTTCAACGACGCTGATGCCACCGGCTACGGCGCCGGACCGCAGAACGCCGTTCAGGAACTTTCCGGGGGCTACACCCCCGGCGGCGGCGTCAGAGGCGTGCAGGGCAGGGGTTTTTGAGCTGGGGCTGCATCGTTTGCGACCCCCATGGATCCTGTCACCACGGATTGCAGGGATAACGCGGATGGAAGGTAACCTTTCCCCATCCGGGACTATCCGAGCCATCCGTGGTCCCTCATCCCACCCAGCCGCAAAAGCCCCCCAAAAATCAAAGAACCCGCAGGGGCTTTGCGGCCCGTGCGGGTTCGATTGATCTGGCGGATGATGGCTACTCGGCCTTGCCTTCTTCGAAGGCGCAGTCGTGCTTCTCGGGAAGCGGATCAACTTCTTCGATCACGGCGTTCTCCTTGAGGAATTCCACGGCATTTTCGAGCAGCAGATCATCGCGCAGGCGGTCGATCATGCCGGACTTCTTGGCTTCGCCCAGGAACTTCTTGAAGGGCATCTTGCTGCGCGCGGCCCAGTTGGCCAGGGCGAAGCTGAGCTGCTGGTCGCCCACGACGAGATTTTCCTTCTTGGCCACTTCTTCGAGGATGAAGCTGACCTTGACGTTCTGGCGTGCCTGCTGGGTGGCGGCGTTGACGATCTCGTCCTGGTGCTTGAGGATTTCCTCGTGCTCCATGCCGTTCTTGGCGGCGCGGGCGGCCATGTCATTGGTGCGGCGCTGGGCTTCGCGTTCCACCACTTCCTGCGGCAGCTCGAAATCCAGGTTGTCGTGGAGGAAGGCGAGCACCTGGTTGGCGCGGGCCTGCTCACGGGCCTGTTCGCGACGCTGGCGGAGGTTGTCGGCCACCTCCTTGCGCAGGGTTTCCACGGTGGCGCCCTCGCCCAGGGCGGCGACGGCGAAGGCGTCGTCCAGCTCGGGCACCTTCTTCTGCTTCACGGAGATGCAGTTGATGTCGAACTCGACGCTCTTGCCTTGCAGGACTTCGTTGTGGAAGTCGGCGGCCATGGCGATGGTGAGCGTGCGCGCTTCACCGGCGGCGATGCCGATGAGGCCGGCGTAGAAGCCGGGAAGGAAGTCGTCCTCGTCGGCGAGCAGGAACCAGTTGCCCTCGATTTTGCGGAAGTGAACGGGCAGCTCGGGATGGGTTTCCTCCAGGGGCTGGCCGTCCAGCTTGGCGATGTAGTTGAGCACGACGGCGTCGCCAATGGCGGCGGGGCGCTCCACGTCGTCAAAGGACTGCTGGCGCTCGCGCAGGTGGTAGATCTCGTGGTCCACATCGTGGTCGGTCACGTCGATCCGCTCCAGCTTCACGGGGATGCCCCTGTACTCGGGCAGCTCAAACTTGGGCGAGGTGAGGACATCGGCGGTGAAGCTGAAGGTGCCGTCCTTGTCGAGCTTGGTGTCCTTCACGGAGAGCACCTGCAGAACCACCATGTTTTCCTTTTGGATGGCTTCGCGGCAGCCTTTGTTGATGAGCTGGCTCTGCAGTTCGCTGTCAATCGTGTCCTTGTAACGCTGGGCGACCACCGTCGGAGGAGTCTTGCCGGGACGGTAGCCGGGAACCCGGGCGATGGTGGCGTAGTGACGGGTGATCTCCGCGCGTTGCTTTTTGACCGTGTCGGCGGTGACCTCCACATGGAGGGCGGCCCGGCAGTTGGGTTGATGTTCGACGTTGATGTTCATAAATCTCGATCTAGTGAAGGGTGTCCCTTCCTCCCGGTGAACGGTGCGTCGCAGCCAGCCGCAGGAAAGGGGGGAGGATGCTAGGACAGGTTCCTGGCTTTGACAATCGCAGATCGCAAAACCGAAAAACAGTGAAGATTTTCCAGAGATTCGAAGTTTGGCTCCTGCTCGCGCTGGCGATTGGGGCGATGGTCTGGGTGTTCAAGGCCTCCCCTCGTGATGCCGGCAATGCGAATGCAACGGATGCCAGGGCCGCCGACGGCGGGGCGGAGGGCCCGCTGGTGGTTCACCATCTGAGCCTGGAGCGGGACGTAGGCAACGCCCGGCTGGACATTGACGTGCGCCTGACCAACAAGCACGCCAAGAAGCTCCAGCTCGTGCAGCCCGCCATGAAGCTGATCGCGGGCAAAGACCATGTGGTGCCGGAATTCTTCCTGCCCGTGGAGCCGCCGCCCGAGGTCGCCCCGAAAGCCACCGCCGACGTCCACCTGCGCTACTGGCTGGAAAAGACTGATCTGGCGGGCGGGCTTACCCTCCAGTTCGAGGACCAGTCCGTGGTGTTGAAATCCGACAAGCCCTTCGATCTGGAGAAGATCAAAAATGCCGAGCCGAAGACGCTGACGGTGGGGGACTGGTGATCAGTCGTTTGCGTCCGACTTCTGCTTTTTGAACGACCTTCGCGCCAGCAGCCCCGCCGCGATGCTCAGCAGCGCGCTGAAGAAGAAGGCCGCGCCTGGAAGGCTCCTGATGAAGTGGCTGAACAGGGCGGTGGCCACCAGCGGCCCCACGACCCCGGCCACGCTTTGCAGGCTGGTGAGCGAGCCCTGCACCGCGCCTTGCTCATCGCACCCCACGGTCTTGGAAATCAGCGCCTGCACGGCGGGCACGGTGATGCCGCCGAGCGAACCGATGATGATCAGCGGGTAAACCATCCAGCCCTGCGTGGCCAGACCATAGCCGGTGAAGGCCACCACGGCGGCGGCGACGCCGAGCACCACCGAGTTCTGCTCGCCGATGCGCGGCACGATCTTGCGTGTGAGCCCGCCCTGGACCACGGCAGCGCACAGCCCCACCATCGACAGGGAAAGGCCGGTGGCCTTGGGGTCCCAGTGGTAGCGCTCCGAGCCGTAGAGAGCCCAGGTGCTGGGGTACACCTGCTGCGCCATCGCCAGCAGAAAGTAGGTGGCGGCAAGACCCAGCAGCACTGGATGGCGCTGCAGGTGGGTGAGCGAGGCGAGGGGATTGGACTTGGTCCAGCTAAAGCGCCCCCGCGTGGCGTCCGTCACGGATTCCGGCAGCACAAGCAGGCCGTACAGCCAGTTTACCAAGGTCAGGCAGCCCGCCGCATAGAAAGGCAGGCGCAGGCTGATCCCGCCGAGGTAGCCGCCCAGGGCCGGCCCGATGATGAAGCCCAGGCCAAAAGCGGCGCCTACGAGCCCGAAGTTCGCCGCACGCTTCTCCGGCGGGCTCACGTCGGCAATGTAAGCGGAGGCGGTGCCGAAATTCGCGCCGGTGATGCCGGAGACGACGCGACCGACGAAGAACCACCCCAGGCTGGGCGCCAGCGCCAGAACAAAGTAGTCAAGCCCCGAGCCCAGCAGCGAAAAGAGAATCACCGGTCGCCGCCCGAAGCGGTCCGAAAGGCTGCCCAGCAGCGGCGCGAACAGAAACTGCATCAGCGCGTACACGGAGGCGAGCATCCCGAAGGTGTGCGATGCTGCCGCCGCGTCGTGCCCCTGAAAGTCCTCGATCAGCTTCGGCAGGATCGGGATGACCAAGCCGATGCCCAGAATATCGAGCACCAGCGTGACGAAGATAAAGCCAAGAGCAGGTTTGCGCACCATAAGCGCGCATCCTTGGAGGCGTACGCGCCGGCTCGCAACCGTCTAAAACACGCCACCGCCCAAAAACAGCCGCAGCACGGCAACGATGCCCACCGCGACGTTGATGGTGAGGCCAATTTTCTTGTCGCAGAACGAACCGAAAATGACGCCCAGGACGCACCCTGCCAGCACCGCCCAGTTCACCCAGCCAAGCAGAGGGATGAGGCCGGGAACCATGAAAGCGGCGCAGACGAGACCAATGAGAACCGAAAGGAACTGGAACATGGCCGCATACCAGCGCCGCCCGGAGCAAAAGGCAATGATAATTCGGGCGCGAAATTCGAAAGCCTTGTCTTGTTGTTGGGGCGTACTGTCGCTATAATTACCATCTCTCAAGGGTATGCTTGCCGCTTCTTTTCAATCCCCCTTCAGGCGCATCCTGCTGCGCGCCGCTCTTCTTGGCGGGTCGCTGTTCCTGGGCGCTTGTGCCCACCGGCCGCCGCCGCCTCCTCCGGCACCCCTCGTCAAGGTGAAGCCCAAGCCGAAGCCGCTTTATGAGTGGAATGCGGAGGTGGCCGCGCACGCCAAGGGGCCGGTGTCGGTGAAGATCATTGTGGATGAACAAAAGGCCCACATCTACAAGGGCAAGACCGAGATCGGCTGGACCACCGTGGCCTCCGGCATCCACAAGTACCCCACGCCGGTGGGCAATTTCAAGGTGCTCGAAAGGGTGGAGGACAAGCATTCCAACCTGTATGGCCGCATTTTCGACAAGGACGGCAAGGTGGTGTGCAGCGATGCCAGGGTGGGCCGCGACGAGATCCCCGAGGGCGGCCACTTCGAAGGCGCCCACATGGCCTTTTGGATGCGGGTGACGGATGATGGCGTGGGCATGCATGTGGGGCCGATCCCACATCCCGGCAGCCGTGCCTCGCATGGCTGCATCCGCCTGCCGCTGGAGGCGGCGAAGCACCTGTTCGAAACCGTGTCGATCGGCACGCCTGTCGCCATCGTCGGGGTGTACGAGCCGCCGCCGAAGTTCGACAAGCCGGCACCGAAGGCGAAGCCGGAGTTCAAGAAGGCCGAGGCTGTCCCGGATGAGCCGGCGTCGCCGCGCGCCCAGCCGGCCACTGACGAAAAGCCGGCTGCGGCCCCCGCGCAGCAGTGATCGGGCCGATTAGGCGCTTGCGCAGCGGTTGATCCGTACGCATTTTGGGTTTTTCCTCAAGCCCCCTCATCATGGTCCGCAAAGTCGTCCGATATCCAGCCACCGTCCTCCGTGCCAAATGCCGCGCCATCTCCGGCGTCACCGACGCGCATCGCACCCTTGCTGCGGACATGCTCGAAACCATGCGGGAGGAGCGCGGCGTGGGACTCGCCGCCCCGCAGGTGGGCGAGGACGTGCAACTCGCCGTCATTGATGTGTCGCACAACCCGCTGTGCGTGACCTCGTTCAAGGTCAACGGCGAGGACAAGAACATGGTCGAGCACATGCCGCTGATCGTGATCAATCCAAAGATCGAGATGGGCAAGGACAAGGTCACCGACGAGGAGGGCTGCCTGAGCTTCCCCGACCTGCGCGGCCAGATCCGCCGCTCCGCCGAGGTGAAGGTGAGCTTTCAAAACCTCGAAGGTGAAACCCTCACCATCGAAAGCGACGGCCTGCTCGCCCGCGCCTTCCAGCACGAGATCGACCATCTCAACGGCATCCTCTTCATCGACCGCATGTCTGCCGCCGCCAAAGTGGGCCTGAAGCGCAAGCTGAGGCGCTACATGGAGGAGTGGGCGGAGGACGACAAGGGGTAGCAAAGTGCGGGGTGCCCAGTGGGAAGTGCTAAGTCGGAAATGAATCCGACAGGCTTGTCTCGAAATGGCAGCCATCACGCTCCGTCGTGATGAGCATTGGGCATGAACTATCTGCGTTGGTGTGCCTGCCCTGCCACACTGTCGTCAGGGTAGTTCCGGTCTCACGCCATTATTGCTGAGCCAGACGCCGCAGACCGAACAGGCATGCACATTGAACATCCGGGGCTGCCCTCGCCTCCACCGATTCCACTTCAGCACCACGCCACATTCCAGGCATCTGGGATCATTGAACAAGTGATCCAGGGATTTGTGGCCACAGCATGGGCAGTAGTGCCCGAGGTTGCCTTCAATATCGTACTCACAGGCAGGGCAGTGCCTTTGCCGCAGGCGAGCCCCCAAATATATCGAACCCAGCACGCCTGAAACTGCGAAGGCCGCGCCCAAGGCCGGAATTTTCAACCATTCGCTCAGGGCCATGCCAATGCATCCCACGAGCAAGAACGACAATGCGGGAAGACAGCCCCTCGCCACCACTCCTGGGCGACTTTTCTCATCAGCGGCGAAGACCTCTTTGAAATGCTCCAGTTCCGCAGTCGAATACTCGGCGGCATCCTTGGTGGGAACGCGAAATGTGGGCTCGTTGAACAAGATATGGAGTGCGATTTTCTGATCACTTGCGCTGCTTTGCAGTCGCTCGTCGCTTCGGCCTCAAATCGAAACGGGAGGCGGAAACAGTTCAAAATGCGCCTCGGCCTGCCTTACTCGGAGCCTTCGCGGGTGGTTCATGTCGAGCAATGCAATGGTCGCTCTGCCCGTCGGCGTGAGCGCCGCCAGGCTGAAAGCCTGCCATGTGAAGTGCTCGGACCACACATGTTGTCGCGGATGGTACAATGGTTCAAGGCTGCCGGTGAGCGGGTCGGGTGAATGTGAGCGATCCGACTTGTGCAGATTGCAGCTTGGACATGCGGGCGCCAGATTGGCATCCGTGCTGACGCCACCGCACGTGCGCGGCACGATGTGTTCGATGTGAAACGTGGCCCCCTGAAGCGACTGACACATTCCGCAATACTCACAACGACCACGAGCACGCCGAATCACAGCAGCGGCGACTGCGACCGGCACGGTCATGAAGGACGCAGCCCGAGAAGTTGGAATGCCTCGGCTCGCAGCAATGAAACCTCCTCGCTCCAAGCCGCAAACGCAGCAAGCTCCTCCTTTTCATTAGGCAGCAGCAAGCCATCGTTGTTGCGGTCCATCAAAGCCTGCAAACGCTGGTCCGCAATGGGGGGCAACCGAAGGTCACTGATCGCACGGACCCACGATTCAGGCGTTGGAATGCTGGTCGTCACGCGCTCAATTTTGTGCCAGTTGACCCTGAAGTCAATGCTCGCTTCCATGACATGCAACGCTAAGGGCGCTCATTTTTGCACCTGATTCGCGGAAGTGATAGGTATCGAGAACTGCGAACATGATGCCCCTACTCGACCACGCCTTCGCTCCGCCGCCACTCCTCGCCGAGACGGGCTGCTTCCCTTGAAAGCTCGTCGTCCGGCATCGTGCCAAAGGCATCCCGCCACGTAGGCTTGGCTACGGGAGGGTTCAATTTCTTCTTTGCCTGAATCTCGCGAATCAGACTCAGGAGTTTTTCGTCGGCCAACACGGAGCTCACGGTGGAATCATGCCATTTCGCCTGGTGCAATGCAACGATTGAAACGAGGCAGACCGACTGGACCGACGCCTGCGTAGCGCCCCCTTCTGCAACACAAGTGCCTCGTTTCCTTCGCAACTTCACCTTGCCACCTCGCGCCGCATCGTCTTTATGCTGCGCATCATGGCCGTTGTCTCTCTGGGTCTCCTGCAAAGCCGCGCTTACGCCAACAAGGCGGAGAGCCTGGAGCGTCATGCCGCGTTGATCCGCGAGGCGGCGGCGCGCGGCGCGCAGATTGTCTGCCTGCAGGAGCTGTTTCTCACCGAGTACTTTTGCAAGGGCGAGGACGTGGATCGTTTTGACCTGGCGGAAGCCGTGCCCGGCCCCACCACGGAGGCTCTGTGCCCGCTGGCCAAAGAACTGGGCGTGGTGATCATCGCCTCGCTGTTCGAGAAGCGCGGCCCCGGCTTGTATCACAACACCGCCGCCATCATCGACGCCGACGGCAGCTACCTGGGCAAGTACCGCAAGAGCCACATCCCGGAGGACCCGGGGTTCAACGAAAAGTTCTATTTCACCCCCGGCGACACCGGCTACAAGGTCTGGGACACGAAGTTTGGCCGCATCGGCGTGCTGATCTGCTGGGACCAGTGGTACCCCGAGGCTGCGCGCCTGGCGGCCCTGGCCGGCGCGGAGATTCTGTTTTATCCCACCGCCATCGGCTGGCTGAAGAGCGAGAAGGCCGCCCTGGGCAAGGCCCAGCACTGCGCCTGGGAGACCGTGCAGCGCGGCCACGCCGTGGCCAACGGCTGCTACGGCGCCGCAGTGAACCGCGTGGGCCACGAGGAGGAAAGCGAATTCTGGGGACAGACTTTCGTCGCTAATCCGTATGGGGAGATCACCGCCAAAGCTTCTGTCGATTGTGAAGAAGTTTTAGTTGTGCCCTGCGATCTTCAGGGCGTTGAAGACTTCCGGCGCATATGGCCATTTTTCCGTGATCGTCGCATTGACACGTATGCCCCCCTGACCAAACGCTACCTTGATGAGTAAATATCCCGAAAACTATCGCCTGCCTGCTGAATTCGAGCCCCAGGAAGCCACTTGGCTTTCATGGCCTGCGAACAAGGAGAGCTGCCCCAAGACCTACCTGCGCCTCCAGGACAAGTTCGGCGAGATTGCCTCGAACCTCGCCCGCTACCAGCGCGTGCGCATCTGCGCCCCTGCCAGCATGCACATGGGCATCAAGCTTTCCATCGCCGACAACGAGGGCGACCTCAGCCAGGTGGACATCTACGACCACGCCACCAACGATGTGTGGGCGCGCGACCACGGCCCGATCTTCATCAAGCACAACGAAACAGGCAAGGTGGCGATCACACACTGGAAATTCAACGCCTGGGGCGGCAAGTTCCCCCCCTTCGACCAGGACGCCCTGGTGCCTGAGAAGGCGGCGGAGTGGCTCAAGATGGAGCGCTTCACCTCCGATCTCGTGCTCGAAGGCGGCGCCATCGAATGCAACGGCGCCGGCGTGCTCATCACCACTGAGGCGGTGATGCTCGATCCCAACCGCAACCCCGGCAAGACCAAGGCAGACGTGGAGGCCGAGCTGAAGAAGATGTTCGGGCTGAAGAGCGTGTTCTGGCTCAACAAGGGCATCGAAGGCGACGACACCGGCGGCCATGTGGACGACATGGTGCGCTGGGTGCGCGAAGACGCCGTGCTCTGCATGGTCGAATCCAAGGAGAACGACCCCAACTTCAAGATCCTCAAGGAGAACCGCGAACGCCTCAACGACCTGCGCACGGCCGACGGCGGCAAGGTCGAGATCATCGAGCTGGAAATGCCCAACGCCATGGAGGTGAAGGACTGGCGCCTGGAGCGCCTGCCCGCCAGCTACGCCAATTTCATGCTGGCCAACAACGCCCTGCTCCTGCCCACCTTCAAGCAGAAGAAGAAGGATGCGATTGCCGAGGAGGTGATCTGCGACCTCTTCCCCGGTCGTGAGCTGACCACTTACGACGGCAAGGATTTCATCATGGAAGGCGGCGCCCTGCACTGCATCTCCATGCATCAGCCCAAGTAACCTGCCTCCTTCTCCGGCCATGCGCCGCTTTCCGGCCCCCTTCGCCGCGCTGCTCCAGGAGCGCGCGGTGTGCGGGGGCCTTTTGCTGGCCGGGTTGATCCTGGGCGTTGCCAATGCCTGCGGCATCCACCTCTGGCACTGCGCCTTCCTGGAAGCGACCGGCAAACCCTGCCCCGGCTGCGGCCTCACGCGCGGCATGACGGCCCTCTGCCGCGGCGACCTGCCGCGTGCGCTGCGATTCCACCCCTTCACTCCCCTGTTCGCCCTCGGCGGCCTGGTCATGGTTCTTTCCCTGGCCCTGCCTGGGCAAGCCCGTCAGCGCCTCATCAGCGGCATGGAGGCCTTGGAAAAACGCACCGGCCTCACCGCCCTGATCCTGCTGGCCCTGCTGGCCTTCGGTCTCTGGCGCATCTTCACCGGGCGGATGCCGGGGGAGTGATGCCAAAGTGTGCGGCCGGGTGTTTCGTCTCAATGGACTGCCGGCCAGCTCTACCGTGGTGAATCTTGCGCCTTCTTTTTTTCATGCGGGCTCGATCAAAACTGGACAGCCAAACATGCTTCCGCAGCTCTGCAATGTCAGCCTCCGTGACCTGGCTCCAATCCTTCCCCAGCCACATCTTCGCAGCCTTGTCCATGCCGACCACGGATTGCCTTTTGTCTGATCTGTCTTCGAAACACGCATAAGTGGCGATCATGGATGCGCGGTCGGAGCGGGCCAGCGCCAAGTAGTAGTAGAACTCGCCGCGCTGCAAAAATCGCGGGACTCGTCGAGCCAGCAGCAAATAGGGTACAAACGGAACTTTATCGGCCATCACCCACCCATAACCGGGGCTCAGCTCGAAATGTGAATTGATGCTCGCTGTGACAGCCGCAGTACCCGGTCGGACACGGATGGCCTTTGGTGCCACGCGGTGCCCATCATAGAGCAGGGCCGAAAGCAGCATGACACTCAAGACGATGCCCAATACAAGGATGCCGAGCAAGAAGACCACGACCTTACGAAGGATGCGACGGATCGAAAGATGCATTGGAGTGTTCCCCCCTCGCTACTCCTTGCCGCCCTTGCTCGCAAACCACTGCTTGTCCAACTCCTCCTTGTACTGCTCGACCTGCGGGTTCAGCAGCGCCGTGTTGATCCGCTTGCGCAGGGGGCTGCCGAGAGGGAGGGCGAAGCCGTAGGACTGCTTTTCGAACACCGGGCCGGCCAGTTTCAGGTCGGTGCCGCCGTGTTTGGAAAGGTAGTAGCGCAGGATCGGGCTGTCATACACCACCGCCTTGGCATCGCCCTGTTGCACGGCGGCGACCGCAGCGCCCACATCCTCGCAGCCCTTGGTGTCGAACTTCATGCCTTTCAGGTAGGCTTCGGCGGCGCTGCCAGTCACCGTGGCCACCGTCTGGCCTTGCAGGTCTCCCAGGCCGCGCACATTGCTGTCCAGGGTGCTGACGGTCATTGCCGCCGCCAGCGTGGCGGTGACATAGGAGGTCAGCGCGATGCCGCCGATCATCCACACCACCCCCACCGCCCGGCCCGCCAGGGCGCGCGGGGCGATGTTCTCGCAGCCGCCGGTGAGCATCATGGAAACGCACCACCACAGCGCCTCGAAGAACCCATGCTTGAAGTGGTCCGGAAAGCTCTCCGGGTTCTTGCCACGCTCGCCCAGCCACAGCAGGACGGAGGCAATGACGAGGATGGCCATCATGGCGCCCAGCACTTTCAGCGTGCCACTGTTGAACAGCGAGCCGAAGGCTGCGAAGGGCGATCCTGCGGTGCGCGCATGGGCCACGATTTGCAGGCCGGACTCATCAAAGAACGGCAGCGTGAAATCGAGCACTTTCTCGCGCTCCTCCGTGATGCTCAGTGCTCCCACCCCGACGTCGGCCTCGCCCTTCTGAATGGCGCCCAGCACCTCCGGCACGCTCTTCACCAGCTTGATTTCATACTCCAGCCCCGCCTCCTTGGCCACGCGCCGCCACAGGTCCACGCTGTAGCCGCTGGCTTCGCCGTTGGTTTCAAAGGCGAAGGGCTCGGCGGTCTTGGCGATCACCCGCAGTTTTTTTGCCGGTGGCGCGGCGGCCTGCTGGGCGGCGACCGGGAGCACGAAACCGATGGCGAGGAGAAGCGGGAGCAGCTTTTGCATAGGGTGCCGTCAACCTTGTTCAGGCTTTGTCCTGATCAAGTGTTTCAATCGGAAGTCTTATGCAGGCCTCCCGTGAAAACAGTGCGGGCCGGGGTTGCCCCCGGCCCGTGGTTGTTGTCGTTTTTGTGTTGAGAGCCGGGGCTGTCCCGCCTCCCGAGCAAGGCAGCCCCCACAAACGCCACGGATCAATGAGTCAAAAGCAGGGCGGAGATGTTCAAAAAAGAATATTTCATCGGGAAATTTCGGTGTTGCATTGCCTGGGGGCGGGCCGGCGAAGGCAAGGCGCTGTCCCTCCGCGTGAACGCGGTACACCAGCCGCGACATCGCAGCGCAGGGCGGTTTTTGGGGCGTTGGCCTTCGCGGTTGTGCGATCTCGGGGATCGAAAACGCTGGAAGCTCCTCATGGCGGCTGGTGTACCGCGTTCACGCGGAGGAACAGCGCTTGGTTTCCTCCAGCGCAAAGGCTGCCGACGACCACAAACGCAATGCCTGCCCCAACTTTTCCTGACAAAGCGCCTTTCTTCTTTCGCCTTCCTCCTGTCTCCTTCCTCCCGCCCCGTTCATGCGCGACTACCTCCAGCTTCACCTTGTCATCCTCGCCTGGGGCTTCACGGCCATCCTCGGCAAGCTCATCACCCTGCCGCCCCTGGATGTCACCGTCTGGCGCACCGGGCTGGCGGCGGTGGGGTTCGCCCTGGTGGCGCTGGCCACGGGCCGCAGCCTGCGGGTCACTCGCGGCGAGGCGCTGAAACTGCTGGGCACGGGCTGGATCATCGGCTGGCACTGGGTATTGTTCTTTCTTGCGGCCCGGCTCAGCACCGCCTCCGTGTGCCTGGCCGCCATGCCCACCTGCATGCTGTGGTGTTCCATCCTTGAACCGTGGGTCAATGGCAAACGCCGCTGGCGCGCGGGCGAGCTCGTTGCCGGGATGGTGATGGTGGGCGCGGTGTGGCTCATCTACCAGGTGGAGCTGCGCTACTGGCTGGGGCTCACCGTGGGGCTCGTTTCCGCGCTGCTGGCGGCCTTTTTTGCGGTGATCAACAAGCAGCTCACGCACCGGCATTCCTTCACCACGCTGTGTTTTTACCAGATGGCCGGGGCCTTCGCGGCCTGCGTGGTCACCCTGCCGTTCTTTTCCCATCGCCTGCTCGCGGTCGTGCCGACCGGTGCGGATGTGGGCTGGCTGCTGGTGCTTTCACTGGTCTGCACCGTGGCCGCCTACGCAGGTTATGTCGATGTCCTGCGGCGCATGTCGGTCTTCACCATCAATGTCGTTTACAACCTGGAGCCTGTGTACGGCATCATTCTTGCCGCGCTCGTTTTTGGCGACACCGAAAAGATGAGCGGCGGTTTCTATGCCGGCGCCTCGATCATCATCGGCGCGGTGCTGCTCATGCCCCTGGTGAGCCGGCCGGAGCCGGTGCCGTGAGGCCTTGCCGCCGGAATCCTGCGCCTTGCGCCATGGATTTGCGCCACCCCTCCGCGTGAACGCGGTACACCAGCCGCGACATCGTGGAGCCGGGCTGTTCGAGGGCGTGTGGCTTCATCATTCTCTATTGTCGTGGATCGAAACCGTCCATGCCTATGCATGGCGGCTGGTGTACCGCGTTTACGCGGAGGGGCGGCGCTCCTTTGCCCGGCTGCGCTTTTTGATCGCGCCCGCGCTCCGTGTCTGATTCATTCTATTTCTTGTCCGACAATCCCGCTGCGGCCTCCCGTATTCTTCGCCTCCATCCTCTATGAAATTGCTGCTCCTCTTCACCCTTGCTCTTGCGTCCTCTCTCCACGCCGAGCAGCTCATCACCTGGAAGCGCGTCCAGTTGACCGACAAGTTTTACGCCGAGGGCGCGACCTTTGCCGACATCAACAACGACGGCAAGATGGACATAGTGAGCGGCCCTTACTGGTACGAAGGGCCGGACTGGACCAAAAAGCACGCGTTCTACGAGCCGAAGGAATTCAACATCAACGGCTACTCCGACAACTTCTTCGCCTACGCCTATGACTTCAATGG
>CAINXC010000604.1 GCA_903854655.1 uncultured Verrucomicrobiota bacterium | reverse complement strand
GCTCCCTCGCGGTCGTGCCGGAGCCGTGCCCCTCGGCCCGATGCAGGATGATGCGCGCCCGAAGCACGGTGGCGGGGCGTCCGTTGCGGACCTTCACGACATGTTCCAGCACCCGTCGTTGGTCGGGACTGAGCAGAAGTGGGGGTTGATCCTCGAAGGCGGCCATCGTAAAATTATAGAAAAGATAATACCAAGCTTGTGTTATGACTAGGATATGATGAACTTTTATCGTGCACGCTTCGGTCCCTCAGCAACCCGCTCATGGATCCCCCTTCCAGCCAGTTCACCTTCACGGTTTTCACACCCTCTTACAACCGGGCGCGAACGCTTTGTCGTGTCTGGGAGAGCCTGAAAGCGCAGACATTCCGTGATTTTGAATGGCTGGTGGTGGACGATGGCTCCACCGACAACACCCGCGAAATCGTGGAAGGCTACGCCGCCGAGGCCGCCTTCCCGGTGCGTTATGTCTGGCAGCCGAACCAGCACAAGAAAGTGGCCTTCAACCGCGCGGTGCGCGAGGCGCGCGGGGAACTCTTGATTGTCCTGGATTCCGATGATGCCTGCGTGCCAAAGGCATTGGAGCGCCTCTGGTGGCATTGGAATCACATCCCGCAGGCCGAGCGTGGCCGGTTTTCGGCGGTGACCGCGCTGTGCATGGGGGAGGATGGCGAGCTGGTGGGCAACCGCTTTCCCGGCGGCCTGTGGATTGACAGCACCGGCATCGAAATTCAGCATCGGTGGCAGGTGCGCGGCGAGAAGTGGGGGTTCCAGCGCACGGAAGTGTTGAAGGCCTTCCCCTTCCCCGAAGACCTGCCCGGCCTGGTGCCCGAGGGCTATGTCTGGAGCCAGCTCGACCAGCACTACAAGACCCGGTTCGTCAACGAGATGCTGCGCATCTACTACCAGGACCAGGGCGATTCGCTCATTGCCAGCCAGAAGCAAAACCCTGCGAAGGAAGCGAACGGCCCGGTGCTGGCCGAATTCATGGAGCTGCGCCTCGCCATCCGCTGGTTCTGGCGCGATCCGCTCATGCTGACCAAAAAGGCCGCGAATCTCGTGCGCATGATTCTCCACTGCACCCTGCCGCACCAGCGGCTGCGCGAGCTGTGGGCCGCGCAGCCGCGGCAGGCAAGATTGCTCCTGATGGCCTGCGCACCGCTGGGTTTGATGGTCTGGGCCAAGGACCGCTGGCAGCACCGGCAGCCGTGATGGCGCAGCGAAGGGCAAAAAGGCTGCTTGGCGGGTTTGCCTGCTGTGCTAGGCATGGCGGCGTATGAACATCCGCACGCTGCTGGTTGCCACTTCCAACGCCCACAAGACCCAGGAGATTCAGGCCATGCTCGGCGACTGCTGGCAGGTGGAGGACTTGCGAGCCCACCCCCACCTGCCCTCGCCGGACGAGACCGGGGAAACGTTTGAAGCCAATGCCCGCATCAAAGCGGAGGCGGCGAGCCGGGAACTGCCGGACCTCCTGGTGCTATCCGATGATTCAGGGCTCGAAGTGGATGCGCTGGGCAAAGCTCCGGGGGTGCGGTCCGCGCGTTACGCCGGACCTGAGGCCCGGGATGCTGACAACCGGGAGCGCCTGAAGGCCGAACTCACTGGCGTTCCCCAGGACCGCGAAGGCGGCTGGGCGGCGCGGTTTCGCTGCTGCATGGCTCTGGCTCAAGGCGGCGAGACCCTGGCTCATTTTGAAGGCGCCGTCGAGGGCTGGGTGATCGCCAGCGAGCAGGGGGAAGGCGGGTTTGGCTACGACGCCCTTTTCGTCCCGGAGGGGCATGCGGATTCCTTCGGGGTGCTGTCGGCGGCGGTGAAGAATCAACTCAGCCACCGCGCACGCGCCCTGGAGCGGGTGCGGGATTATTTGGGAAATGGCTGAGCGCGCCCGGTTCAGCCCTCTTTCACGAGGTTGAACAGCACATGCTGATTCCAGCTGAGCAGGATGCCTTTCTTGTGGGTCCAGGTTTCGATCCTGTCCGCGAGGCGGATAAGGGCGTTGTCCGGCCGGCTCTTCATGAGCACGGAGGTGCACATCGCCACCGGGGCTTCGATGATGCCGCAGTATCCCAGCCCGCTGCGCCACTGACGGTGCCCGATGATGCGCCGGATCGCCTCACCGGTGAACGGCAGCTCATCCTCCGTGCGTGCCTGGGGTGTGAACCAGCGGAACAGCTTGAGCAAAGGATGGTCCGCAAGCGGTTCCCAGAGCAGAACCCGACCGCCGGGCTTGAGCACGCGATGGATTTCATTCATGGCGGTGTCCGGGTCCAGATGGTGCAGAATGCTCCACCCGGCAACGATGTCGAAACTGTTGTCAGGGAAGGTCATCTTGTGCGCATCCATCACTTGAAAGCTGAAGCGGTCCTCGGCAAAGCCGGCGCGGCGCACGTTCTCCTCCCCATCGGCAACATAAACCGGTGAGATGTCGATGGCGGCCACCTTGGCGGCGCCATTTTGAAGGTACTCGCGGGTCATGTCCCCCCGGCCGCAGCCATAGTCCAGCACGGTGAGGCCGGAGATGTTGCGCATCAGTTCCTTGTAGAGCCCGTCAAGCCGCTTGCGCGAGGGATACAGGTCCACATGCGGGAAGCGATGCTTGATCTTGTTGTGCTCGGCCATCACATCCTTCTCCGTGTGGGCGTAGCGTTCCCGGTCAACGCGGGCCGCGATGTCTTGGGCAGTTTGCATGGTGGGCGATGGCAGGGGGGAGTGGGTTCGAGGCAGCAGCCTCGCAGGCGCTCAAAAACTCCATCACAACGATAAAATTCACAATCACTTTTAATTCATCGCTCGGCGCAGGCCTTTGGGGGCCCGTTCAAAGGGGTGCGATGGCGGGGGTGGCAAGGCCATCTCACCGGGCAAATTGGATTCGCAATCTTGACTATAATATAAAGACAAGGAACTCAAAACCTAAAGTATTATTCATAATTTCTGTCTTTTTCCTGGACGTGACGATCATTCTCGATAATTATTGCAATCATGATCGAAGCCTCACATTTCTGCTCCTTTCAAGGCGCACCCCTCCCAGGGAAGAAGGCTGTGGTCGCCCCCAAGGGGTGGCTGGACGCCACTCACGGGAATTCGCCTGCGCGCTGGGCTCCTGCGCCTCTCCGCCTGCCTTCCACCGACGACAACACCATGAACCGCAACCGTTACGACGCCGCCCACCGCTGGGTGTTTCTCGCCATCTTCGGGGATCTGCTGATGTCCCTGCTGGGTTCCCTTTCCGCTTTCTGGCTCCGGTTCAACACGCTGCAATGGATCGGCCATTTCTCGGAACTGGAGGTGCGCCAGTACTACGCCCATCTCACGCTCGGCAGCACCTCGCTCGTGGCGGTGCTGGCCTGGCGTGGTATCTACAGCAGCAACATGCTGCTCCAGTCCAGAAAAGTGGGCCGTGAAATCATCAAGGGCAGCCTTTTCTGGACCGCCGGATTCCTTCTGGTGGCGCTGGCGTTCCAGATCTCCACGCCCATCTCCCGCATTTACATGGCCTTGAACGGGGTGATCACCCTGACCTTGCTGCTCGCCTGGCGGGCCTATTTCAATGTGCGGCTGCGCCATCCTTCCCGCATGGTGATGCTGCAGCAGCGCACCATCATCGTGGGCAGCGGCGAAGACGCCCTGGACTTGCAGCGGCAGTTCGATGAAAACCCCGAGCACGCTTTCAAAATCGTCGGCTGGGTGGAATCGGAGGACGCGGCCCCCCCCGCTCGCCCCGCCATCGGCGCACCTTGCCTGGGAAAAGTGAACGACCTGGAGCGGATTGTTGCCACCCAGCCGGCGGACATGGTCATCCTTACCGACCTGAGCGGCCCGCGTGACCGTGCGGTTCAAATTGCCAACCTGTGCGAGCGCGAAATGGTGCAGTTCAAGATCATTCCCTCCTGCTTCCGCGTGTTCATCTCCGGCCTGCACTTGGAAACGGTGGGAGGCACCCCCATCCTGGGCGTGAGCCAGCTGCCGCTGGACAACACCTTCAACGTTATCAGCAAGCGCTGTCTGGACATTCTCGGCGCCACCGTGGGGCTGGTTCTCTCGGCCCCCATCATCGCCCTCTTCGGCGCGCTGGTGTGGCTGGAATCGCGCGGCCCCGTCTTCTACCGCCAGCGGCGCACGGGAGCCAACGGCAAGCCCTTCAGCATCATCAAGATCCGCTCCATGCGGCTGGACGCCGAAGCCAATGGCGCCCAGTGGTGCACCGCCGCCGATCCGCGCCGCCTCGCCATCGGCGCCTTCATGCGCAAGTGGAACATCGACGAGCTGCCGCAGTTCTGGAACGTGCTCAAAGGCGAGATGAGCCTGGTGGGGCCGCGCCCCGAGCGCCCGGAGCTCATCGCCAGCTTCAAGCACCAGATCCCGCACTACAACGCACGCCACCATGCGAAGCCCGGCATGACCGGCTGGGCGGCGATCCGGGGCCTGCGCGGCGACACGGATCTGACCCAGCGCATCGTTGCGGACCTTTGGTATCTTGAACATTGGAGCCTGTTCCTGGACGTGCAGATCATGTTAATGACCTTCTTCCGCCGCGAAAACGCGTACTGAGAGACCACCCGGCCGATTTCGTCATGACGACCACCTCCCATCCTGTCATGGGCCTGCTCGCCCGCCTCCCCGGGCTGCTGGCGGGCCCCGGATTTGTCGCCATCGCCGCGTACATCCTGGCAAGGATGATGCCGCCTGCCGGAAGTGCGGCCTACTGGGTGGCCCTCGGTCTTGTCGTCTTCGGGGTGCTCTGGTCGGCCCTGTCGCTCATTCTTCCCCAGGGCCGCTGGTGGAGTTTCCTGCGCTGGTGCTCGATGAATCTGGTCATTCTCGGCGCCCTGGTGGGAGGTATCGAAACCATCGGGCGAGCAATGAAGATCAATTTCAACGCCCTGGGCTTTGAAGCCCGTACCGATCCCCGCACGGCCTACCCCATCTGGGCACGCGAGCCGGACGAGCCCGTTCCCGAGGTCTTTTTCCGCCACAAGGGCCCCGCAACCTGGACCGGCCAGCCCCTGCGTGCGCTCGAACTGCTGCGCCGTGGGACGGACAACGCCTACCTCAGTGAACCGCGAATCACGATCGACTATGATGCGGATGGTTTCCGCAATCCATCGTCGCTGACCGACTGGGATGCCGCTGTCGTGGGGGATTCCTACACCGAACTCGGCTACCTGCCGTGTGATCAGATCAGCAGTTCCGTGGCGGCCGCCCGCACCGGGTTGCGCGTCAAGAATCTGGGCGTGTGCGGCACCGGTCTGCTCAGCTACGCCCGCTATCTGCGCAACTATGGCCGCGCGCCCTCCTGCAAGCGCGTGGTCTATGTCATGTTCGAGGGCAACGACGTGCAGGACACAACCCGGGAGGACGAGGACCTCGTGCAGTTTCACCTCACCGGCCAGCGCCCGTGCAAGGATGTCGGCGCCGAAACCTCGTTTGTAAGGGCCGCAGCCGGCTTGATTCGCAGCCAGTTGAAGACCCCCCTCGCCCAAAGTTACCAAAACGCCTGGTTCAAAAGCGGCGACCAGGAGGTCCCCGTCACCATCAGCCATGAACTGCCCGTTGATCCCCAGGTGATGACCGGCATGCAGGCGACTGCCATGAAAGACGGCATCCTCTCTCTCGCTAAAGAAGCCAGAAACCTGCATCTGACTGCGGCGCTCGTCTATGTGCCCCTCAACAACCGTGTTTATCATGGCCTGCTGCGTTTTGACGACAAACTGCCCGCCGAAGTGCGCCACTGGCACCCGCACGATCTTCCCGTCTGGGTGGCCGCCCTTTGCCGGGAGCAAAACATCGAGTTTTACGATGCATTGCCGCCCCTGCGGGCCGCCGCTGAAAGCGGTCGCTACGTCCACAACCGCATCCTCGACTGCCACGTCAACGCCGAGGGCGCCCGGCTCATCGGGGAGGTCATTGCCACCGCCCTGAAGCACGCCCCCTGAAAACTTGTGGCGGGGCGGACAAAGACACGGGTTGCAAAATGCATGTGATGCCGTACCTTAAACTCCCAGCAAGCCGGGTTAGCTCAGTGGTAGAGCAACTGATTTGTAATCAGTAGGTCGTCGGTTCAAGTCCGACACTCGGCTCTCCCTTATAGAATAAGGGTTGCAGCGTTTTTTGAAGGCTGATTCCGAAGGTGAAAAAAGTGTGATCGGACAGTTCTCGGACACTATTTGAGCCAATCCCCCCAAGGGAAGAGCGAAGCCGTAGAGGAGAGGCGATGCGCGAGTAAATGCGCCGGGAGCGCAGGTAAAGTGCATTTTCGGGAAGGGGATGGGGTGGCCTTCGCCCGTAGGATACCCCCGATGCGAGAGGCCGCCCCCGGCCTTGCCTTTCCCCGCAGTAGTCAGAGGGCGGCAGCGCGGCGCGATGGGCGGGCGTGCCTGCGTTCGGTGAGGCCCTGGAAAATTTGGGGAAGTGTGGCAGGATTTCGGCATGGCTGCTGCATTGCTGAGAGAGGTAAGGATTCGGAACGTGCTCCCCATCGCGGTTGCGCAAGGCTGGCCGGTGCGCCGCCTGGCCCGTGAGGCCAGGATTGGCTGGGGCGCCGCAGGCGAAGCCCTGCGTACTGTGCAGCAACGCTCAGCAACGGGTGTGGATGGGGAAACGGCTTCCCTGTGTGGGGCGGCTGCCGCTGGCATACGTGAGAGCGTGGGACGCGCGGCGGCCAGTCTGGTGAAGCGCGTCGAGGTGGCGGCCGCGGATCTGGAGCGGGGGCTTGACCCTTCCGGGATAGAACGGCTGTCGCGGGCCATGGAAGCCGCGTTGAGGATCGCAGACAATCTGGACGGGCTGGCGCATCTGCGACGGCTGGAAGAGGCCCTTGTGCGCCGTCTGGACGGGGAGCAGGTGGCTGCCGCATTCGCCCCCCAGGGCTCTGACCCATTCCGAGACGCGGAGGCCCTGTCGGTGGAGTCGGTGTGTGCGGTCGCGGTCGCGGGATGGCCGCGCGTCCTTTGAGAAAGCCGCTACTTCTTCACCGAAGCTTTTGCGCAATCGACGAAGCTCACGCCTAGGCCATCGCAGATTCTCATTATCACCCAGAGGCCGGGCCTGAATGCGTCGCTTTCCATTCGGTTGATCGTGCTGCGATCAATGCCGATCTTGGCCGCCAGCGCAGTGGCAGAGATGCCCTGTCGAACTCTTTCGTCGCGCAGATACAAGACCATGGCTCGCTCGCGCGGGTCTGACTGAGAGGTAGGGGCCACCCTCAGGATCAATTCCAAATTGACCCTCGTAGCACGGTGTATATATTCACCGCCCAAGGCCGGCAAGTCCGCCCCCGCATCGGTGCTCCACGAAAGCCATCCTCCCCCCACTATGACAAAGCGATTTCTCCCGTTGCTGGCAGTGCTCCTTGGCTCCTGTGCTGCTCCCTACAACACCCATTTTTCTGATCTTCACGTTGGCATGAGCCGGGGCGATGTGACGACGCTTCTCGGCAAGCCCGTGAGTGCTGAGGCAGCCGGGGGCGATGAGGTTTTGTACTATCGCCTTGCCTCGTCCTTCATGGACACGGACGGGAGCGATACCCGCGAGTATTGGGTGAAGCTCCAAAGGGGCACGGTGCAAGGCTATGGCGAGCGCAACGACGAGGCATCAAGGGAGCGCTCGCGGAAGCAGTATCAGGCCGCGTGGGGGGCGCTGGGGTCCATTCAGCACACGCAAGACGTGATGACGCCTCAGAAGATGGACGTGAACGTGCAGGGCAGCGTGCAGCAGAATGTGAACGGCACGATTTATCTACAGCACTGAGTCTCTGGCCATGAAGCGATTCCTTCCGCTCCTGGCAGTACTCACGGCGGCGGCGTGCATCACCGGGGCCTTTCACCTGCCCTACAGCTACTACATGCTGCTGCGGTGCATGGCCACGGCAACGGCGCTTTTCCTGATGCTGTGCCACGGGAAGAGACTACCGCAAGCAGGGTGGGTCCCTCTCCTTGTGATTGCTCTGTTGTTCAACCCCGTGGTGAAGGTGCATTTGGTGCGGAGCCTCTGGGCAGTAATCGACACTGCGGCGGCCCTTGTCTTTGGATGGCTCGCTGTTGACATTGCTCGGCGGGCCAAAACGTAAAATCACTCAGGAGCCCAACCTTACTAAAGGCGTGAAGACTTTCAAGACCATCGCGGTCATCGGTGCCCTGTGGGGTGTTGGCTACCTTTGCCTCGGCGCGAAAGACGGCCTACACAGCGACTTGCCATCAATCCTCCAGTTCGCCAAGGAGACATTCGTGGGTGGCGCAGTGGCCTGGTTCGGCCTTGGCACCGCTGTTCTTGCGCTGGGCTTGGTCTGCCTCATTGCCGTGGTGCTGCGGGGCCTTTGGCTATTGATCAAAGTGTGTTGGAAGTTCGATTGGGCGTGGAAAACCAGACGATCCAGGACCCCAAAGACCTTAATTTCAGAAGGAGAGCTTCGCGGGCTGATTACGGGAATCCACCTCAGGGAAGGGAAAGCGCCATTTGATGATCTCATGGCCCGGTGCGGGGAATTAACATTGCCAGAGCATACGAACACCGTCGATGGGCGTCCTTCGCGCCATCCTCGCGAATGGGCTGGCATAGGCTGGATACTGTTCAACGAAGTGCGGGGAATGACTCAGGGCAGCGACAAATATCTGACGAAGGATTTCGGATTTGGTGCTTTCGATATTCGGGTGCCGTACTTGGCCGCAGATGCCAAGTGCATCACCCGCGCCGACATTCAGTTTTCGCGCCCGTCGTTGGCCCCATTTTTGAATCTCAATCGGGGCCTCGTAAAATGGCTGCTCGCTCTGATTGACGAATTCTACGGACGGCCGGCAAACTCCGACTGGTTCAAGCGCGACATAGTGAAATCCAAAGGCGACACAGAATATCACTATGATGCCTACAAGTGCCCCAAGGGGAAATATGCCCAACACTATGAATGGGTGAGTGAGTGGTCACTCTATGACCTTCCCGATTCCAAGATGCCGGGTCACGTCGAAGGTGATCAGCTCTTCGACATCGTCGTGATCAGATTTCGTCAAAGAACTGCCACACAAATCGCTGACTGCCGATCCGGGGCCGATGGGTACAGATGGGTTCGGGGTGTCTCCAAGTCGGTATGAGCGAACCCTAGCCGGTTTTGACAAGCAAGGGGCACAGACTGACAGCGGACAGTGACGGTACAACTACCGCTAGTCACCGTCAGTCATCCGTCATCTCCTATAAAGGAGAGTGACGGTTGACGGCTGACCGTCAGTGACGGTGGTTTGACGGTTGACGGTTGAGTCAGGCCTTTTGGTAGCCCGTGGCGCTTTTCGAGATCAATCCGAGCGCGAGCCACTCCTTGATTCGTCGCTCCCCGGTCTTGCCCTTCGCTCCGGCATTCCGCTCAAGGCATTCCATCAGTGCCGCCCACGACATGGCTTTCCCGCCCGCAAACACTGCTTCAACGGCTGGCCTGTGCTCTTCCGCTTTCTTGGTCTGGCTCTTCTCGGCCCGGTTCGATTCGGTGACGGTGACGTGCATTCCTGCGGTGTCGGACCATGCGAAGCACGATCCTCTGTCTCTGGGTATGCTGGCACTTCGGCACTTGTCCGAATAGATGGTTGAGACTTCGCCTTCCTTGACCACTCGCAGGTTGCTCTCTGCCTTGCGCTCAAGCTGGCTTCCGAGGTGCCCGCGTGTCTTGCTGTTTCCGGGTTGCTGGACCGGGTTTTCGTGAAGTACGACAATTATCGGGCAGTCATGCGCGACGGCCAATTGAACGAGTTCTTCCACCAATCCGAAAGCCTCTGCCGCGTCGTTCGGATCAATACACAGGTCTGCCACGCCATCAATCAGCACGCAATGAACGCCCCCGCACTCCGTGCTGGCTCGCTCCATCTCCGCTTTGAGGTAAGCGCGGCGTTTCTCTGTCGGCATGTCTAGCAGACGGTAAAGCCTGAAATTGGAAGGCATGGCATCCACCCCGACCCTTTGCGCGGCCCGCATTACCAGCCTGTGCGAATCAAAGGGCGACTGTTCAGTGTCGAACAGAATCACGGCCTTGCCGCCGTGGGGGTCCGCCTCAAATCCGAAGCAGTCCGCACCATCGTTTCCTGTATCGGCCACCACCATTGACGCCAGCATTGCGCCGACCGTGGCGCTCTTCCCTGCCTTCGCCTGGGCGGCTATCGCCGTCAGGTTGGCTGCGGTGCAAATCTGCTGCCCGGATAATTTCAAAATCGGAACGGGTTTCGGCGGCGGGTTTGCCAGGTCGATGCGGCGGGCATCCAAGGGCCCAAAATCAAGCTGGACTGCAACCTCGTTCATCGCTCCTGGCTTATCTGCCGGTGGAACCCACACTTCCACGGTTGACCTTGCCAGCGCTTCGGGGTCTTGCTGGTGAACAGTGCGAGGGTCTTTTTTGTTGGGAGCACTCATGAGCAATAGCGGTGGCGAACGATGGTTTTGGCGTGGGGAGAAAGGAGGGGTGCGACAGAGTGTAAAAACTGCTCGCCTGCCGTGTCGGGATCGGGCCAGAAGT
>CAINXC010000603.1 GCA_903854655.1 uncultured Verrucomicrobiota bacterium | reverse complement strand
CCCGCAACATTTCTTAAACTTCTTCCCGCTCTGGCAGGGACAGGGATCATTGCGGCCCACCCGCAGGCCTTCGGTCAATGGCGACGTCATAGCCCCTCGCCGCATGGCCGCATTAGCCGCCTCGCGTTCGCGCCGGACTTTGTGCGCGTAGATCATGCGGCGCAGGCCGTCACCAGAATAGGACTCCACAGGATTGAAGCCCGTCAGTCCGCCACGGTTGTTGAACAGATCGAAACCGCGCCCGTACATTTTCAGGTTCAGGCGGCCGCTCACGGCCAGCATGGAATCACGGATGGATTCTGCCTCAAGCCTGCGCGACGGATAGTGCCAAAGCAGGCGATCGTCCGCGTCGATCAACTGCGGATCCGGGGCACTGAATTTCGGATTTCGGATTGCGGATTGCGGATTGGGAGAAACATTTGCCCGTGCGGTTGAATTCGAGGCCCCCTTCCCAGAATCCGCAATCCGCAATCCGCAATCCGAAATGGCAGAGCTTTGCCCATACGTCGCAGACAGCACGATCAGCCGGTGCATGTGCTTCACGCTCCAGCCGGAGCGGATGAACTCCTGCGCGAGCCAGTCGAGCAGTTCAGGATGCGAAGGCTTCATGCCATTGTGACCGAAATCGCTGGGCGTATCCACCAGGCCGGTGCCGAAATGTCCCTGCCAGATGCGATTCACCATCACGCGCGCGGTGAGCGGGTTTTGCGGGTTTGCGATCCAATCGGCGAGCGCTTTGCGCCGGTCCTGCTCGGTGCTGTCTTTGGGCAGTTTCACACTGCCCAGTGAGCTGAGCACGGCGGGAACGACCTCGTCCTTCGGCTGCTCGGGATCGCCCCGATTGAGCAGATGGATCTCGTCGGGGGCGCGGAAGGTCCCCGCGAAGACTTTGCTTTCGATCTGCGCCGCCGCCAGCCTGGCCTCCAGCCTGCCTCTCTCTTCCATCAGGGCGGCCGCCCGCTGGGTTTCCTCCTTGGAGAGGCCTTGGGCGGAGAAAGCGACTGGCTTGCTCTTGTCTCGTTTCTTCTTCGCTTTCGCGACTCCCTCCGCGCGGTCGCTGGCATCTGCGACAACGCGCCATTGGCTGTCGGCATTCGCCACTTCCACAAGGTAGTCAGTGGCCAGGCGATCCGTGAACTTGCCGTCGCGGTCCCTTCCCCAGACCACACGATCAATCGTGTGAGATTCAGGGAGCTCCAGAATCACCCAGCCTTTGCCCACTTCATTGGACATCCAGCTATGGGAGTTGCCGTAGAGGCCGTCGTTGATGTGCCGCAGTTCGTGGCGACCTCTGACCACCGTGTCTCCCGAGGAACTGACGGTGGCGCCGGCGCTTGCCAGCGCCACATTGTGTCCTACGGTGTCAAAGCACTCCAGCTCATCAATGCAGGGTTCGAGATTGTTGGTTTGCTTGATCGTAAAGCGCACGCGGTTCGCGCGCACGGGCGGGAAACGGTCCACATTCATGCGGGCATTGACCGGGGGGCGCTGAGCGCCGGAGCCAGCGAGCGGGACCAGGCCGCCAAGCTCCTGATCAATCCGGGCGAGACGCAGTTTGCATTTCCTCGCCTCCTGCCGAGCGGCCTCGGCCTCTGGTGTGTGGAGGTCGTGGTCCAGATACTCCACCCCGGCGACGAAGGCCTGCATGGCATAGTAGTCGCGCTGCAGGATGGGATCGAACTTGTGGTCGTGACAGCGCGCGCAGCCGATGCTGAGGCCGAGAAACGACTGCCCGATATTGGTGACGATCTCATCCAGCGAATCCTGCCGGGCGAGGCGCTTCGAGGGCTCGTCCTTGCCGATCTGGCCCGGCAGCAGGACCGAGGCGGTGATGAGGAAGCCCGTCGCCGCGTCCTCGCCCATGGCATCCCCCACGATCTGTTCGCGGATGAATTTGTCATACGGTGTGTCACCATTGAAGGCGCGGATCACGTAGTCCCTGTAAGGCCAGGCGTTCGGGCGCTCGGTGTTCACCTCAAAGCCATGCGTGTCCGCATAGCGCACCACGTCCAGCCAGTGCTGGGCCCAGCGCTCACCGTAGCGAGGCGATTTCAGCAATTCATCCACGACACGCTGGAAGGCATCGGGGCGGGTGTCCTTGACGAAGGCATCCACCTGCTCTGGTGAGGGCGGCATCCCGGTGAGATCAAAGGTTGCGCGCCGCAGCCAAGTGACTCGATCCGCTTCCGGAGCGGGCCGCAATCCTTCCTTCTCCAGCCGCGCGAGGATGAAGCGATCCACATCGTTGCGGGGCCATGCCTTGTCCTTTGTCTCCGGCGGCGCAGAGCTGGCCATGGGCTTGAAGGACCAGTGGTCACGCTTGTCCGCGACTTTGACAACATCCACGCCATCCGGCCACACCGCGCCCTGGTCGATCCAGCCTGTGAGCATCGCGATCTCGGTCGGAGACAGGCGTTCGCCTTTGGGAGGCATGCGCTCATCCTCGTCATCACTGGTCACCATCTGGAGGAGCGGGCTGTCCTTCGCCCTGCCTGCAATGATGTCTGGCGCATGCTTGTCGCCGCCGTGCAGCGCGAGCGCTTTCAGGTCCAGGCGCAGCCCCGACTTTTGCTTCTTCTCGCCATGGCATTCGTAGCAGCGCTTCTCGAAGATCGGACGCACGTCGCGAACGAAATCGACAGGGGCCGCAACCGCTCCCGAAAGGGCAAGGACAGCGGTGCAGAAAAGGTGAGAGCGGAGCGTCATCATCAAAGGGCTTTACTGATAAGGGGTTCCGGCGGCGTGCAGCGAGTGAATTTCATCATCAGTCATGGCACGGCCCAGGATGATCAGTTCATCAATTCGGCCGCTGAGCTTGCGGTCCTGCCGGTTCCAATTGCCGATTTGGGCGGGGCCGAGCCGCGCCGGAAAGGCCTTTTCCTGCACCGCCTGGAGGTCGAACCTGCCATTGAGATAGAACCGGACGGTGTGCTTGTCCGCATCATAGACCACGGCCAGATGCACCCAGCGGCCCTGCTCAGGGAGCACAGGGGTCAACGAATCAGGATTGGCGGACCGTGCTGCCGGCAAAGGCAGGGTGTTGTTTTTCAAGGCCAGGCGCATGGTGGTGTCGCGGTTGATCATCCAGTGCACCTGCCCTGGTTTGCTGCCGTCCCAGCCGTCCGTGTGATACAATGATTGATAAGGCGCTCCCAGGCGGTCCAGCCGCACCCAGGCCGCGAGGGTGAGCTGCGGCCACTCACGCCCGCCGCCCACATCCAGCTTCATGTGGTCGCCCACGTGAACAAACTCCGCCGCATGCGATCCCGGCCAGCGGCCCTGCACGATGCGGAACTGCCCCGGAGGCAGCTCGGGTGATTCGAAATCCATTAGGGAGATCAGCGCAGGATCACGCCGCAACGCATGCAGCGCCGCCTCTGCCTTCGCCCGCTGCCCGGCGGCAAAGCCCGCGCTGAGCGACGGCAGCTCATCAGAGCGGATGAAGGCGCCGGAGCGGAACTCGCGCTCACCGCCCGGTGCCGCCTGAAGCGTCAACGCCTCGCCGCCACGCAGACTTTGCTGGTGCTCGCTGCCGGAAGGGTGCGCCACCACCTCGCCCTGAAACACATGGATCTCAGCGGCCCCTTGCTCCGGCACATCCACACCGAACTTGGTGCCGAGATCCACCGCATCGCCGGTGGGAGTGATCACCGTAAAGCCCTTGGCGGCGGGCGGCACCTCCGCAGCCACCCGGCCGCGGGCCAGGTGCAGCCGTTGCGCCGACTCAAAATGAAACAGGGCGGGAGCTTCCACGACGACACGAGCACCGCGCGCGGTGATGAATTCCACAGTGCCGTTTTTGATTTCATGAGCCTCGCCGCCCAAAGTCATGCCGACCGCCAGCTCCTCCGCTCCCACGCCCCGGTCAACCGTCGCAAACGCCTGTTGAGTTCCCTGCCACCACCATGCAACGCCTGCCAATGCCAGGCAGGCGGCTGCGGCCAGCCACCGCACCGGCAGCACAGGGGCGGGGCGCCGAACTGTCGAGGTAACAGGGGGAACGGCTTGCTCCGCGATCCATCCTGCCGCTGTCGCCGCCAGCGCAGAGTCCAGGTTGAGCATGTCCACAAACTCCCTGCGCGCGTCCGCCGTTGCACGCAGGCGCTCGTTCAACTGGGCGAGGTCCCGCACCGTGGCCACACCATCGAGGTAGCGTTCAACCAGCCGCTCCAAGTCTGCGTCCGATTTCATGAAGACACCCCCCGGTCCAGTTCACGCCTGACACAGTCCAAAAGCAGCTTTCGCATGCGATGCAGCCACTGATAAAAACCCGCCACCGTTCGGCCACTGCCACCGGCCACCTCCTGGATGCGCGCCTCGGGCTGATAGGCCTGCATGATGAGGTCGCGCTGTTCCGGCGTGACCTTGGCCATGCATGCCTCCAGCGCCGCCCGTTGCAGGTCCAGGCGCGGCTCGTCGTGGGCGGACTCCTCGGCAATGAGCTCCACCACGTCCTCGGACAGCACCAAGCGGTCACGGCCTTTGTCACGCAGCCAGCCCAGCACTTCAAAACGGGCCACGCCAAAGGCCCAGGCGCGAAAATCAGCGCCCTCGCGAAACTGCCCGAACTTCTCCCACAAGATGACGGCGACTTCCTGCATGACATCATCAGCATCCGCCCGCGACGGGACAAGCCGTCGCACATAAGCGCGGATGGCGGGCTCCTGCGCGGTGAAACTGCGCAGGAAGCGATGATGACGTTCATTCTCGCTGGGTGACATGAGGTTTCATCCCTGCATCTCCATGACAGGGAGGGATTTTACGGCGGATTTTCGTCAATCAGTCACGCCAAACCGCCCACGATTCGGGCCATGGGGCACATTCCTGATGAGATAAGGGCAAAAGCCATGGCTGGACACGACTTACAATGTGGTGACAGCCGCCACAGTCTGGACACGTTTATTTTACCCCAAAACCTGCCGCCCAATCCCTCATGCCCAACCTCCGGACATTCGGCCTGCCCGACTCCTTGCTCGCCTCCATCGCCCTCCTGCTCACCCTCTGTCCCTCGTCTGCCATCCTCCGAGCTGAGATAGCGGATGAGCCCAAGCCTGCACGCATTGAATCGGGCGAGCCTGTGTGGAATTCCCGTCCCGGGCCGTGGGGGGATCTGGAGATCCGCAGCCTCTACCTGGAGGCTCCAGACTCGCTGGTCGCCGGGCTGCGGCAGCCCAATTCCACCATTGCCTGGAATTTCCCAGACGGCAGCGAAGCCTCGCTAGCGGCCCTGTTTGAGCGCGCCGGCCTCACGAGTGATGTGCGGTCGCGGCTGCTGAACCCCCAGAGAATTCTTATCCACGAAGGGGTCTGGACGCTGTTTGCCGAGCCCGCCGTCGTCGAGGCGATGACCATCAGCCAGCGTTCGGCCATTTACACCGAACTTGCCAAATCCTCGCTCAATTCACTGCACCAGGACCCCGCGTTCGTGGTGGGAGACAACGTGGACGACTGGCTGCGTGAGGCGCACCTGTCCGGTGAACAAAAGGCGACCGTGAAGCAGCTCATCTGGCAGGACGGCGAGCTGCTCGCCTTCAGTGACGTCTCCGTGCTGCTTTCCCAGGCCAAAACCGATGTGGAGGTGCGGCAGATCTTCAAGTTCATGACCCGCGTGCGCACACTGGTGGTGAGCATGAAGCTCCCTCACAACACGAACTGGAAGCCTCTGGCCCGCTACTGGACCGGGGAAGGGCGCATTACCGACAGCCTTCCCCTGCTCACCTCCGCCGAGGAGCGTGACAGCGTCAGCTCCATCGACATCACCCACCTGCTCCCGCCCATCGCCCGCCGGCAGCTCTACACCTTTCCCTCCCTGGATTCTGCGGCGGAAGGGCGGCTGCCGGACTGCCAGTGGACAGCCCTGAACTTTTTCAATTCCGTCCCAAGCGAATATTACCTTGATGCGCGGCTTACCGCCACCCACATCAAGGAGGCATACGAATCGGTGCAGGCGCCCTACCAGTACGGCGACATCCTTGAGTTCCTGACCGCCGAGGGAAATGCCGTTCACGCCTGTGTTTACATCGCCGATGACATCGTCTTCACCAAGAATGGTGAAGGCATGATCAAGCCCTGGGTGCTCATGTGGCTGTCCAGCGTGCAAAAACTCTATCTTCGCGCACCCGGCATGCAGGTCCAGGGCTACCGGTTGAAACCATCGGCCTCGTAGACCTTTCTCACCGGCGCAATCGGGCAAGCTTTTGCGCAAGCGAGCCCCGAAGAGCGGGTCATTCCGCACCGCTACCTCAGTTGCCCGTCACCCGGTGGGCGACACCGCGCAAAAATTTCGCATACTCCGCATCCAGTCCCTTTGGCACGAAACTGTTGTTTTCCACGCTCCTGCCAAAGAGCACTTCATACCATACGCAGCCGCCCAGATACTCGCCCGCCATGCTGGCGTGATGTCCATCCATGGAAAGCGAACTGCCGCCATTCTTTGCCTGCTGCCAATGCCATCCCACATTGAGCGAGTGGGTTTGATCAGGCACATCGCCGGATGTGGCCCGCTTGGGATCGAAAGGCTTCGCATCCAGGCGGAAGCCCCACTGCGAATCGTGGTTGGCGAGGTGAAAGGCATCGCCAACAGGCAGGCGGCGCACGCCCAGCTCCTGCCCGATGGCGGCGTACGCGCCCGACAGCCCCTGGTACATCTCGTCCTGCGATTTCGGCTCGCCGGGCTTCGGCGCCTTTGCAGCAAAACGAGGGTCATCCACGCGATACTCCCAAGTCTCATGAAGCAGCAGCGCGGCATCCGGGGCGTTGCGTTTGATATAGTCGCCCAGTTCTTTCGCATATGGCCGGTAGGTGGCGACATCGTGGCTCAGAATGCTCGCCTGCTGGATTGTCACCGCATCCCAGCGCCCGCCCGTGAGATCATCCTTCAAGCTCCCGCCTCCGGCGTAGCGCCCCAGTTTGTCCGCCGGGTCCTTCTCAAACGCCTGCGCCTTCTTCCAGTGAAGCTCCAAGCTTGCGCCGCCCACGTTGTCCTCGCGCAAAACCAACGTGTCGCCGGCCGCCTTCGCCAGATCACCGAGATAATGTGTGGCGTTGTGGGAAAAACTGTTCCCCACCGTGAGCAGCCGCACCGTCTTTCCGGCCCCTACCTCCTCCGCGCGACTGAGGATCGAGACGAGGGCGAGAGCGATGAGCAGGATTCGTTTCAATTGCATGGGAAATGACCGGGTAGGGGCCGCCATGCATGACGTCTCACAAGCGCCAACCTTTGCAACGAACTCAGCGGACCCTGCATAGGCCCCGGGGGTTCACACCAAATCCCACATCAAGGTCACCTTCAGCGGTTGAAGCGCCGACACCGCTCCATAGGCCGGACTTTCGTGGATGAAGGACTCAAACTCGCCCAGCTTTTCCGGGGATTCGCACCAGTGGTTGTCGGCCCCCAGGTCCGCAAGCGCGTCCGAAGAGGGATAATGCAGCGTGAGCGATAGCTGGCTGATGCCGTCTTCGTCCTCGGTGCCTGGCTCGATGAACTGGCGGGTGAGGTTGAATTGAAAGCCGGTCTCCTCCTCCCACTCAGGCGTGCCCCATTGGTAAAGCAGCATGTCGCCATCCTCTTCCTCCATGCAATTCTCCGCCCTCACCTCCTGGTAGAACGCCAGCATCTGCCGTGCGGCCTCAGGGGCGTTCAGACCGGCACCGGTGAGAGCTGCGGCGCGAAGCCGTGCTTCGAACTCGGAAAGGGAATCAGAGGGATGCATAGAGGAGGCCGGCAAACGCTGCCGGTATTTGGAAATCGAAGATCACTGAGAGAATGAGCCTGCCAAACTGGCGAATTCACTCAAGTATTCTCAGGCCTTCAGCGAGGCCATGTCGATCACGAAGCGGTATTTCACATCGCCCTTGAGCATGCGCTCGTAAGCTTCGTCGATTTTCTGGATCGGGATCAGCTCAATGTCGGAGGCGATGTTGTGCTGGGAGCAGAAGTTGAGCATTTCCTGGGTCTCCGCAATGCCGCCGATCATCGAGCCCGCAATAGCGCGGCGCTTGTGAAGAAGATTGCCCACATCCGGCGAGGGGTGCGAATGCTCCGGCATGCCCACCAAAACGAGGGTGCCGTCGCGCTTCAGCAGCGAGGTGTAAGCATCCAGGTTGTGGGACGCCGCCACGGTGTTCAAGATCATGTCAAAGCTGGCCGTGTGCTTCTTCATCGCCGCCGCGTCCTTTGAGATCACGACTTCGTCGGCGCCCAGCCGCAGCCCGTCCTCCGCCTTGCCAGGGGAGGTGGTGAACAGCACCGTGTGCGCTCCAAACGCATGGGACAACTTCACGCCCATGTGCCCCAGACCGCCGAGCCCCACCACGCCCACCTTCTTGCCATGGCCCGCGCCCCAGTGCTTCAAGGGCGAGTAAGTGGTGATGCCGGCGCAGAGCAGCGGCGCAACGGCGGCCAGGTCCAGGTTTTCGGGCACATGCAGGCAGAACCGTTCGTCCACCACGATCTGGCTGGAGTAGCCGCCATACGTGCGCTTGCCCGGCAGATGCTTGTCCACGCTGTTGTAAGTAAAGGTGATGTCGTTGTTGTCGCAGTACTGCTCAAACCCCGCCTGGCAGCTCGCGCAGGTCTTGCACGAATCCACCATGCAGCCCACCGCGGCCAGGTCCCCTACTTTGAAACCCTTCACTTCCGGCCCAACCTTCGTCACCCGCCCCACGATTTCATGCCCCGGCACGCAGGGATAGACCGTGCCCGGCCATTCGCCACGAGCCGTGTGGAGGTCAGAGTGGCATACGCCGCAGAACAAGATTTCGAACTGCACGTCCAGGGCACCAGGGTCGCGACGGACGAAGCTGAAGGGGCCGAAGGGGGAAGTCCGGTCAAAGGCGGCGTAGGAAAGGGTGGCGTTCATGGGAATGGAATGGGGGTTCTTCGCCCTTCAATAACGAGCGACAGCGGAACGCCGACGCACCCGGATCACGGTTTCCAAGGAAGACGCGCCACAACCCGCCCATCGGCGTTTTTCGCGGCATAGGGGCTCGGCGGCATCGGTGCCTGGCTGGGGGCAGGCGGCAGACGACTCGCAAGCTCCTTCGCCTCAAATTCATTGCCCTCCACCTTCAGTTTATCGAAGCCGCCTCCATCCCACCAGCCGGTGTGTTCTCCATCATGATTGGTCCAGTCCACACGATTGCGGGCGATGGTGACATCATGACCGGGTTTCTTGCTCTGGTTCCAGGCGTACAAACCGGTATTGGAGACCTCCGAGCGCGCGCCATAGATCACGTTGTCCTCGACGCGGATGAATGCACCGCCCGCCACACCGATGCCCACCTGACCGGCGGAAATGATGACGTTCCTGCGGCACCACAAATGCGCGCCGCCGAAGTCCGCGAGCATGATCCCGGAACCGGACTTGCTCTTGCCATCGCTTCCCGCGAAGGGATCTCCTGTGAAGTAGTTGTCTTCAATCAAAAGGGGCGAATCCGCCTCACCTGCGCTCATGTAGATGCTGACCACATCTTCGGGATGGCTCTTTGCCCGCTCGTTGATCGCATAGTTGCTGCGGATGACATTGCCTGCGCCAGTGACATTGTCGAACTGCACCATCTGCCCTCGCGGGTAGGGCCCGACGACGTTCCGAGCGAAGTTCCCGATGACCTGAACGCCCCTCGACTCGATGGCATAAACACCGGTGCTGACGTTCCCCATGCGGCAGCCCTGAACCAGCAAACCACGCGACTGGTAGTCTTGCACCGCGCACCGCTTGGAATCATGGATCCAGCAGTTGCGGATGACAATGCGCTCGCATTGCGCCAGCTCGATGGAACGCAGTTCGCAGCACGAGATGGTGATGTCCGAGCATTGCGAGAGGCGAATGGACACGTCCTTGTCGATCAACAAGGCGTCCAAAACCTCATGCTTCCTGCCCTCCCAGGAAATGGCCGCCGCCTTTTGCGGAGCGACCGACTCAACAACGAAATCTGGCGCGGACTCGCCCTCGGCCCGGAAGCTGAGCATGCACGCCCAGGCCAGAAGAACAAAGCAGGGGCAGCCCTTCATGAATCGAGTCGAGGGAGAGCGTCTGCGGCTACTTGTTTTTCTTCTTTTCGAGCTTCGCGAGCTTCTTTTCCTTGAGGGTCTTGGTGGGAGACTTTTTCTTCTCCTTTTTGGCGTCGTTGGATTTCATGCTGGATGCAGGTTGAAGGTTCACCGTGGATCGAGGGACGGCCTGTGAGCGGGTAACGGAGAATCGGCCAAATGGCAAACGAGAACGTCACTCGCGATGCCATCTCAGATCTTGCACAACGGACGGCCACGCGTCACACTCGCCACGATTTAACAGCGAACCACCACACCCTATGCTTCACATCATCTGGTCCATCATCGTCGGTTTCCTCATCGGCCTCATTGCCCGGGCGCTCATGCCGGGCGTCCAGCACCTCGATTTCATCATGACCGCCCTTCTCGGCATCGGCGGGTCCATCGTGGGAGGCTTTATCGGGCGGCTGTTTTCGAGCCCTCCTCCTGGAGCGCCGTTTCATCCCGCCGGCATTTGCATGTCGATTATCGGGGCGCTGATCCTGCTCTACGGCTACACCCACTTCATGCATTGAGCCTCACGGCTTCAGAAAGCAGGCAGGAAATTCTCATGGGAGGAGAGCTGATCGTCGTCGGGCGACATCATCTTGCAGGCGGCGGGGATGCGATTCTTGGTTGATCGTGCCCCTCATCCCTCTGTATAGAGGCTGTTTGCATCCATGGAAACGACCACCGACGACACCACCTTCCGCATCCTTTTTCTCGGCGACATCGTGGGGGAACCAGGGCGCACGGCGGTGGCTGAACTGCTTCCGCAGTTGAAGCAGGAGCTGGCGCTCGATTTCGTGATCGTGAATGGCGAGAACTCGGCGAATGGGCGCGGCATCACGCCCCGGATCTGCATCGCCCTGATGCGCGCCGGCGCGGCGGTGGTCACCACCGGCGACCACATCTGGGATCAAAAGGAGATCATTCCCTACCTGCCCACCGAGCCGCGCCTGCTGCGCCCGGCCAACTACCCGGAAGGCACGCCCGGCTCCGGCTGGATCGTGCTGGAGGCGAAAAAAGCCAAGGTCGCCGTCATCAACCTCCAGGGCCGGGTCTTCATGGGTCAGCAGCTCGACAATCCCTTCCCTCTTATTACCACCCTGGTGGAGGAGATTCGCAAGGAGACGCCGATCATCTTCGTGGATTTCCATGCCGAGGCCACCAGCGAAAAAGTCGCGATGGGCTGGCATCTGGACGGCAAGGTTTCCGCCGTGGTGGGCACCCACACCCATGTGCCCACCTCTGATGAGCGCGTCCTGCCCAAGGGCACGGCCTTCCTCTGCGACGCTGGCATGTGCGGCCCCGAAAACTCCGTCATCGGCAGCCAGGTGGAGCCCGTGCTGGAGCGCTTTCACACCATGATGCCCACCCGTTTCGGCGTGGGTCGCGGTCGAGTGCGAGTGAACGGTGCCCTGGTCACCGTGGACATCGCCACCGGCAAAGCCCTGAGCATTGAGCGGGTGACCCGGTACTGGACCGAGCCGGGGGCTTGAAGAAGTCTCGGGGGCCCATTTCCGCCCGGCTCAATGCAGAATGCAAAGTGAGAAATGAAAAATGCAATGCGGTCACTGAACGTCACTGGCCGCCGCACCTACTTTGCACTTTCCATTTTCCATTTCTCACTTTGCATTCTCCCCCAAACCACAAAAAACCCCGCACCAGCTTTCGCCGATGCGGGGTTTTCGGGTGAACAAACGATGATCACACGGGCAGCCAGCCGGGGCGGTAGGAGGCGCGCTTGATGAACTGGTTGGCGGCCTCGACGTTGGTCACCTTCATCGCCTCCTTGTCCCAGGAGATGGCCTGCTGGGAGCGGATGGCGAGGTTGCCGAGCAGCACGAACTCGGTGAGGGCGGCGCTGTAATCGAAGTTGGAGCCGGGGGTGCCGCCATTGACGATGCAATGGGCCCACTCGAGCTGCGGGTTGCCGGGGGTGGGGCTGCGGGGCTCGGTCTTCTTGTGGGTGCCGTCGCCCATGGCCTTGCGGGCCTCGGTGAAGCGCTCCTCAGGGAAGATGCGCGGATGCTCACAATAGGCGTCGCCTTCAAAGACAATGCCTTCGCTGCCGATGAACATCATGCCCGAGGTGGCCTTGTCCCAGGTGTCCTGCTTGATCATGTCGGGCTTGGCCGGCTTGTTCGGCACGCCGTCCTTGCTGCCGTCGTTCCAGCTCACGATCATCGCATCCTGCTTCGCGGAAGCGGGCATGTGGTACTTGAGGGAGGTCCACTGCGGGGCGCAAAGATCGCTGATTTCGCTGCTTTCCACTTCAATCTTGGTGGGGATCACCTGGCCGAGGATGTTGAAGGTGGCGTCCATAATGTGGCAGCCCATGTCGCCAAGGGCGCCGGAGCCCCACTGCCACCAGCCGCGCCAGGCGAAGGGGTGGACGGAGGTGCCGCGCTTGCTCTGCTTTTCCGGCGGCAGGTCCAGGTCGAAATGCGGCTCCAGCGGGGTGCTGGCGAGCCAGAGATCCCAGTCAAAACCGGCAGGCACGGGGACGGGCTTCTTGCCGATGATGCCCTGCGGCCAGATGGGGCGGTTGGTCCACAGCTTGATTTCCTGCAGCTTGCCGATGCGGCCCTGCTCGATCCATTCCTTGGCCATGCGCTGGCCCTCCATGGTGCGGCCCTGGTTGCCCATCTGGGTGATGACCTTGGCTTCCTTCGCGGCCTTGTGCAGCTCGCGCACCTCCCAGATGGTGTTGCACAGCGGCTTCTGCACGCAGATGTGCTTGCCATGCTTGAGGCACCACATGGCGGCCAGGAAATGGCTGTGGTCCGGCGTGGCGATCATGACGCCGTCGATGTCCTTGCCCATCTCATCGAGCATCTTGCGATAGTCGTTGTAGAGCTTGGGGGCGGGAGGGGCCGGCTGGTTGGCGTTGAGATGGTACTTCTCGCGCGCCTTCGCGGCCTTCTCCAGGCGGTCCTGATCCACATCCACCATGGCGACAATGTTGTGCTCCAGGGTGACGTAAGACGTGTCCGACTGGCCTTTGCCGCCCGCGCCGATCTGCGCGAGGTTCAGGCGCTTGCCCGCACCGTCCTGGCCGCGCAGCAAAAGGTTCGGAACGGCGAAAGCGGAGCCCGTAAGCGCTGCGGTGCTGCGCAGGAAACGGCGGCGTGAGTAGATGCTGGAGGCCATGGAAGAGTCGTTGAGTTGTGTTCTGGGGTTGATCAAATTCGAGCGCGTCATCAACGTCGCACGAGGGCGTGAGATTGCGCGGGATCGCTGCGGGGGCGCAAACTTTGCCGGTCGGCAGCGCTTATTTGTCGTCGCCGCTCTCGATGTGCACCTTGCTCGCCTTGCTGAAGAGCTTGTCGAGCAGGTCGTTGGGCAGGAAACCGTTGGTCTGCTGGTAGTGGCGCAGGGTGAGTCCCAGCAGAAACGCGCCGACAAAAACAATGGTGAGGATGAAGGCCGTCATGCAGCCGTTGCCCTCGTCCGCCTGCCGCCTCTGGACCGGACCAGGCCGTACCGGCGGAGTGTATCGCACGGCTGCCGGCGGAACTCCCTCCACGGGGACGGGCGCAGCGACGGGTTTTTCGACCGGGGGCTGCACCACCGGGGCGGGCTCCGCAGCGGCTGGGGCCTCCACCGGGGCGTCTGTGACGTAAAAAAGGCCCTGGACGTCACCAAACGACACCCGATCGCCGTCATTGAGCTTGGCCTCCTCAATCTCCGCTCCATTCACCCGGGTGCCGTTGCGGGAGCCCAGATCCTGCACGTAGAAGCCGTCCTCGCGCTGCACAATCAACGCATGGTGACCGGAAACCGAAGGCGATGGAAGCTGTGCCAGATTGTCGGCATGACGCCCGACCGTGAGCGGGTCACCTTCGAGTGCCGAGGTGAACGTCGTGCCATCTTCCAAGCTAAAAACAATGCAGGCCATAATGGGGAGGGAGTAATCCGCCGCCACCAGGTGACTCAATAATTGGAGGAAACCTTTCGTGGAGTTTCCCGCGTGGACGGCTATATGTCGAGTGCAGACGTTACATACGAAGTCCATGAGCGCGACCTCCATTTTCGGCAAATACAGTACTCCACCCCTGCTTTCGGCCCCTCGCTGGGCCGCCATTCTTTGCGTCGTGGTGGCTGCGCTCCTGCCCTGGCAGCTCCAGGCCCGCGACAAGAGCGAGGCCGAAGACGCCGCCCGCGCTCTGGCGAAACAATACGAGAAGGAGGGCTTTGAGTTCCGCGCCGATTCCTGGGTGAAGGATCTGAAGCCTGACATGGGCAAAGCCCTGCGCATCCAGCTCTTCAAGGGCAATGACTACCGGTTCTGCATCGCCGTGCCGCTGGATTCCGGCGTCCATCTCGCTGCGACAGTGCTGGATTTTGAAGGCAACCCCATCGGCAAAGCCGAAGCCACCGCCCAGGGCTGGGGCATCATCCTCTCCTTGAAACCGAAGAAAACCGGCCTTTATGCCGTCGCCATCCGGCAGGCGGAGGGCGGCAAGGCCCACGAAGTGCCCTGTGCAGTCGTCACCGGATGGAAGTAGCAAAAGCCTTTCATCGCGCCGCTTGACAACATCCCCTGCGGAGTTTAAAAAGCCCGCCCCTTTCCGCCCACGCTTATGGCCAACACCCGCTCCGCTGAGAAGAACATCCGCAAAACCAAAGCCCGCACGCTTCGGAACCAAGCAACCAAGAGCCGTGTCCGCACGATTCGCAAGCGCGTGCTCGCCGCCATCGACAAGGGTGACGTCAAGGCCGCCGAAACCGAATTGAGCGCCTTCTCTTCCGCCGCCGACAAGGCCGCCAAGACCAACGTGCTGCACAAGAACACCGCCAACCGCCTGAAGAGCCGCCTGGCCCTGAAGATCAAGGCGAAGGCGCTTGGCACGGCCGCACCGGCCGCCAAGTAACCCGAAAGCGGGCCTACCCCGCTTCGGTCACGCCACTTTCAAACGCAGGCGGGTTGCCAGACAACCCGCCTCTTTTTGTGCCTGCGCTGGGCTACCCCACCAGTTCGCTCAGGTTCCAGGAGCGCCAGCTTTCCTTGGACAGCCCCCGGCACACATCCGCCTGAATGCTGTCGCGGGTGATGCGCAGCAGTGCATGGCCCCAGGTGTCCGCATACTCAAAGCGCTCGATGAACGGGCGTTCAGCCTCCAGCAGCGCCCGGCGTGCCGCTTCGGTCTCGGGCGAGTGCTTGGGCTCCAGCGTCACCAAATCCGGTCCGTACGCTGCAAGCCCGCGCCGCTCGTCCTTCGGCTTCGCCTCCGGATCGGTCGCCACACTGCTGATCGCCAGTTGGGCAAATTTGCCAGTCTCCGTGCGCCGGACCAGGCAGTTGTACTTGTGCAGGTGGCCGCAAAGCACGATGGCCCGGTGCTTGCCCAGCATTTGAAGGAGCCGTTCGCGTTCGGCAGGCTGCCTGGCGAAGAGGTGCCAGTCGCACCTCGCGTTGTAAGGCACCACCGGCGGATGAATCACAAAGATCAAGCGGCGGGGCGGCCTTTCCGCCATCAACCGCTCGAACCAGGCCAGGCTGCCTTTGGCATACGCATCGAAGAACACGATGAGCGTGTCGCCGGCGGAGCGGGTGTAGGCGGCGCCATCCACACCGCCCAGTTGCTGATTGAGAAACGGCACCAGCACCGAATCATAGACCTCTGCGGCGCCGGGCCCGGTGACATCGTGGTTGCCTTTGCACATGGCGAACGGCACACCCAAATTCGCCTGCCTCACCCATGCGAGAGCCTCCGTGGTCTGGCGTCTGGCACGTTCCGGCGAGCCGCACAGGCCCTCGATCAAATCACCGAGCTGGAGCACAAACGGCACCGGGGCCCTGGCCGCCTTCACACGTTGCCCCGCCACCTCCAGAAGCTTGCCGGACCATTCACCGGTGACCCGGCTGTAGTTCTCCACCTGCTTGACGTCGCCCGGATGCGCCTGCTTCATCCAGTCAAAATCGTGATGTTCCAGCCGGTCAAAATGCAGGTCGCCCAGCATCGGCAGCTCGAACGCCTCGCCCGCCTCCGCCGAGATCGCCCACGATCCACGCGCGCCAGCCACGCCAGTGGCCATCATGCCAAGAAATTTGCGCCTGCCAAACATGCGTTGATAACGTTGGATATTGCGAGCGACCGCCCATTTCTTCTCTTCAACGAACATAATCCCGCCACAGCCACTTGAGGACCTCAGGGAAGATGCTGCCGCCACGGTTGCTGTTGTGGCCGTAGCCTTCGGTGAAGTCGAACTTCACGTCGTAGTGCATGTAGGTGAGCGAGGCGTTCATGTTCTGGTTGGCGATGGGCCAGTTGCCGATCGGGTTGTCGAGATCACCCGTCGAATCTTGAAGGAACACCCGGATCGGCTTGCGCTCGGTCTCGCGAATCATGGCCGGATAGACGTTGCCGCCGCGAATGTTGGTGAAACTGCCGATGGTGCTGAAGACCTTGCGGAACTGGTCCGGCCGCTCCCAGGCGACGGTGAAGGAGCAGATGCCGCCGCTGCTGGCACCGCAGATGGCCCGGCCTTCCGGGCTGTCGGTGATGGCATAGTTTTTCTTCACCTCCGGAATGATCTCGTCGATCAGCATCCCGGCGTAACGTGCGCCCATGGAGTCGTACTCAAAGCTGCGGTTGCTCACCCGCCAGGCGCTCTGCGGCTTGGGCTTGGTGGCGTCATGTCCTGGATTGATGAACACGCCGATGGTGACCGGCATCTCGCCCTTGGCGATCAGGTTGTCGAAGACCGTGGGCGCCCGCCAGTTGCCTTTGGGGCCCACGTAGTCATGCCCGTCCTGGAACACCATGAGCGCCGCAGGCTTGCCCGCCTGATACTGCGCTGGCACGTAGATCCACCAGTCGCGCACGGTTCCGGGGAAGGCCTTGCACTGCCAGTTCTCGATCTTCGTCAGTTTGCCGTGGGGCACGTCTGCGCGCTCCTCATGTTCGGGTGCCGGCTTGAAGACATTCTGGGGGTCCTCGGCATGAAGACAGGAAACGCAAAGCAAGGCAGGGACAATGAGATGGAGGCGCAAGTTCATGGGAAGGGCTGATGAAACGCCGCCAAACCAGCGAAGCAATCAGTGCCTGAGATTTCTGGGTGAAGACTTTGCCCGTCACCCGCAAAAGATCGCCTTGCATCCCTCGCCGGGGCGCTGATAAGCATGATCCCCGCCATGCTAAGCCCCCACTGGCAGCTCTCCATTCTCGTTCCCTTCCTGACCCTGCTGGCCAGTTGCGCCCAGCCATGGCACGAGGTGCAGCCGCTGCCTGCGAAACAGTTGGAGAAAAAGGTGAACGCCTGCCGCACGCTGGTCCTTTCCATCGCGCCCGATGATGCGGAGGCCATGATCAGCAAGCACAAGCTGGCCGGGAACAAGGACCGCGACGTCATTCTGGGCTCGGCCGCTCCCGTTTCCCCGGACGGCTACTTCCTCACCGCCTGTCATGTGATCTCAGGCCAGAACAACCATGAGTTTGTGGTGATTTACGACGTGGCTGGCAGCCGCAAGTATGGCCGGGCCACCGTGGTGTGGAAGGACGCCGGGGCCGACCTCGCGTTGCTTCGGTCCACGATCAAAACCCCGGCCTTCTACACCTTCAGCCCCAGGGATGAGGACCTGCGGGCGGGGACACAGATCCTCCATGCCGGCATGGCCACCGGCAACAAGGCGCAGATCGGCGAACTGAGCCAGCGGGTCTCCGGACGCGGCACCGCCGATTTCCTGCACACCCTGCGCCTGGCTCCCGGCGACAGCGGAGGGCCGGTGATCCTGTTTTCCGGAGAGCTGGTGGGGGTCAACTCGGCAGTGGGATATTTCTCCGCGCTCGACACCAATTTCTTCAGCGCCTCACGCTCGTCCAGACCTGATCCACGCAAGATGGAGAAGATCATCGCCAAAGACTCCGCGACGCAGTGAAAAACTGCACACTGGAATTCCACCTTGATCCTGTGTGAGGGCTGCCCGTTCCTTTAAACCATGAACAAGCCCCGGCAATTCTTCCCCCTGCTTCTGGCCCTCGCCATGACCGCGCTCGTCCCCGGATGCACCCTTTTGGGCGGACACTCGCTGCCAGGAACCGGTGACTCAGCGGCCCGTGACCGAATTCTTCATGTGACTGAGGATCCCCCTTCATTCGGTCTCAAGCGACTGACCCAGCACGCTGCGGCCAGTGCCCCGCTCAAGGAGTTCCTGGAGGCCAGGGGACAGCCCGACTTTATCATCGAGGACACGGGACTCATGTCGCGAAAACTTGTCCTCTACTATGTCAAGCCGGACCAGGCCTATCTCCTCAGCATCAAAAAGGGACTCACCGCGCAGAAGTTCGATGTGTCCGGGCCCGAGCCCATCGGCAAGCGCACGAGAGAGCTTTTCGACGCGCTCACCAAGCTGGAGCAGGCGGAGACCAATCTTGCGAATGCCGAGGTGCTGACCAAAAAAGCGGAGCACTGAAGGGGAATTCGGGATTGCGGCAAAGGCATTCGGACCTTAAATTTTAAGGTATTCCATGCTTTCTGTTGCGCGATTCGCCGTTGTCCCCCTGATCCTCGCCAGCATGCTGGTCGTGGACCGGGCCAACGCGATCCTGTTCTACGACACCAGCGACCCCACGCACAACACTATCGCCCCCACCGGTGCGTACGCTGACAGCGGCTGGCAGTTCGAAGGAACCTTCGGAACATTCCTCGGCACCATGATTGAGCCACAGTATTTTGTGACAGCCCAGCACATCGGCGTAACAAGCAGCACGTTTGTCAGCAACGCATCATTCAATGGTGTCGCCGACGTAACCTACAACATCGACACTTCGGCAAACGGCGGCCAGGGCTACTGGGACATCGCTGGCACTGACCTGCGGGTTTACAAGATCGTCCAAACCTTCAGCAGCTATGCCCAGCTCTACACTGGCAGCAACGAAATCGGCCAGGACGTCACATTGAACGGCATGGGAGGTGCGCGGGGCAGCCCCGTGGTGGTGGACTCCGGCAATGGCCTGGGGCCGCAGCTCAAGGGCTGGTACATGAGCAGCAATGATCTGGTCGCGCGCTGGGGCACCAATCAAATCAGCGACATCGTGCCCGCCTCTCAATCCCCCGTGGGGTCTCTCCTGGTGGCGCAGTTCAACGCGCTGCCCGGCACGGACGAGGCCACCTTTTCCGGGGGCGACTCCGGAGGAGGCATGTTCATCAAAAACAACGGGGTGTGGCAGCTTGCGGGCGTCAACTACGCGGTTGACGGCTCTTTCAACACCAACAGCCCGCCCGGCGACGCCACGTCATTCTCCGCCGCCCTCTTCGACAAAGGCGGCCTGTGGGAGGGTTCCGATGCGCAGGGCTGGACTTTTGTGCCCGACACCTCCGCTGACAACCCCTCCCAGCTCTACGCGTCACGGATTTCTGACAGCGCCCTGGCCATCGACGCCATCACCGGCGTACCCGAGCCCGGCCCTGCACTGCTCTTGTCCTGCGGATTGCTGCTGCTGGCGAGACGGCGGCGCAACGGCTGACACAAGTTGCAACCTGCCGGAGGCGCCGCCAGAGTTGGTCATGAATCCTCGCCCGCCCCTGCCTCCTTTCACCGAAGCCTCCGCCCGCCAGAAAGTGCAGGCGGCTGAAGACGCCTGGAACAGCCGCGATCCTGAGCGTGTCTCCCTCGCCTACACCGAGGACACCGAGTGGCGCAACCGCTCGGAATTCGTCACCGGTCGCGCCCAGGTCGTGGAGTTCCTCCGCCGCAAGTGGAACAAGGAGCTGGACTACCGCCTGAAAAAGGAGCTGTGGGCCTTTACGGGCAACCGCATCGCCGTGCGCTTTGAATACGAATGGCACGATGATTCCGGCCAGTGGTACCGCTCCTATGGCAATGAGAACTGGGAATTCGACGAGCACGGCTACATGGCCCGCCGCTTCGCCAGCATCAATGACCTGCCCATTCGCGAAAGTGAGCGCAGGCTGCGCCTGGAGCGAAGCGGGTCCTGATCGGGTGAAATCGTGCGGTTTGGGGTTTCCGTGAAACTACGACGAAGACCTCCGGCGCCCCGATTTGCTATGGTCCGGCCTGCAAAATCACCCTGCCGGACAGGATGGGCGAGGTTGTGGTGGTTGTCCTGGCCGGAGTGGTGGCGGGGAGCTGAGGCATTTGGAACTGGCCCACCCCCTGCCCGAGACGAGGCACCAGGATGCCGTACCAGAGGACACTACGAGTCACCACGGTGTAGGGGAAGGTGAGGTCCGTTGGGTCGTTGTCCCTGAGAATGAAGCCGCCGCTGACGGCACCGGTGGAGGCGGTGAGCCGAATCGTCACATAGCCGGGGTTGGGGCCGGTGCTGGCGGCGCTGCCAGCAGGGATGGTGACAGCGTTGGTCGCGGAAATACGCAAGGATTGGTTGAGCGTGCCGAGGGGGCTGCCCGAAGGGCTGCCGGGGCCGGCAAGCCCCGAGCTGGCGAGGTCTGCCTCGCTGAAAGAGAGCGAAGCGTCGTTGCCGGAGCCTGTGGCACTGATGCCCAGCACGGGCGTGCCAGACGGGGGAGCGGCATAGACGCCGCCTTTGACAGTGAGGTTGTGCAAGGGGAAGCCGGCCTTGTAACTGCGCGTGGTGCTGGTGGAGACCTGCGCCAGCTTGATCCAGTCCACGCTGCCGTCAAGCAAGGGATGGCCGCCGTTCAGCAGCGGCGTCATGCTGTCTGCAGAGGCCTGGGCCCAGCCGTGGATGGAACCCGCAGTGGTCGCCACGGTGGGGGTGTAGAGCATCAGGTGCAGCGGGAGCTCGCCGTCGGGCCCCAGCGTGGTGCTGCCGGTCACAGCGGTGCCGTCAGCCAGCCTGCCTCCCCAGGTGGCCAGGCCGGCGGTGGTGATTGCGAGGGTCACATAACCACGGCCCTGAGGGATGCCAGGATGAGCGGCATACCCTTGCAGCGCTGGGTCAAGGTCCAGCACAGCGGTGTAGGCACCTGCCAGCGCCTTGGCCGGATTGGCGGTGGCCGACCATAAATTGCGCCAGGCCAGAACCGGGATGGGTGTGGAGCCTGGCTGGTTGTCCGTCACGGTGCCGGTGAGCTTGCCGGTGTTCTGGCCAATGGAGAACGAGAAGGTCAAATCCGCAATCGTGTCCTTGGTGGTGCCACGAACGAGCGTTACCTTGCCTGTGGGGTCGCTCCCCGGGGTGGCGCTCAGGGAGGTGCCGGGGGGAATGAGATAGGATTTGTCCTCCAAATTGAGGGTGCCGGTGCATGCACCGGTGCTGGCCACGACGAAATTGGACAGGCTGCCGCCCAGGCCTTGCAGTTTGAGACCCGGAGGCGTCGCGGAGGGGCCGGTCAACGTGGTGTCGCGGTCGAGCGATCCGTTGAATGTGCCCACGACAGCGGGCGGCAGGGGGGCGATGGCGTAGCTTACGGTCACTGGCAGGCTGCTCCCGGCGAGATTGGAAGCGGTCACAGTGAAGGTTTTAGTGGAAGTCGTCGCAGTGGTCGGCACGCCATAAAGGGTGCCGGAAGTGGTGGACTTAACGCCGGTCGGCAGACCACTGAAGGCAAAAGTCGTGGCGGCGTTCTGCGCGGTGAACTGCTCAGAGACCTGGCCTCCCACGTTCCAAGAGAGCGGCCCCAGGGGATTGACGATGGGTTTGTAGCGCACGGACACAGCGGTGGCGCCGGACTCTTTGGTCTGGCCGGCCATGCCCACCACGCAGGTGTAGCTGCCGGCGTTTGCGGTGGCGGCCCTGGTGATGCTCAAGGTGGCGGTGGTGGCGCCGGAAACGACCTGCCCCGGGCTCTTCCCGTTGTCATTGATGGGTGCGTTGTCCCCCTTCCATTGGTAGGTCAAGAGGGTGCCTGCCGGAGCTGCAGGCTTCACCGGCAGGCTGATCGTGGTGCCGGCATTGAAGGTCACCGCGCCTGCCGTTTGATTGACAACCACGAGTCTGGCAGCGGCTGATGTGGCGGAGCCGAGAGCGTTGGTCGCGGTCACGGAGTAGCTGGCGGCATCCGTCAGCGCAACGGACGGGATCGTGAACGTGGTCGAGGTGGCTCCGGCGATGGCGATACTGTTTTTGAACCACTTGTAAGTCATGTTGCCCGCGCCGCTGGCGGTCACGGTGAACGTGGCGGAATCGCCCGTGCCCACCAGCAGCGAAGCGGGCGGCGTGGTGATGACAGGCTTTGCCGTGCCGGTGCCGGTCAGACTGATAGTGAAGGGGTTTTGCTCCCCATCATTGCTGGCGATGTACAGCGTTGCGGCTCGCGCTCCCGGTGCGACCGGGGTGAACGTCACGGCAAAAGTGGTGCCGGTGCCGGGTGACAGGGTGGTGGAACCGGGACCAACCACATTAAAATCGGCGCTGTTGGTGCCGCCCAGCGTGACGGCGAGGCCGGAGAGATTGATGTTGCCCTGGCTCTTGACGATGAAGGTGAGTGTGTTTGAAACGCCCGTCTTGAGCGTGCTGAAATCCACGCTGGAGGAGCCGTCCTGCAGACTGGTGCCCGCCGGATACTCCACGGAAATCGACGGTGCCTGTTGGGTCACCACGCCCGCACCTTGAATGCTGAGCGTGTATTCCCCCGAGCTGCTGTTGTCAAAGCCGGTCGTCACCAGAAAATAGTCGGTGCCGGCCTGAAGCGTGACGCTGAAGCCGGAGACGCCGATGTCAGGATCATTGTCGTTGCCAATGACCCCATCGGTGAGCGGCGACTGGGCGGCGAAGTCACCGGCGTATAGGAAAAGGTAGGTGTCCCAGTTGGCGGGTGAGAAGGTGGTGCAGGAGAGGTTGTAAGTGCCCGTGGAGTCCACCTTGAAGTGGTAAACATCATAGGGCACTGCGGTGGCGGTTGCGGACAGGGCGACGGGAGCAGCGTTGCCGTTCGCGTCCGGCCGGTTCCAGCTCCCGCTGGTTGCGAAAGCACGGGTCACAATCACAGTGTAGGTCATCGTCGTCGTGCCGTCCTGCGCGGTCACCACGGTGGTGATGGGGTTGTCACCCGTATTGAGGTGGATCGCCGCAGTGGTGCTGCCGGAAACGACCGGGGTTCCGTTGACCGTGATCGTGGCCGTGGGGTCCGCGGCAGTTGGGGTGAACCGGATGGTGTCATCGTAATAGGCGATGTTGACGGGGTCCGGGAACATGTTGACGGTGTTGTGCACGGCGTCCGTGTAACTGGTGGTCGCGCTGTCGAAAGCGGGCGAGAGAGTGCCCGCGCTGACGCCGAGGTCGGAGAGGTTCGCGTTGGTTGAAGGAATGCTGATGGTGAGGAGGGTCACCCTGCTGCTCTGGCCGTCGGGGTTGGTGACGATGACATCGGCCGGGCCTGGGGTGGCATTGGAAGCAAGACTGAGGTTCAGCGAGATGTGCGTCGGGTCCGTGTAAGTGACGCTGTTCACCGTGACCCCGGAGGCGTTCACGCTCGCGGCGATGCGGTTGGGGAAACCCGGGCCCGGATCGAAGAAGCCTGAGCCGCCAGTGGACGTGCCAGTGAGCGCAACCGTGACGTTCGACCTGCCGGCAATGAGGTTCGAAGGCTGGCAGCTCACGGGCGTGGCGGGCGGCGGAGCCTTGATCTGGAGCACCTGCACGCCGTAGTTGTCGGTGCTGCTGCAGAACTCCTGAATGGTCCACATCGTCATGTCATCTGATGGATCGACGGTCGTCATGGAAAAATCCCCCCACCGGCGTACTCCGATCGGGGTTCCGTCGTCGCCCGGTGGGTTGTAGGCGGTGGAGCTTGCGGTGTAGGCCACGGGCGGGCCAAACGTGCCGGGCGCATCCGTGGCAAGCCTCCGGGCGGAAACCGCGTTGACATAGTCATTGGTTCCCGCCGAGCTGCAGCCGAGCGCCGCATGTCCCTGCCCTGAGACCATGATGGTTCCCATCCAGTAATTCAGGTCCGTGGTCACGTTGCTGCTGTTGGCGGCGAACAGCGTGCCGCTTTGGGGCACGGTCGGTGTGCCGCCCAAATTCGCGAGCTGATACCAGCGCTCGCCGTTGCGCGTGATCGTGGCGCCATCGGAGACTCCCGTGTTGTCCACGCCGATCTGATGCGAGGTCCACAGACTGCCGTTGCGAAGATGAGCCGCCATCAAACGGTCATCAATGAAGTCCAGAAGGCCGTTTGTGGTGTCGTTGTTGCCCTTGTGCGGCACCGGGATGGGAAATGCCGTCGCCGGCACGGTGATGGGAATGTTCGCCGAAATCGCCGGCTTGCCGCCCGGACTGCTCACACGCCGCAGGATCAGGCTGCCGAAGTTCGCATTGTCCGTGCCGATGAAGTAGCCCACCGTTGCCGCCGGGTCATAGTTGTCCACCCCTTGCGGGACGGCGGGCCCGACACCGTATGGATCACCGCCTGTGAGGCTGCGAAACGCCGTCACGACAATGGGGCCGGCACCCAGCACCGAGGTCTTGCGGACGACAATCGCGGTGGCGCCCTGGAAGTTGCCGTTGGCGTCAAAGACGGAGGCACCGATGTACAACGCGTTCACGTCCACCCCCAGAGTCGGATAGTCCAGGCCGCTGCCTTTGTCTCCCGCAGGCGCCACCGCGCTCTGCACAAACGAGAAATAGGTCCACACCGTGGCGGCCGTGATCGTGCCGTTGTTGCTGACCGCCAGAAGCACCTTGTTGTCGCTCGCGGCACCGGTGATGCAGATCACCATCCAGCGCCCGCTCAGCCGGTCATATCGCACCCGTGGATCAGTCGTGTAGTCCGCACCGCGCACGGACTGGAAGAACACGTCCAGATCGAGATCGAGCGAACCTACCACTGCCGTTGTCTTGTCGAACACGCGGATGCGCCCGTTCAAGACCACGAGAAACTGCGACGGCCCCGCCGCGCCCATCGTATCCGGCGGGAACGACTGGCAGTCCGGCAGCGTCGCACCCGTGAAGTTCAACGGCTGCGATGACGGGGCAACGGAAGGAAGCGCCGACTTCGGCGACACCGCCGGAGCCGATGCGCGAAGCACTCCCGCCGAGTCGCTCCAGGCTGCCGCCACTGGCGAGCCCTGTGCATTCTTTAAATGCTCACGGTGCGGAAAACGCCCGCGCCGCCGCATTGTCTTTGGCGGAGCCCCGCCCGCGACCTCCTTCAAGGCCTGATCGTTCATCAGCTCCGCCGTCGTCCGGGTCACTCCCGCACCACCCTGCCATGGGGTGCCGGCCATCTCGCCCGTCTCCGCCTTCAGCGGTTGCAACGGCAGAAGAGCGACAAGCACGATCAGAGATGACAATCGTCGAAGAAGGGCGGGCACAGAAGACATGTTCACACCTGTTTTCGTACCATGACCGGAGGACTAAGGTCAATGTCAAACGGCCTCCCGAGCCGTGCGTGGGCGACATCATCGAAACTCACTCCCACCGGCCTGTCGCCGGGCTTCTGTGGCACATGAGACTCGCTCGCAGCAGGGCCGATACTAGACCTGACGCGAAGCGACACGAGCCCAGAGGGAATCCTTCCACACCCCCGAGAGCGCAGGGCAGAGGGATAGTTCCCGGGCGGCGCCAATGTCTTCCTTCTCGTGATACATGATCTCGTGGCAGCGCCGGATCGTCCAGGCCGGGAACAGACGTTCCTCCAGCGTGAAGTCATCACCAGCCACGACGAAACCATGGCGCAGCACCCGGAAGTAATAGCCGGTGAGGCCGGTGCGCTCAACCTGCGCCGCCAGGTCCTTGACCTGCCAGCGCCGCGCCAGCTTCCAGCACGGCTGCCGGGGTTGTGACACTTGCACGAGAGCCTCCCCCACAGAAAACACATCGCCAATGCAGACTTGATCCTCCACAAGGCCGGCCGTCGTGAAGTTCTCCCCGAACGCTCCGAAAGGCATGGCGGCCAGCGAAAGCGTTTGCTGCCACCAGGGATAATGATCACTCGCATAAACACACACCGCCCTGTCCACCCCGCCATGATTTTTGCGGTCGGCCTGCTCGTCGTTCCTCAGCCCTTCATAGCCAAGCCACTGCCGCCCGGCGGTGCTCTGCTTGTAGAAACTCGTGTGCCATTCCTTGTCCCACCAGGCGTCACTGCCTTGCGCCGCGACATTGGCAGCCGCACCGATCTGAAGGGAAAGCAATTGCATGGGAGGCATCGTTAACACCAGTGCAGCAGAGGAGCAACCGCCGTGCCAGTGCAAGCGCCGGGCCGCTTTCCTTTCGCAGAAGCTATTGACACCAACGGACATGAGGCGTCGGTTGTCTGAAGCTCTCATGATTGAAGAAGAACCACGCAGGCCTTCCGGCAGCAACTTGGTCTATCCGCCCCAGTTTGCCCAGGCGCTGATGCAGGTCTGGAGGTCGATGGACGAGGCTTCGGGCCTGCCCGGCATCGACTGCCTGACCACCATTCTGGACACGCTCTACCAGGTGAGCTTCCTGCAGGAGGAAGGCGTGCCGGTGCGCTGCCGGGTGATCCTTGCCGACCCAGGGGACTGGAAACAAGGCGAGGGGCCGCCCGCAGGATTTCACGTGCTGGCCTTCGCCGAACCGCGCCCTTTCACGGTGCAGGAGATCCGCAAACTGGCGCCGGCGGCATCCTACTACCGCTCCTTGCTTGCGGTTCACTATCATCCGCATTCAGGCGCGCACATCTGGGGTGTGGTGGAATCCGGCGCCCGCTGGGTCAACCGAGTTCATGGCGGACGCTTCCTTGGCGCGCCGCTGCCCCCCAATCTCGTCGTTCATATTCTCAGGCCCGGCCGCCTGCTGACCGGCTGTGGTTACGAGCGTCTTCTCGAGTTGGAAGGCGGGCGCATTCTGGAGACCGGCTTCGACCCCTTCAAATCGAAATGGCTTCCTGCCCGTTTCCGACCGGTGCGCGACTGGCTGCAACAGCGGCTCGTCGATGCCCAGGTGGATGGGGCGGAAGTGGAGGGGGCCTACATCAGCCTGATGGCGCAGAACGTCATCCGCAGGATCCTCAGCATCGTCCGCCAGCGCGGGCATGGCGGCATGCTCATCTTCGTGCCGCTGCATTTGAAGGCCTCCGGGGCTCTCGACAAATCACTGCGCATCAGATGCCCGATGGCGCCCACTTCGTCCACCAAGCGCTTCAGCGAACTGATGTTCCGCGTGATGTCGCGCATGTCGATCGTCGGCCACACGCACGGCATCAGGACCGTCACCTGGGAGGACTACCAGGAATTCGAGGACCCGGCCCTGGCCGAAATCGACGAAGCCTTCCTGGAACTGGCCAATCTCTTCGCTGATTTCATGAACGTCGACGGTGCTCTCGTCGTCAGCGAGCAGTTCGAACTGATGGGGTTCGGGGCGGAGGTGCTCGGTGAAGAACCCGTGATCTCCGTGCACCGTGCACTGGACCTGGAAGGCGCACGCACGGCGGAGGAGCGCGCGGACAATTCCGGCACCCGTCACCGTTCGGCTTACCGCTTCGTCATGATGGTTCCCACCAGTGTCGTGTCCGTGATCTCGCAGGACGGATCCATCAGCTTCGTCGCCAATCAGGACGGCAAGGTGGTTTACTGGCCCTACCTGCCCTGAGCCATGCAGCCCGTTCAACAGGTCATCCGTATCCCTTCCCGCCACCGTTCCGATGAACTCCACACTCGATGTCCAAGCGTTGCACGCCGAACTCGCCAGCGCCAGCCCTCCCACACTGATCCATGTGCTCCCGGAGGAAGCCTTCGCGGAGGCTCACATTCCTGGGTCGCGCTGCTTCTGTGTCTATGAATCGGCCTTCACTCAAAAAGTCAGCGAGGCCTTCCCGGACAAAGGTTCACCACTCGTGGTGTACAGCCTGAACGGCGACACCATCGAGGCAGAAACAGCGGCCGAAAAACTCCGGTGCGCAGGTTTCACCCAGGTCGCGCGACTGGCCGGAGGCCTGCAAGCCTGGCTCGAGGGAGGCGGCACGGCGGAAGGCACAGGTCCACCACCGGAAACACCGCTGTCCGCGAAGTTCGAGCTGGATGCCGCACGCAGCGTGATCTTCTGGACGGGACGCAACCTCTTCAACCATCACCACGGGGCGATCTCCCTGTCCTCCGGCCTCGCCGAACTCACGGAAGGAAGGCTCACCGCCGCCCGCTTCGTCATCGACATGAACTCGATCACGAATGCCGACCTCACCGATCCCGCCTACAACGCGATGCTGGTGGCACATCTCAAGAGCGACGACTTTTTTGCCACGCACCTGCATCCAACCGCAGAGTTCCTCGCAACCGAAGCGACCCCCATCGCCGGATGCACCTCGAGCCTGCCCAATTACACTGTTCACGGTGCCTTCACTTTGCGCAGTGAGACCCACCCTCTTGAGTTCCCCGCCCTGATCGCCCGGGCACCCGACGGCTCCATCACCGCCCAGGCCGAATTCGATTTCGACCGCACGCGTTGGGGTGCCATTTACGGCTCCGGAAGCTTCTTCGCGCGGTTAGGGCGGCACGTGGTGAATGATCTGGTGCACCTGCACCTGAAGCTGGTCTTTGCGCCGGCAGTTCACAGCACATAGCCGGACGCAAGGGCTGCAAAGGCCTGCGTTTGTTCCGCAACCCACGCATCGTCCCTGCCCAGCTCATTGGCCATGAGCAGGGCGACGGCGGGTGCCGCCTCGCTGCTGGCTCGCGCATCTAGAAGGAGACAACGGCTGCGCCTGGCAAGCACATCCTCCACCGTGCGCGCCATCTCATGACGGGCATGCCACAACACCTCCGCTTCGGTCAGTTCGAGCCTTGAATGGATGCGCTCCGGCCTTTCAAGGCCTTCAATGTGAGCGGCATCACCGCCGTAGTATCGCAAGTGTGCGTTAGGTCTTCCGGCATTGCATGCCCCATGAACCGGCAGTTCCTCGGTGCGGCACGGGCGAGGCTGGAGGACGGCCACGAGCTCCGCCTGGTCAATCACGTCCTCGGCCATTCTGCGGTAGGTCGTCCACTTGCCGCCGGTGATGGTGATGAGACCGGAGTCCGCCACCTCGATATGGTGATCCCGCGACAGCGAGGCGGTCGAGCCCTGTTTGGCATTCACCAGGGGACGCAGGCCGGCAAACACGCTGAGCACGTCGCCAGGCAGGGGATCGCGGGTCAAGTAACGCGCGGCATGAGAGAGCAGGAATTCAATCTCCTCAGGCAGTGCACGCGGCTCCAGCGAGGCATGTTCCACCGGTGTGTCGGTGGTGCCAATGATACACCGGCCGTGCCAGGGCACGGCGAACAGCACGCGACCGTCGTCCGTCTTCGGAATCATGATGGCGGTGTCGCCCGGAAGGAAGTCGCGAGGCAGCACGAGATGCACTCCCTGGCTCGGGCGCAAAATGGGAGCCGCAGCGGCATCATCCTCCTGGCGCAGGGCATCGGCAAACACACCGGTGGCGTTGATCACGCAACGGGCCTGGACTTCATGCTCAGCGCCGCCCTCGGCATCGCGCAGCTTGAGGCCCGTCACATGACCGTTCGATTTGATCAGGCCGGTGCAGGCCATGTAGTTGACGACCACGGCGCCCTGCTCCGTGGCTGTCTGCGCCAGATTGATGGCGAGACGGGCATCGTCGAACTGGCCGTCGTGATAGATGACTCCGCCCGTGAGGTGCTCGGTCTCGATGGTGGGCAGCAATTCCAGCACGTCGTCACGGGTGAGCGAGCGTGACGGCTGCAGGCCCAGTGTTCCGGCCAGGCCGTCATACACCTTGAGACCGATGCCGTAGAACGGCCCCTCCCACCAGTGATAGGTGGGAATGACGAACGCGAGGTCATGAACCAGGTGCGGCGCATTTTGGCACAGCAGGCCCCGCTCGCGCAGGGCTTCGAACACCAGCGAGATGTTGCCCTGCCGCAAGTAACGCACCCCGCCGTGCACCAGCTTGGTGCTGCGGCTGGAGGTTGCCTTGGCGAAGTCCGACTGCTCCACCAGCAGCACGCGATGGCCGCGCGAGGCCGCATCCACCGCCGCCCCGAGGCCGGTCGCGCCACCGCCGACGATGGCGATGTCAAAGGGCCGGGTGTCGCCAGTCAAGGCCGCGAGGGCGGAGGAACGTTGCATGGGATTACTTTTTGGCCGCGCGCTTCTTTTGTTTCAGCACCTCGCGGTAGTTGACCTTCCTCTGTGGCAGCGACGAATCATCCGCACTCATGCCCGCCTGCTTCTTCAACTCGCGGATCTGGTCGCGCAGCAGGGCGGCACGCTCGTATTCGAGCTTCTGTGCGGCCTCGGCCATCTCCCCTTCCAGCTCGCGGATCACGGTCAGCACATCCCCATCGGTGCCGGTTTCGCGCACCACATTGGACTCGACCTGCTCGGCGCGGCCATACATGTGCAGGCTCTCCTGCACGGCACGAACCACCGTGCGCGGCGTGATGCCGTGCTTCGTGTTGTGCTCCATCTGCCGCTGGCGGCGGTACTCGCTGATGCCGGTGAGAGCGCTGATGCTGTCCGTCATGATGTCGGCAAACAGCACGACTTCGCCATTCACATGGCGGGCCGCCCGACCTGCGGTCTGGATGAGCGAGGTCTCGCTGCGCAGGAAGCCTTCCTTGTCGGCATCCAGGATGCACACCAGACTCACCTCTGGAAGGTCCAGACCTTCGCGCAAAAGATTGATGCCGATGAGCACGTCGCAATCGCCCTTGCGCAGGCTGCGCAGGATCTCCACACGCTCAATGGCGTCGATGTCGCTGTGCAGGTAGCGCACTTTGAGGTTGAGGTTGCGCAGGTAGTCGGCCAAGTCTTCAGCCGTCCGCTTGGTGAGGGTCGTCACCAGCACCCGCTCGCCACGTTCGATGCGCTGGCGGCACAGCTCCATGGTCTCGTCGATCTGGCCCTTCAACGGCTTGATGGTTATCACCGGGTCAAGCAGCCCGGTGGGCCGGATGATCTGCTCCACGATCAAGGCCTTG
>CAINXC010000602.1 GCA_903854655.1 uncultured Verrucomicrobiota bacterium | reverse complement strand
CATCCCAGGGCTGAGTTCCTGAAGCCCTTCAGGCTTACAAGGATGGCACCGCCGGCGCGCAGACACCTTGCCCGCTAAAATCTCGCCGAAGTTCTTTTCGCGCACGGCGACGATGGCGTCGAGCATGGAATCGGCTTCGGAGCGGGTGGCGTTGTCCAGGCTGGAGGCGGCGCGGTTGTAGCGGCGGTACAGGAGCTTCAAGTGATCGCGGATCTGGTCCTTGTTCATCTTGGGGTCGATGCCGAGCTGCTCTTCCACGGTCTTGGGCTGTGCTGCGGGGGCGGCCTTGGCGGGGGCTGGGGCGGCCTTGCCTGCGGGAGCGGGCGGAGGGCTTTGCCGGGCGGGTGGCTGGGCTTCGGCCCGGGGCGCGGCGGCGGGTGCGGGCGCAGGCGGGGCCGACGGCTTGCCGAGGGACTTGGAGATGGACTGAAGGACCTTTTTGAACATGGCGGGTGGACGGGATTCGCGGTTTACTCGATACGCATGGCCTTGAGGAAGGTGCCCCGGCGTTTCAATTCCTCATCGGAAAGCACGCCGGCACCCTTGTAGGAAACGGCGACTTCGCGCGAGCGGCCTGACTGCTTGTCCACCACCAGGGCGCGCACGCGCTGGTTTTCGTCGTAGCTGAAGGTGACGGCGACCTCGCAGCCTTTGGCGCGGTTCGGCGGCACTTCCAGGGTGATGCGGCCGATGACATCGACAAACTTGGGATCGCCGTCCTCGCCCTGGGTGATGTCCACCTCGATGACGCGCTCGTTGTCCTCGCTGGTCACGTACATCTGCGTGCGGGAGCAGGGGATGGGCGTGTTCTTGGGGATGACGATGGAGTTCTGCACCTTCTCCTCGCCGGTGGCGGCGTTGTAGACCATGGCGAGGGTGCCGTAGCTCTGGTTGCAGACTTCCTGGATGCGGGCGGATTTCTTGGCGAACAAGGCGGCGCCGAGCGCCACGCATTCGTCCACGTTGCCGCAGGACTTGGGCGTTTTGCCGAAATGCTTTTCGAGCACCTGCTTGACCTTGGGGATGCGGGTCGAGCCGCCGACGAGCACGACGTGGTCGATGTCGCCCACCTTGAGCTTGGCGGAATCGAGGGCCTGCTCCACCAGCATGAGGGCGCGGGTGATCATGCCGCGGATGAGCTTTTCGAAGGTCTCGCGGGTGAGGTCGATGCGCGCCAGGCCGCTGGTGTCGTTGCCGATGGTGTCGCTCACGCGCTGCAGCTTGGAGAGCATCTTCTTGGCATCTTCGGAGGCCTGGAGGGCGCGGCGGCGCTGGCGCTCGTCGTTGTACAGGGGGGCGTTGACCTGCTTCTGGTACTGCTCGTCGTAGGCGGCGAGCAGGATGTCGTCAAAATTGCTGCCGCCCAGGTGGCGGGCGCCTTCGCTGGTGAGAATGCGGATGTTGTCGCCGGACACTTCCAGGATGGTGGTGTCGAGCGTGCCGCCGCCCAGGTCGAAGACCAGGATGCGGCCCTGCACGCCCTGGCTGTGGGCGTAGTACACGGCGGCGGCGGTGGGCTCGTTGACCAGGCGGCGCACCTTCAGGCCGGCCATCTCGGCGGCGGCGATGGTGCTTTTGCGGGCGAGCTCGTTGAAATTGGCGGGCACGGTGATCACCACTTCGGTGATGTCGCCGACGATCTTGGAGCAGTCGCGCTTGAGCTTGGCGAGGATGAGGGCGGAGATTTCGGAAGGCGTCCACTCCTTGTCATCCATCTTGACCACGTATTCCGGGTCGTCCATGTGGCGCTTGATCTGGAAAATCGTGCGGTCCGGGTCACCGCCATCGCGGGCGGCGGCGCCGACGAGCTTGACGGTCTCGTGGGCATCGAAGTACACAACGGAAGGGGTGAGACGCTCGCCGTCGGAGTTCGGGACGATCTCGGGATTGCCATCAGGTTTCAGGTAGGCGAGGCCCGAGAGGGTGGTGCCAAGATCGATTCCGACGTATTCAGCCATGATGGTTAAGTGTGGGGCAGGGGATGGTAAGGAGAACGATTCTACAGGCTGGTGGTCTTGACTTCAACCTTTCGCAGCACAACTTCCCGGCCCTCAGCGTTGGAGTAGATAAAGCCGGGGCGGAAGGTGGCAACGACTTTCGGCTTGGCATTGCCGGCCTGGCTCTCGACCACGGCGATGCGCTGGCGCAGCTTGACGTCGATCTCCGTGCCAGGCTCGATTTCGAACTCCGTGATGCCGTGCTGGTGCATGATGTCCTCAAACGAGGCGCGCAGGGTGCGCAACTGGTGCTCCATGGTGGTTTCGCCCGCCGTGCTGTAGCGCTGGATGAGGATGTCGATGAGATCGATGCGCTTGATCAGGTCGTTGGCGAACATCATGACCGTGGCTTCGTCCGTGTTCAGGCCGCGGCGCATGATTTCGTGCTTCTCTTCGAGCTCCCCCAACTGGCCGCGCACGCGCCTCTCCACTTCCTCCCACTTCTTGCCCACGGTTTCCGCCTCGTGCAGCTCGGCGCATCGCTGCTCCAGGGCGGACATTTCCCTGCGTGCGACCTCGGCGGCGGCCTGGGCCTGCTGCTCGTTGCGCTGGAGCTCGTGGATGCGCAGGCTTGCCTCCTCGTGCCGCCGCGCCTCCTCCTGCTCGATCTTCGCGCGTTCCTTCTTGAGCTGCTCCAGGCGCTGGTTTTCGCGCACCGAGGTTTCCTGAATGGTGTTGATCTTCGCCTGCAGGGCGAGCTCCTGCTCGGCGGCGCTGCGCACGGACTGCTGCGTCTCCTCGTGCAGGGATTCGAGGGACTTGAGCGCATCGGCGATGGAGGCGGCCTTGCCGCCCGTGAGGGTGACGTTGAGCAGCTCGTGCTCGGCGGCCTTGACCTTCTCCTGCACGGTGGCCAGGCCCTTTTCGGCCTTGTACAGCTCCTCCTGCCGGGCGGAGAGGGACTGGATGAGCCGCTCCTCCTCCGCCTTCAGTTCGGCGACCCGCTGGCCGCGCGCCTTCGTCTCGGAGTCGAAGCCTGCGGCCTCCAGGCGGGCGGCTTCGGTGATTTTGCGCTGCGCTTCCAGGTCCTTCTGAAACTCGACAAGGCTCACCTGGGCGACGCGTGAGCTGTCCTGCGCGTATTTGAGGCGCTGGGCCTCGCGGTCAACATCGGCCTGGATGCGTTGCAGGCGCTCTTCGCGCACGCGCACGCCTTCATCAAGGTTCTGCACCTGCGACTCCAGCTCGCGGGCCTTGCGCGCGGCGATGTCGTTGTCGGCGCCCAGGCGGGCGGCGGCGCGCTGCACCTCTTCCCGTTGCAGGACCAGTTTGGCGACGGCGGCGGTGAGGGTGGCCATCTCGGCATTGAGGGCGGGCATTTCTTTTTTGAAGCGCTTTTCTTCGGAGCGGGCGTGTTCGATCGCCATTTCGGCCTCGCGCTGCCTGGCGTCGAGCTGCTCCACGGTGGCGGCGGCCTTTTGGGCGCGCTTGTCGGCGTCGGCAAAGCGGGCTTCCTCGGACTTGGCGCGCTTGACGAAATCGTCGAGCCGGGCCTTTTCATCACGCGCCTGCTGTTCGGTGGCGGCGAGGTCTTTGCGCAGCTTGTCCTGCTGCCTGGCGAGATCGGCCAGGGTCTTCTCTTCGGCGAGGCGCTGCTTCTCGGCGTCCTTCAGGGCCTTGTTCGCATTGGTCAGGCGCAGCTCCACATCGCTGAGTTCCTGGGCGCGCGCCTCCGCCGTCTGAACCTTGGCGGAGACAGCGGCATGGGAGGACTCGGCCTTTTTGATGATGTCGAGCTTCGCCTGGTGTTCCTGATCCAGGGCGGAGCGGCGTGCGGCATGGTGCTGCTCGAGTTCGGCAAGCTCGGCCTTCAGTGCTGCGGCGGCCTTGCCGGCTTCGTCGCGCGCGGCAGCGGCTTGCTGGGCTTCACCGGTGAGCCGGGCGTGGTCCGGGCGCAGGGCGGCGAGCTGGTCCTGCAAGCCGGCCACCTCCGTGCGCAGAGGATGCAGCGATTGCTCGTGCGCGGCCTTCTCCTCGCTGATCGCGGCGGTTTCAGCGCGCAGGGCGGCGGTGGCCTGGGTGGCCTTGGCAAGCTGCTCGTTCGCGGTTTGCAGCCCGGCCTCGGTGTCGGCAAGCTGCTTGACCTTCTGTTCCAGCGTGGCGCTGACGCTGGCCAGCTCGCGGGCCTTCGCCTCCGTTTCGGCGAGCTCCTTCTGCCGTGCGGCCAGCCGGGCTTCGGTTTCAGCGAGGTTGGCCGTGACGGCCTCCAGCCGGGAGCGGCCGCCGGTTTCTGAATGGGTGAGCGTGAGGATGGCTGCCTCCAGGACCGCCGCCTTTTCGGTCAGGGCGCCATGATCCTTCTGGTGGGCGGCGAGGGCGGCTTCGGCCTCGCTGCGGGACTGGTGGCTGGCGGCGGCGAGGGTGCGAATTTCCTCCGCATCGCTGCGGGCTTTCTCCAAGTCCGCCTGGGCTGCTTTGAGCGCGGAACCGGCGGAGGCCTTTTCCTGGGTGAGCGAGTGCACCTCGGCGCGCACCTGCACGAGCAGCGCCTGGGTCTCCAGCAGCTCGTCCTTGCGCTTTTGCAGAGCAGTCTCGGTGGCGGCCAGCTCTTTGTTGAGAGCGGCCAGCTTGGCGGCGCTTTCGTCTGCGGCAGCCTCGGTCTTTTTCGCCCGCGCCTCGGCTTCCTCCTGCTGTTTGACGAGCGATTGCAGCAGTTTGTGCTGGGCTGTGCCGCGTTCGTTGAGCTCCTCCAGGTAGCGCTCCTGATCGCCATGCTGCGCGGTGAGGTTGAGGATGGCCGTGGCGACCGCCTCCTTTTGCGACTCCAGCAGGGAGCGCTGCTGCTCCACCACCTTGAGCGCCTCGCTTGCGTCGCTCAGCTTGGTGTCCGTGGCGGACATCTCGCTCAGCCGCTGAGCAAACGACGCCTCCCGCTCTGTCAGCGCCTTGACGCGGCCTTCGACTTCGCCGTGCTCCTTCTGGCGCTCGGAGATGGCCTTGCCCAGCGCCGCCTGGCGTTCCTGGTGCTCGGATTCAAGCTTCGCCGCCTCGGCACGCTTCTGCTCCAGCTTTTGCGTTTCGGCGGCGGTTGACTGCTTGATTTTTGCGATGTCTCCCAGCGCCGCCTTCTGCGCCTGCAGGGATTGAAGTTCCGCTGCGGCGGCCTGGACCGACTGCTTGAGGTCCTCAAGCTTTTTGCTTTCTGAATCGACCGAACCGCGCGTGTTCGCCAGCGAGCTTTCGTGGACCGCGTGCTGGCTGGCGAGGGTGGCGACCGCCGCTTCAAGGGCTGAGTGGCGCGCTGTGGCCTCGCCCACTTTCGCCTGCACCGCCGTGAGCCGCTCGGTCTCGGCGGTCAGCGCTGCGTTTTGTTTGCGGGCGGCCTCAAGCTGCGATTCGGTGCTCTGCAGCTCGGTCTTCAGCGTGGCAAGCCGGTCTGCCGCCTGTTTGGCCTCGTCCTCGTGCTGTTTGAGCGCGGTGGCCCGTTCCGCAGCATCTTTGGCGAGCTGGGCCGCCCGTGCGCCGGCCGCTTCCACATCCTTTTCGAGAGCGGCGTGTTTGCTGGCGGTGGCTTCGTGGGCGTTGGTCTTCTGGGCCAGCAGCGCCTCCGCAGTCGCGATCTCCTTTTCCAGCGCCTCAAGCCTGGCGGAGGCCGTCTTTTGATCTTCGGAAAGTTTGGCATTGGTGGCTTCCGCCGTGGCGGTCACCTCCTGCTGCAGCCCGGCGAGCTTTGCTCCGGCGGCCTCGACCTGCTTTTGGACCAGAGCGAGCTTTTCCGCCGCCTGCCGCTCTTCTTCGGCGCGCTGGTTTTTGGCGGCGTCAGCCTCCTTGGCGAGCGAATCGAGGCGGGCCTGGGCGTCAGCGGCCTCCTGCTGCAAGGCCTTGAGCTTGTCGCTGGCGGCTGTTTCATCGGCGGCCTGCTTTGCCCTGGCCGTCCCGGCTTCGGCTGCCGCGAGCTGCTTGAGCGCATCGAGGCTGGCCTGGGCGCTGGCGGTCTCCTGCTGCAAGGCCTTG
>CAINXC010000601.1 GCA_903854655.1 uncultured Verrucomicrobiota bacterium | reverse complement strand
TCGAGCCGCCCAAGGCGGCGGCCTCGTTCTTCGAAGAAGATTCGCCGAGCCCTCGGGCGCGCCAGGAGCTTCTTGGGCCTGGCGCTTGCGCTCGCTGGGACAGGCTCGGCCTTTTTGAGAGCCCCCCCCCCCGGCTTATGGACGCCGCGACCCACATCGTTGAGATCACTCGCGCCGGGCCCGTCTACTCGGCCGTAGCCGGGGGCGCTACCGTGGGCGAGCTCTGGGACCGGCTCGCGGCGGGCGCCGCCTCCCTCCTCGTGCTTCAGGGCGTCGAGGGGGGGGGCGGCGCCGTCCTCGTGGCCATCGCCACGAGGGTCCGCGGCCACCTGCCCGCCGGCCCGGCCGGCCCCCTGCTGGAACGCCTCCGCGCCCTCCTGGCGGACGCCGACGGGGAGCGGCCCGCCCTCCCGGACTCCACCACGCTCTACGGCATCACCGACCCCCCCTCGGGGGGGGGACTGGTTTCTTCGATCCTGCCCGCCGCCGAGCGCTCGCCCCCTTTCGGGGCGAGCCTCGCGCAAAAACTCTGCGTGACGCGGGCCCACACCCGCTTTGCGTCGCTTTGGGCCCGCGAAGGGGCCCTCCTGGCGGCGCGCCCGAGCGGCGCTTCCCCGCAACCCCTCCGGCTCCGGCCTTCCGAGTCCCCTCTCCTGGCCCTGGCGCTGGCCGCCGCCGACGAGGCGGCGGCGGCCTTGGCCCACGCCCCCGCGCGGGAATAGCGACGCGGCCTTGATCTTCTTCGAAGGACCCCGCCCTTCGGAAATCCTTCCCCACAAAAAGTGACCTTTTCCGCCCCAGGGGTCTCTGGGCCTCACTTTCGACCTAGGACGCTGCCGCCGCCTAGTTCACATAGTGAGATGTGCTCTTCCCGAGCAGGGGCACCATCGTCCAGAATTCGTTTCTAGACCCCGTGGTGCGCGGTGCACGGCTCCGCCGCGCTGGACTCTTCCCGAGTAGGGGAGCCTTCTTTCCTCAGCTCAGCGAAATACTTGCGCGCCTTGATGCGCCATCGACGCTGCAACGCACCACCCTTCGGAGGCATGAGGTGAACCCTCATCAGTTGTTCGGCCCACTCACATGCCGTCGCCCAATCCCTCCACGTTTCCGACGCCTCTTGCAGTTCGTAAAGAGCCGCCCTCGGCAATTCGGTCATCTGGGCGGTGGTGGGGGGTTCTGCCCACTCGCTCTGCTGCTTCTCCATCTTGCCAGTGAGGTAATCTCGCCACGCACGCCGCTGCGCCACCATCTTCACTTTCTCCGCTGCCGCCTTCGCTGCCGCCGCCTTTGCCGCCGCCTTCGCTTCCGTCGCCTCCTGTCGCGCCCTGGCCTGCTCTCGCTTCTCTCGCGCCAGCTTCAAGACTTCGTCCAAGTTTTGGACTAGCGGTGCTTTGCGCTGCTCCCCCCACTCTTTGACGCCCTTTTCGCCCATACCCAGATCCACCAGCATCAGCAGCAGAGCGCTGTCAAGAAGCACCGCAGGCGGTTCGACTCGCTCAAGCTGGTATTCCGGCCAGAACGGTGAAGAAGCCCCTAGGATGATGTTTCGCCGCACGTCCGCCCATTTGTCGCCGAGCGCTCGCGTGTGCACGACCACCGCACTCATCTCCTGCAAGGCCTTGAGGAGCCTGAAGGCGACTCCATCCAGCTGCGCGCCCATCAGCATGGAACAACCGAGCGTGAAGAGTTCGAGCAGCTTGGAGCGGCTGAGGCAGAATGCTTCGACCGCGCTAGGGTCCAACTCCTTGATGTCGTTCTGGCTTTTCCAGGCCAAGGCAGAACGGGGGTTGGGCGTTTTCCCCTCTTTTTTGAGGCCCTCGTAGGCGAGCTGCGTGTCTCTGATTAAGCACACCAGGTCGGACTCCGCCTGGAGTGCCTTCTTAACGGCATCCCTTGCCACCAAATTAATAAGCATTTGGGCGTTTTCCATTCGTTTCTGTTCGCTTTGGGTGGGCTTACGCTCGGAATTCCACAGTTTATTGTCGTGTGATAGACATGCCGAGCCTTTGCTCGGCATCATTTTCGCCGTATCCGCGGCAGACCCTTCTTCGAAGAATCCGGGCCGAAGGGGGGCTCCGCCTTGCCGAAACGGGCCGCCCGACAAAAACGGGCCCTCAGTGCCGCGCGTAGCGCACGGCGAGCCCGCGGTCGGTCGGCTCGTACTTGATCTCGCCGACGACCCGGCAGATCTGGAACCACTCGTCGTCGTTCGCCTCCACCGTCCCCTGGGCCTGCAGGTGGACGTAGCAGAGGATCCGCCGCGACTCGACGTCCTCGGGGGGGATGATGGCCGAAAGCACCTTGTAGCAGTAGTAGGGGTAGTAGTTCCGGTTCGTCCGGCCGTTCCGCGGCAGCCGCGCGCTCGCCTCGATCACCTTTGTGAACAGGTTCTCGGCGCGGGCGCTGATGGCGTCGGAGAGGGCCGGGGGGCCCACCCCCGTGAGCTTCTTGAGCAGCAGCGAGACGTTCTTGTTGAGGCTCGTGCGGCCCAGGTCGCGCAGCATCTCGCGCACGTCGGCCACCGTGAGCAGCCGCAGCACGCGCCCCTCCGCCGCCACCTTGTCCATCAGCGCCGCCAGCAGCCGCTCGCCGTAGCAGTCGTCGGGCTCGCCCCGCGTGCCCAGCTCCTCCTCGGGCTCCAGCGCCAGCAGGTGCGTCCACCAGTGCATGAAGTGCCGCGAGGGGTTGAAGCTGCCCGACTTCGCCTTCTGCCCCTCCTGGCTGTAGAACTG
>CAINXC010000600.1 GCA_903854655.1 uncultured Verrucomicrobiota bacterium | reverse complement strand
TGGGCACTCCGCACTCCGCCAAAGCCCGCAGTCCTCGCGTCATCTCCTGCGTCCTTGCAAGTTAGTCCCTTATCCCCTAGCCTTGACTAATCACCATGACCAGCGCCCACTCTACCAACTCCACCAAGGGCGGTGTGCGCTGGGAACCGCCATCGCCGCAGCACCTGCAGGCCACCCTGCATGGCTACGAGGTGCTGGAAGTGATCGGCCGCGGCGGCATGGGCGCCGTTTACAAGGCCCGCCAGCTCTCGCTCGACCGCATGGTGGCCATCAAAATCCTGCCGCCCGCGCTGTGGGATGACGAGGATGACTACGCCGAGCGCTTCCGCAACGAGGCGCGGGTGATGGCCAGGCTCATGCATCCGGGCATGGTCGCGGTGTTTGATTTCGGCGAGACGGGCGACGGCCAGCTCTACTTCGTGATGGAATACGTGGAGGGCACGGATGTGGCGCGCATGATCGCCGGCCAGCAGCGGCTCCCGCCCATGAATGCGCTGGCGATCACGGCGCATGTCTGCGACACCCTGCGCTACGCCCATGAGCACGGCGTGATCCACCGCGACATCAAGCCCGCCAATATCATGGTGGACATGGAGGGCCGGGTGAAGGTGGCCGATTTCGGCCTCGCCCGGCTGACGACCCTGGACGATGCCCACACCCATAGCACCGTCACCATGGGCACCCCGGATTTCGTGGCGCCCGAGACGCTCACGCTGGGCGCGGTCGTGGATCACCGCGCAGACCTGTATTCACTGGGCGTGATGCTGTATGAGATGCTCACCGGCCAGGTGCCGCGCGGCATTTTTGCCCTGCCCGCCGACTGCGTGGAAGGCCTGGACCGGCGTTTCGACGCCATCGTCACCCGTGCCATGCAGGCCGATCCCGATGCGCGCTACGCCAGCGCGGCGGAGTTTCGCCGGGATCTCGACCACATCGTCACCGTGCCGGTGCTCAAGGCGCCTGCCTCCCAGCGTCTTCCCGTCCAGCCCGCCCCCTCCAAAAGCACCGGCCCTCCCTGGGGTCTGATCGCGGGCGGGATCGGGGCGCTGGTCGTGGCTGGAGCCTTCTTCGCGTTCCTGCCAAACAAGAAACCCCGGCCTCCTTCACCACCGGAGCCGGTGCAAACCATCGCCGCTGCATCGCCCTCCTCAAGCCAGCCTGTGGCCGCAGCCCCGAAGCCGCAGCCCAAACCCCCGGTTCGCCCGCCCAAACCCGCCCAGCCAAAGCCGTCTTCGAGCGTGGCCGCGACTCCGTCGCTGCCGGCTGCACCTGCCCCGCCACCACCGCCAGAAACCGATGTCGCGCGCAAACTGCGGGAGCTTGAAACCCAGTTCCGCGCCGCGCTCGCGCGAGATGTGACCACGGTTCATGACCACGCTGTCACTGATCTGGACACCCATTATGCCGCCGCCCTGGAGCGCGACCTGGCCACCGCCACCACCGCCGGCAAGCTCGACGAGGCCGTGGCCCTTCGTCAAGACAAGCAAAGGCTCGAAGCCGATGACCCCCTGCCGGACAGCGAGGCGCCAGAAGCCCCCGAAAGCCTCAAGTTCCTGCGCCAGACTTACCGTTCCGCCCTCGCCAAACTCAATACGGACCAAACCCTCGGAGTGAAGAGTCTGCGCGACAAATATGAGCAGGTGGTCACCGCCTACCAAGTGGAACTGACCAAGGCGGGCAACCTCGATGGAGCCCAGGAGGTGTCACTCAAACTCAAGGCCTGGCGCTCAGGATCACTGGCCGCCGGGCCGCAGGCGAAGGTGGAAGTGGACGGCACGACCATGGAGCCCCTGCGCATGGGTGAGAAGGTGTACGGCAACGTCTCCAGCATTGTCTGGGCCACCATTCCCGACGCCCTGCAGGGCTGCCTTTTCTCGAGGGCCAAAGAGCAAAAGAAAGCCACCGTGCGCATCAAGGTGCTCACCGATGGCGTCGTGCAGATGGCCTGCACCTCCAGGTGGGATCGCTCCGGCAAAGGCGAAGACTGGAAAAAGGGGCTCATCAGCGAGCGACAACTGGAGGCCGAGGGCTGGCAGTACATGGAAATGCCGGCCGAACTGAAGGCAACCAAGGAAAGCCACGCCTGGCGGCTCTACGCCAGGCAATGCAAAGCGGGCGAATCCTTCACTTACCGCACGGAGAAATACCTCCGGCCCATCCTTGTCACTCGCGACCCGACAGCACCCTCGCCCGACCTCGCCTCCTTCGCCGCCTTTCTGCCCGGCACCATCTGGCTATGGGATGGCGAGAAGGGTGAAAACATGGAGTTCCTCAAAGACGGCACCGTCGCCCAGGCCACCTGGACCCGGACGGGCCTGAAGACCGGCTGGGAGGTGGTGGGCCCCCACGAGGTCAAGCTCACGATCCTCAGTGGCAGGAAGAACAACATGACCGCCAGCCTGATCTTTGCCGAGGACCGGACTTCCTTCACCGGCAAAAACTTCAACCCCAAGGACAAGCTGAGGAAGAGCCCCTGGGTCACGGAGGCGGCGACTGCGGCCCCGGCCCCTGCGGTCACACCCGCCATCAACGGCACCCAGGCCGAGGCCCTCTTTAACACGGATGCCCCCCTTGTCGGCAACATCCAGCTCCCGGTCAGATGCTACTATCCCAAGAACCCAATCGTTGTCGGCCAGGCGGACGCCAAGGCGATCGTGGCCAGCGTGCCCGGCACCATCATCCAGGCCGGAGGCATCACTGTGCACAAGGGGGCGGAATGGGATGCCTACGGCACCCTGTTCAACATCTCCGACCTCGCCATTGACTTCGGGGCGAAGTTCACCGCCCGCGGCTCGCTCTTTGACAAATGCAGGCTGCGCAAGAGCCGCTCCCCGTTCATCCGTTTCTTCTCCACCAAGTGGGTGTTTGAAAACTGCGTCTTCAACAGGTCCTTCTTCCAAAGCTGGCAGCTCAACGACGTGGGCACCCAGATTCACGCCTGCACTTTCCACGGAGTGAATTTCGCCCGCCGCCGCTACGTGGAGGATGCCGGGAAGGAAGCGCTGGAGCCGTGGGTGGCGATCAAGGCCTGCCGCTTCGTGAACTGCACGATACCGGAGAGCCTGCTCATCGCCACGCAGAACTGCGTGTTTGAGAACTGCGTGTTTGGCAAGGCCGAAGACGACATTCCCATTGTCACTCCCATCAAAGTCCGCCTCTACCTGGCGAAGTGCAAGGACGTGCCCACCTTCGGTTCCAACCGCACCTTGGAAGTGCTGGATGGCGAGCACCTGGCCCCGCAGGCCGGCGCCACCGTGACGTATCGGTGGGCCGGCAGCGCTCTGAGTTTCTAACCGGTCTTACTTCTTCACCGCCGGTCCGGGCTTCCACTGCCACTTCTCGTCAAAGAAGCCTGCGTCGGCGATGCCGCCGGGGGCCTGGGTGGTCTTGGGCTGGGTGATGTCCACCACGGCCCAGTCGGGCAGCTTGGCGACCTGGCGGGCGTTGTTGAGGTAATCGTACTCGCGGTAGGTGAAGCTGCTGTTGATGACGATGTAGCGCTCAGGATTCAGCGGGTTGGGATAAATCATCACAGGCATCGCTCCTGCACCGGGATGGGCCTTGCCGTTGAGCGTCAGGCTCTCCTTGGTCCACTGGACGGGCAGCTTCGCCAGCACCTTGGCCAGCACGCTGTTGCTGCCGGGATCGCCCCAGAGCACGAGGTTGCTGCCGGCGATGTCGGCCTCGGTCAGCGCCTTGTCGTCCTTCATCGGCGCGTCGCCGCGGAACTGGCGGCGCCATTCGAACACCGCGCGGTCCATCTCCGCTTTGGCCCAGGTGCCGGTGGCTTCGTTCCAGGCCTGGCCGGTGGGCTTCACGAACAGGAAGCTGCTCATGAAGGCGTCGTCAATCGGGCCTTGCAGCCCGTGCTTCTTCACGAGCTGGCCTTTCGATTCATCGCCCAGCACCTCGCTCCACCTGCCCTTTTGCTTGCTCAGATGCACCAGCCAGGAGCGGTCCGTCTTCGGGCGGCTCACCTCGATCTGCTGGCCGTCGATGCTCAGCTTCACCTTCTCAAGCAGCGACAGCTTGCAATAGCCGGAGGGCATGTCGAGCGTGAGGCCCGTGGCGCCCTGGGTCTTGACTTCGACGCTGCTGGCGCCGGTGATTTTGGCGTGAATGCGGCAGCGCTCCCACTCTGCTTCCAGGCCATCGACCACGACCCAGCACATCTTGTTGTAGCGCAGCGTCCAGGTGGCGAACTGCACCACGTCCGGGCAGCGCGTGCGGCCGGCCTCGGCGATGTCGGCCAGGCGGCGCTCTACTTCGACCAGGGCGTCGGGCATGATGCGATGCGCCTTGTCCACCGTGATGCCCTTGGACTTCTGCTCGCCGACGATGTGCGTCAGGTCGATCTGCTCGGCGTGGAGCGCCTTCTCCATCATGTCCGCCGCCTGCTTCTGCCGGTCCAGCTCGCCGCTGTAGGCCACTGTGGGACAATGCCAGAGGTTCAGGGCGCTGTCGGTGGCGTTGTACCAGTGCCAGAGCTTCTGCTGATACCATGGGGTGAGGGTCACGTCCTCCTTCTGGAAGACGCCGAGGAAGTCCGGTGTCTCGCTGAAGCCCGCGCCGGGGTTGGCCCCGCACCACTGGTCCGCGTAGTGCGTGGCCAGATGCCAGGCCGCCGCGCCGCCCATGCTGAAGCCGCGGATGAGGATGCGGTTGTTGTCGATGGGATAGAACTTCTTCGCATGCTCCAGCGCCTCAAACGCGTCGATCTCGCCGGCGAACTTGTTGGCGCAGGAGAAGCGGCCGAAGGGGTGCAGGACCAGCGTGTTGGGCGGGTTGATCGAGCCGACGCTTTTGCGCCGCTGCTCGATGAAGCCCAGTTCCGTGATGCTCTCAAAGCGGCCATGGCACCAGATGTCCAGGCGCTTCGGCCCGTCGAAGCCGTTTTCAGGAACCACCATGCCGTAGGGCTGCACCGAGCCGTCGATCTTCGAGCGGTAGCCGCGCACCACCAGGCCGGTCTGCTTGGTCCAGGGGGCGTTGCCCGCCTTCAGTTCCTCGGCGCGCAGGCGGCCTTCCTCAAGCTGGCTGAGCGCCGTCTTGATATCCTTCACGTTGAACATTTCGTTGTACCGCAGCGCCCAGTCCGTGGCTTTGAAATACACCTCCACGTCCGGCAGCAGGTCGGCCAGCAGCGGGTTCTTGGCCTGCGCCTTCACTGCCTCGTCGAGCGTGGCGCGCAGCTTCTGCAGCGCCGCCGTCAGCGCGGTTTTGTCCGCCGCAGGCACTTCCACCCCCAGTGGCGGCACCGGGCGCACCGTGTCTGAGGAGTTGTCCTTGGTACCATCAGCGAGGGCCGTGGTGGCAATGCAAAGCAGGGTGGCGAGTCGGGTGGCGGTGTTCATGGGAAAAGGAGTGGAAGCCAACGAAGCCACAGGCGCAACCTTGCAGCCGCTCGCAGCTTGTTTGCCGCCGGGCCGCTGTTGGGCCTCTCGTGCTGAGTGAGACTCAGAGACTCGTAGAATGGATTGGAAGGCAAGGTTGTGCGCGACAGCGTTCTGGAGTGCGGCGATTCATCGCCGCTTTGGCCACGGCTGGAGCTGTGTCGGCATGCCAAGCGCCGCCACGCCCATAGCCGTTGGCTCCGCCGATCCACTACAACATTGCAGCCTCACCAGGCCCAAGGAAAGCGGCGATGAATCGCAGCACTCCAGAACGCTTCGCGCCCTGCCAAGTTAATGGGATCAGACATGCGGGCCCGGCTACCACCTCTTCGGCGGCAGGACCACGGGGGCGCTCCATGCCGTGGCTCCAGCAGGGACGTTGCGCAGTTTTAGCAGCGAGCCCAGCTTGTTTTCCCACAGAGGGCCTTCATCCGTGGCACGGGTGGCCGGGGCGAGGATCTGCTGGGCGGGCTGCGCATCCGAGCGTTTCCCATAGGCGAGCCGGGTGTCGTTCTTCACCAGGGAATCAAACATGTGGCGGGGCTGCACGCGAATCCAGTTCTTGCTGGACCAGTAGTCGCCTTCGAATCGCGCGCCGGGCTTGGCCCGCACATACAGGGCGTCGCGGTCGAACAGGGTCTCCGGCACGTAGCGGGCGCCCACATCGGAAACGTAGGGCGGCTTGGTGGGATCGG
>CAINXC010000599.1 GCA_903854655.1 uncultured Verrucomicrobiota bacterium | reverse complement strand
TCGGCGCTGCTGGAGGTGCTGGACCCTGAGCAGAACTCCAAGTTTCAGGACCACTATCTGGAGGTCGATTACGACCTGTCGGATGTGATGTTCGTCTGCACCGCCAACAGCCTTAACCTGCCGCAGGCCCTGCTCGACCGGATGGAGATTATCCGGCTGGAGGGCTATACCGAGGACGAGAAGGTCGAGATTGCCGAGCGGCACCTGATTGCCAAGCAGGTGGCGGCGCATGGGCTGAAGCAGGGTGAATTCACCCTGACGCACGAAGCCTTGCGCGATCTCATCCGCTATTACACCCGCGAGGCGGGGGTGCGTACGCTGGAGCGCGAGATCGCCCGGCTGGCGCGCAAGAGCCTGCGCTCCATTCTGGAGGGCAAGGCGACCAGTGTGACGATCACGCCGGAAAACCTCGACGAATATGCCGGGGTGCGCAAATATCGCCATGGCGTTTCCGACGAGGAGGCGCAGGTGGGCGCTGTTACTGGCCTCGCATGGACGGAAGTGGGCGGCGAGCTGCTGACCATCGAGAGTGTGACCGTGCCCGGCAAGGGTGCCGTGCGCACCACCGGCAAGCTGGGTGAGGTGATGAGCGAGGGCGTGCAGATGGCCTTCAGCTTCGTGAAGGCGCGCGCGCCAGCCTATGGTATCAAGCCGTCGATCTTCAACCGCAAGGATCTGCATATCCACCTGCCCGAGGGCGCGGTGCCCAAGGATGGGCCTTCCGCCGGCATCGGCATGGTGACGGCGATGGTTTCCACCCTCACCGGCATTCCTGTGCGTGCCGAGATCGCCATGACGGGCGCGGTGACGCTGCGTGGGCGGGTGCTGGCCATCGGCGGCCTGAAGGAAAAGCTGCTGGCGGCGCTGCGGGGCGGCATCAAGACCGTGCTGATCCCGCAAGAGAACGAGAAGGATCTCGTGGAGATTCCGGCCAACATCAAGGCCGGGCTGGAGATCATCCCGGTTTCCCATGTCGATGAGGTGCTGGCCCGCGCCCTGTGCGAGCCTCTGGTGCCGATCGAGTGGACGGAAGCGGACGATCTGGCCAGCCAGCCGGTGCCGCCCGGTGCGGCCTCGCCGGGGAGTTCACCCACCGCGCACTGATTTTACGACCCTCCTGCGGCGGGATCCTTCGTCAATGTTCGGGGGTGTTGGTTGGTGTCCGCCACGAATTTCAGGCTAAAAATCGCTGCCTTAGTCTTGGTTTAGGCGCGAATTGGATGATTTGGCGCTCATTTTTGTGCATTTCACTTTGACACCCCGCTAAAAACTCGCTCAATTCCCGGCCACTCCGCGTCAGGAGTCAATGAAAGCGTTTCACCGAGAGGTAGGGGGTTCCCGTAATGAACAAAAATGAGCTGATTGGCGCTGTCGCTGAAGCCAGTGGCCTGTCGCGGACCGATGCCACCAAAGCTGTTGAGGGCGTGTTTGGCGCCATTGAAAGCGCCCTGAAGAAGCGTGACGAAGTGCGCCTCGTGGGCTTTGGCACCTTCTCGGTAGCCAAGCGCAAGGCTTCCACGGGCCGCAATCCGCGTACCGGTGAGCCGATGAAGATCAAGGCTTCCTCCGCTCCCAAGTTCAAGGCCGGCAAAGGCCTGAAGGACGCGGTGAACTGATTGTATGTCCCGGGTAGGCTATGGTTGGCTGGCGCGGCATTGTTGTTTGGCGAGCAAGGGGACGGGGTTAAAGGGATAGACTTGGGGGTGGC
>CAINXC010000598.1 GCA_903854655.1 uncultured Verrucomicrobiota bacterium | reverse complement strand
TTGACGGCAAAGTACTGGTCTTTGGTGCGCTCCTTGAATGCTTGGACAAATCCCGGCCAGCCTAACTTGGCCTCTGCCTGCGCCGCGACCAGCATCGGGTCGTCGTCGTTGATGGTGACCTTGGCGTCAGCGGCGACCAGGCCGGCGGGAACCAGGTCTTGCAGAGGATCGGAGCTCTTCAAATGCTCCAGCAGCGTCGCGTCATAGACGTGGAACTGATCGGTGTCCGGACTGTAAACCGCCAGCGTGTCCTTGCCCACGAACTGCGCGACGATCTGGCCGATGTGCTGATAGACCTTGCGAAGGTCCGCCTTGTCATCCTTCTCCAGCCAGTCCACCGAAAGCCAGGCGTGGTGCTGGCGGATCGCGCCGGCGAGCGTGGCATCCTTCAGTTCGGCGGCGAGCTTGCCGCTGTCGGTAAAGTACGGCTCGTCCACGTTGTGGACGATGAACCTGCCCGCAGGGGTTTTGACCACAAACGAGGGCGCCTCGGTGGTGACGGCGTCCGCAGGCACTTCCGTGCCCAGAGCGCTCGAAACCGCCTTGGCGACACCGCCAGCATCGAGCGCACGAGGCTCTTTGAGAAGAAGCACCAGCGATATAAGCCGCTGCTGACGGGCCTCACCGGGACGCACCTTGGGCGGCGTAACTTCGGCCTTGAGCAGCGCGCCGGAGGCGACACCGAACATTGCGACCAGAGTTAGACGGCGGACGGCCAGCGAAGAGAATGAGAAGATAGTTTTCATGGGCGTACGGAGAGGTGAAGTGAGAGTGCGTGGTGGCGGCTGTGGCCGTAGTTGCTGTAGCCATAGTAGCCGGGGCCCTGGTAATAGGGCGCGTAGGCGGGATAGTCGTCGTAGTAGCCATCATAGTAGCCGACGCCGGGATCATAATGATCGTAGCTGCGACCATACGAATGGCCGCCGGAGTGACCTCCAGAGTGACCGCCGGAACCATGGTAGTGCGAGTTGTAGTGATGGGTGGAGCCATGGCTTGAGCCGTGACCGGAGCTGCTGTGCTTGCCTGCCGCACCGGCTTGCAGGGCGAAGGCGAACAGCCCCGCGCAAAGCAGCAATGCGAGCCGCCGGGCAAAGGGGTGGAATGGAGGGTTGGTTTTCATGGTGTCAATGTGTCTCACTATTTATCAATCACCCGGGCGCCGGGTGTCCTGGGTTTGCTGGCGCCCCGCTGCTTTGCCCGACTGCCGGGCTGGCGCTGATGAGCATCCCTGCGGACAGATTCGCCCCGAGGGATCTGCGGATGATGTTGCGCTCACTGCCCGATGTTAGGCCTTGTCCCGTGCGCCGCCATGGGGTGTAACCCTGCCGAGGAATTGGGCGACTGTTTCAGCACGCTCCTCCACCAGTCATCATGGGTCGTCATCAGCCTGCCAAAGGTGTGGTGCTCGCGCACCCAGTAGGCCGGCACATAGAATTTCGCCAGGGCATCAGGCATCGGCCCCTCCAGCCTGTGGCTTGAATAAAGCGCAATGACGGGGCCCAGGCTCAGCACATAAACGAGCGCCAGCAGCAGCAGTTTGACGAGACCAGGCAGTTTGTATCGGCGGGATGATGAAGTGTTCATGTGCTAAGTCCGCACATTTTGACCGTTCATCCAATGGGGTGAGCACTCCATGCCGCCAGCCTGCGGCATTTCCACCTCACGGTGATTTTCTCCACCCTCGCCGCTCCCTCACGGAGGAACAAGATCCACGGTTCAAGGATCAGCATGGAGGCTGCATCGTGTGGTTTCCGTGCCCAGGAGAATGCTTCAGCCCGTGTTGCAGCCCGGGCTTGTGGGGAGCGAAGGGGTGGCCGGCAAGAAGCCCCTTCAACCCGGATTCAGTTTCTCAATGATGAATCGCTCGCAAATGCGGTAGAAAACCTCCATGGACGCGATGTCCATCCACTCGTCCTCCCGGTGAAGGTTGCCGACCACGGGGCTGGAGAGCACCACGGGAATGCCATGCTGGGCGATGAACCAGGCGTCGCTGCCGCCGGAAGCCCGCACACGTTTGGCTGGAGCGCCAGTGAGCTGCTCGGTGATCTGGAGATAAAGCGGATCCGGCGACAGGCGCGTCGCCGGGGCGGTCGCCACGGGTTCCACCACCACCTCCGGCCCGGCGATCTGCCTGACGGTCGCAAGCATGCTCTCTACGGTATGGGGAGGCGGGAATCGCAGGTCAACGATGGCCTCAGCTTCGCCTGGAATGCAATTGATCGTCCGGTTCGCTGTATTGCAGATGGTGGGCGCGCAGGTGGGATACCAATGATCTGGCGAATCGACCTCCTGAAGAGCGTCGAAGTGCTGGCCCAGGCGAACGAGACACTGCGCCAGGGTCGCGAGGGCGTTGGGACCCAGCCACGGCGCCGCCGCATGGCCCTCCTTGCCTGTGACGCGGAGGCGCGCCTGCAGAATGCCTTTTTCCTCGACCGTCACCCTGTTGATCGAACCGCCATCCGGCACCATGGCCAGCCCGCAACGCAAGCCCACCGTCTCAAACAAGTAGCGCGCCCCGTCATCCCCGCCACGCTCTTCGTCAGAGGTCAGGGCGATCCCGAGCGGAAGGCCGGGGAACCGGCGCTGCAAATCGCAGAAGAGCTCCAGCATGATGGCGCACTGGCCTTTCATGTCCCCGGAGCCCGGCCCCCAGATGCGCCCGTCTCGAAGGGTGGATTGATAAACATGGACGCTGGGATGCTCGATAACGTCCAGATGCCCGACCAACAAGATGCCGGGCACCTCCACCCCGCGAGAACCCGCGACCAGAGAGGCAAAACCTCGGCTTTCGTATTCGCGAATCTCAACGCCTGGGAGAGCGTCCAGATGCCGGCGGCACAGCGCCAGGCATCGCGCCCGCTCCTCCGGCCGGCTCTCGGTGCTGGGGATGAGCATGAGATCGCGGGTCAGCGCTACAAGTCGTTCCAAGGTGGTTGATGACATAAAAGTGAATTTTGCCGGGCTTACAGCCGCGAATCGTCTGGCTGGCGAATGAATAGTCCCCTTGCTGGCACGCCTTTCGCGTCCAGGAGCTTCTAGCGTGTGTTCTCAGGGGGTGTCTTCGGAGCGCTTCTCTACCACCACCATGAATCCAGACTATCTCGACATCAACGTCCGCGTGGGATGCAACATTGTCTATGAAACTTCACTCTTCACGCCCGTCTCATTCCTGCTGCGGCCCCGCCGCGACAAGAATTGCCTCGTTCTCCAGGAGAGTTGTTTTTATGGGCCTTATTTGTCGCCGGTCGAGTTTGAGGATTCGTACGGCAATCTGACCTGCCGCACCATGCTCGTGCCGGGGCGCAATGTGATCGACATGGACGCCTACGTCGCCGTTTCATCGCTGCCCGACCGCTGGGAAATGAGCCACAACTCCCTCCCCGTCAACGAACTGCCTCAGGAACTGCTGCGCTACACGCTGCCGAGCCGCTATTGCGATTCCGACAAGCTGTCCGACTTCGCCTGGCAGCAGTTTGGCTACATCAACAACGGGATGCAGCGGGTGCATGCCATTTGTGACTGGGTGCACCAGAACATCGAATACCGCTATGGTTCCGGCCGGTCGGACATCTCCGCGTCCGAAGTGGTGCAGCGCGGCTACGGTGTATGCCGTGATTTTGCGCACGTTGCGATCGCCCTGTGCCGCGCCTTCAACATACCCGCCCGATATGTCACCGGACATCTGCCCGACATTGCCTACCAGGATTCGGGCAGCCCGATGGATTTTCATGCCTATGGCGAGGTTTATCTGGGCGAATGGTTCACCATTGACGCCCGTTTTAATGTTCCCCGCATTGGCCGCATCAAGCTTGGGCATGGCATGGATGCGGTGGATGGCGCCTTCGCCACGATTTACGGCCCGGCCACGCTCGTCAATTTCCTGGTATGGGCCTACCAGGTCAATCCGCAGGGCATGTCGTTGGGCGATCCCATTGATTTGTCGAAGCGCCTCGACGGAACACCGCAAATGCGCTATGCTTGAGGCTCACCCTTTTTGAAAATACATATTCATCATCGAACGAGCTATCAATACTCGTCGAAGGTCTCATTTGGCTCCCATCAGCTCATGATGCGGCCCCGGGAAGGGCATGGCCTCAACCTCGAAAGGTGCTCGTTCAACATCTCCATCCCCCATCAGCTCCGGTGGATACGCGATCCGCACGAGAACAACATTGGCATTGTTGATTTCATCCAGGAAGCGGAGGAACTGGTGATCGAAGGCGAATTCGTTCTCAGGGTCTGCGAAGAGAATCCCTTCAATTTTGTCATTGCGCCGGAGGCGGCGGAGTACCCCTTCACTTATGAGCACGAACTCCTCTCGGATCTCCGCCCCTTGAGCCGCAGTGTTTATGTCCGTGATGTTGAGGAGATTCGCGACTGGCTGCACCCCCTCTGGCATCCTGGCAAAAGAGCGGGCACCCTGGAGCTTCTCCAGGAGCTGAACACCCGCACCTACCGCGCGTTTCGCTATGAGCGGCGCATGGAGAAGGGGGTGCAATCCCCGGCGGAGACCTTGGAAAAGAACAGCGGCTCATGCAGGGACTTCGCCACCTTCTTTGTGGAAGTCTGCCGTTTCCTGGGACTGGCGGCGCGCTTCGTCAGCGGCTACATGTATTCCCCGGATATAACCGGGCGGATGTCCATGCACGGCTGGGCGGAGATCTATCTGCCGGGCGCGGGCTGGATTGGCTTCGATCCCAGTTGGGGAATCCTGGCGGCTTCGCAATACATTCCGGTGGCGGTCTCGCGGCACTCCGAGAATGCACCGCCCATCTCCGGAAGCTACGTGGGCGCTCCATGCGCCTTTTTGGAATCGCAGGTGGACTTGTATGTGAGGCGGGTCAACGAATGACTGCGGAGGCATCTCTGAGAGGGCCGACCAGGTGACGCAGGAAAACTCAAGCGTTTGACCTTCCGCTGCGCGGCTGCCCATCACGGTGCCGAAAATGGCAAGGTCGTGGTATTGACGTTCCACGGTGTGCAGCTTGCGGCCTCGCGCTTCTTGAAGCGTGGTTCCAGGGCTGCCGCTTCGGGGCTCCTGAGCGCCACGAAACCTCAAAAGCGGGCCGGGTGATCCTCCTCAGCCAACCCCATAAACTTGCGAGCCTGCTGCCAGCCTGGCCCGCCGTTGCGCACCGTCACTTGTAGCGCACGTTCTTCAGCGCCAGCTCGATCCCGCCCAGCCGGACTTTCATGCCCTCGCGCAGGGGGACGATGTCGCCGTCGAGCAGGGGGTGGCCGTCCACCTGGACGAGGCCGGGGGTTTCGGAGGTGCATTCCAGCCAGAAGCAGCCCCGCAGGTGATGGAAGTAGCCGGAGACGCCCTCCGCCAGCGCGGCATCCAGCGCGAGCACCGCGCCGTGCCTGGTGCCAAAGGGGATGTGGCGGTGGAACCACAGGGTCTGCCACAGGGCGGGGGCGGAGTTGAGGTGCTCGAAAATCACCCGCCCCCAGTTGCCATCCTCAGCCATGGACTGGGTGGCGCCGTTGCCGATCCAGCCGGTGAGGTTCGCCAGGCGGAAGTGGCGCGGCAGCAGGGGCTTGCGCACGGAGCAGCGCAGGCGGAAATCGGAGAGCGCGGGGCCGAGCGAAAGCACATCGTCCTTGCTGACAGGGGTGGGGCAGCCGGGGCGGATCTGGGTGGCGCCCACGCGCACCAGGCCGTGGGCGCTGAGCGATTCGACGGTGATGCGCGCATCGGCCTCGTCGAGGCGCAGCAGGGCGTGCTTGCGGCTGAGCACGGCCGAGCGGGCGTTGTTTTCCACCGTGGCGGGAAGGAAGCGGGTGACCACGTCCGCATCCTGCGAGCTGCGCCCCAGCGCCAGCTCCGCGGTGCCGGCGCACAGGCGCCAGCCATGCGTGGCGTCGCCTTCCGCCTCAGCGCCCACGGGGGTGATATGCAGCACCTCGGAGGGCTCGTAACTGCGCAGGAAGGCATCGGGGATGCAGAGCATTTCGCAGCGCTCGGCGGCGGCGATGGCGGCCAGGTGGACGGGAATGAAAAAGTCCGGCAGCCGCAACTGCAGCAGTTGGTTGACCGATTGCACGTCCTTGAAGACATCGGTGATGTTCAGCGTGACATCGCCTTTCACGCTGCCGAAGTCGGCCTTGTCGCCGGTGCTGTGGTTGCTCTGGATGTCGTGGATGATGAAGGAGACATTGGCGGGCGAATCCGGGCGCTCGTAGGCCATGAAATCGCTGCACGTCCCGTCGAGACACAGGAGGTTGCGTTCGAACACGCCCTCCAGCCGGCAGCGGACGGGCTGCGATCCGCCGGACTGGGGCACCACGTCCACATGAATGAGCCGCGATTCACAACTGGTGACCGCGCCGATCTTGACGACGTGATTCACCAGGCCGAGCAGGGGGCAGCTCAGGCTGAGCACCACCTCCAGCAGCGAGGAGCCCCCCTGGTTGTGCAGGCTGATCTGGAGGAAGCTGGGGCAGCCGACGACGAAGACGCGGGGAAAGTTGAGCGAGAGGACGACGGGCGGGAGGGAGGGCGAACTCATGGGGGCGGTCCGGCTAGCCTTTGATCAGCTTCTTGCCAAAGCCCAGCACGCTGTCGAGCCCCTTCTTGAGCACGCCCGGCTTTTCGGGCGGCGGCTTCTTGCTCCTGTGCTTGGGCTCTGCGGATTCGGCCTTGGCCAGTTTCTTGCCCTCCTCGGCCAGGGCGGCAAGATCGGGCTGGTCGAGCCCCAGCTCCTTGACGGTGGGGAGGTCCAGCATGCCGTTGGCGACGAGGCGCTTGGTGTCCTTCTGGAACTCGATGAGCGCGGTGTTCGAACCGGCGCCGTGATTGCCGTCCGGCTTGTCCTTGTAGAAGCCCTTTTCCTTGAGCTTCTCCTGCGCCAGGAAGAGGAAGGCGTGTTGCACGGGCGCGGGCTGGTCTTTCACCGGGGAATCGGCCAGAAGCTGGTCCAGTTTGAGCGGTTCCTTCGGGGATTCCTCGCCTGCCGCCGCCAGGCTCCTCTGGGAGGCCTCGGTGGCCAGGGCGAGCAACTCCACGGCGCGCTTTTCGGCGCCCTTGGGCGGGTCGTTGAGCGTGGGCAGGAAGGCGGTGAGCTTCTCCGCCTTGGCGGCGGCGCCCACGGCCGGATCGGCGACCAGGGCGCCCAGCGCAGCCCAGGCGCTCTCGCGGTCCTCGCGCCAGCGCACGGCTTTTTGTTCAGCAAGGCGAGTCTCGTCCAGCATTCGTGCCGCCTCGTCGGCAGCCTGTTTTTTCACTGCGGCCTCCTTGTCCGCCCACTGTTTCTGGGCGGCGCCCACGCGGGCGAGCAGCTCGCCATAGTCCTTGGTTTCCGGGTGGCCGGGGGCGGAGTACTGCTTCATCAGCAGGTCCCAGGCGGCGATGCGGTCCGCAATGGCGAGGGAGGGGCTCGCATCGGCCTGCTGCTGCTGCGCCACGGCCACGCGCAGGCGCGAGGTGTCATCGGCGATCTTGCGCTTCTGCACCTCGCCGGCGGCGGCCAGGCGGCTGACTTCGCCCGCCCAGTGCCGGGACTGTTCGTCGGCGTGGGTGATCATCGCCTCGTCCTCGTCCGTGAAGGAGACGGGCTTGAGCGACCAGGTGCCGATGAAGGCCTCCCAGGCGGCTGCACGTTCCGCCGCGACGGCCCCTGGGGCGGCGTCCGCAAGCTCGAGCTTTTTCACCTCCGCGCGCATGGCGGAAAGGGCCTCGGCGCGGGGCTTGAGGATGAGGACAAACAGCAGCACGGCGCAGGCCGCCAGCACACCGCCGACAATGACCAGCGGGTGGCGGATGAGCGACAGAGCGGGGCCGACGGCCGCGCGCGGTGCGGCCAGGACCTTGGTGGTGCGGCTGGCGGCCGTGCCCCGCGTGGCGGTGTCCGCCATGGTTTCGAGGGTGGCGAGGGCTTCGGCGGCGGAGGCGGGGCGGGCCTCGCGCTCCTTTTGCAGGCAGGAGGCGAGCAGGGTCTCCCAGGGCCTGGGCACCGCCTCGCCCTTGTGCGCCAGCTCGGCGCGCCGCTCCGCCACGGTGGGCGGCACCTTGCGCTGGATCTGCACCATGACGTTGCCGCCGGGAAAGAGGGACCTGCCGGTGAGCGCCTCGTACAGGCAGGCGCCCGCCGCATACACATCATCAGAGTGTACCGGCACCTCGCCGTTGAGCCGCTGCGGGCTGAGGCAGGGCAGGGAGAAGGTGGAGGTGGCGTAGGAAGCCTCGGTGATCACCTCGCCCTGGCGCGCGGCGGCGAGGCCGAACTCCGCCACCTTGAGCGTGCCGCCGCTGGTGATGAAAAGATTGGCCGGGCGCAGGTCGCCGTGCACCAGTTTTCCCTGCTCCCAGGCGAATTTCAGCGCGGTGAAGAGCTGCACCGCCCAGGGCCGCACCTCGCCCGCCTCGAAGAACGGCGGCTGCCTGGTGCGCAGCGCGTCCGCCAGGGTCACGCCTTTCACGTGCTCCATGATGAAACCGCACAAGTCCGCATCGCCCTCGAAGCCGTAGGTGCGCACGATGTTCGGATGCGCCAGGCCGAAGGACCTGCCCACGGTGCCGGCCACGGCGGAGAACGAGGCGAAATTTTCCAGCAGCTTGATCGCCACCGTCATGTCCAGCCGCTTGTCCTTCGCCTTCCACACCTCGCCCAGCTTGCCCACGCCGATGCGTTCGATGAGCTCATACCGCCCGAACACTTCGCTGCCGGGAATGAAATGCCGGCGCGTGGGGCCGAGATCGAGAGGGTCGTGTGCCATGGTGGGGAGGAGGAAAGGTTGAAGAACGCAGGATCAGGGCCTCAGGAAGGTGGGAATGCCGAACGCCCCGCGCGGGACGCCTGGAGCGCCTCCGGGCACCGGCACTGGTGTGCCCGCAGGGATGCCGGCGGAACCGCCCGGCAGCCACTTGGTCCATTCCGCCGCACCCGAGGAGGCCTGCCCTCCGCCGGAGGACCTGCCGCCGCCGCCCTTGCCACCCTCGGCCTGGACTCTGGCCATGGCCACCTTGGGCCGTTCATTGGTGGGCACCTGCATGGCCACGAGCGTGTCGCTGTCCAGCTTGCCGGTGGCCGGCAGATCCTTGCTGAGCTGGTAGGCGACGATGCCCTCGTGCATCTCCTGATCGTACTTGCCGTCCGGCACGCGGTTGAACTTGGTGACCTCGGCGGAGGACTTGAGCACGTTCTGGATCAGTTTCAGCGCCGCGAGCTTTTCATCCTTGTCCCAGACCGCGCAGGGGCCGTCCGCAAACAGCATTTCCGCGTCCGCCATCTTGGTCGCCGGGGTCTCGTTCGCTTTCCTGGTCTTCCACAGCTCCACCGCGTCGTGCGCCTCCTTGATCAGGGCTTCATGCTCCCTGCCGTAGGCGGGGTTGAAGTCCGCCTCCTTCCAGCCGGCGACGAAGGTTTCCCAGCCCTTGAGGATGGGGCCGGCGCCGCGGCCCTTCTTGGCTGAATCTGCACGCAGCAGCTCCAGGGCCTTGGTCTTGTCCGCCACCAGCTTGCCATAGGCCTCCTTTTCCTCCATCTGCTTCGCGGTCCATTCCGTCACCTTGGTCTTGGCGATGGCGCGCAGCGCGATGGCATCATCGCCGTAGGGGTACTTGTATTCGTCGAGCTTGATGGCCAGGGCGGACCAGAGGCCGAGCTTGTCTTTGGCGCTGGTCTTGGTCGTTTCGGCCACCTGCGCATCGGCGATGTCGGTCTTGAAGGAGGCCAGGACCGCATCCGCCTCGGCATGCCTGCGGGCTTCAAGGTCGGCCGCCGCCTGCGCTTCTTTTTTCTTGGTCATGCTGGCTGCAAGCTCCTTCGCCCGCAGCGCCTCGGCAGGGGCGTAGATGCCCTGGTACCAATAGAGGATGCCGCCCAGGATCACGACGGCGGCGATCGCGCCCAGCGCCCATGGAGGCAGGGCAGGAGAAGCGGCGCCCCCGCCCTTCCTGGCCGGGCGTGGGGCGGCTTTTTTGGTTTCGCCGGAGCCGCGCTTGAAGGGGCGCCCGGCGAGGCCGTCGCGAATCGCGGCGATGTCCGCCGGGCGGTCCCGCACCTCCTTTTCCAGGCAGGCGGCGATCACATCCTCCCAGGCCTTGGGCACGGGCTCGCCCTCGGTGCCGAACTCCGTGCGGCGCTCCGTCAGGCGCGGGGGCACCTTGGTCTCGACCTGCTGCATGATGTTGCCGGCGTAGAAGGGCGGCTTGCCGGTGAGCAGTTCGTACAGTGTCGCACCCACCGAATAGATGTCGTCCGAAGGCTTCGGCACCTCGCCCATGAGCTGCTGCGGGCTGGCGTACACCAGGGTGCCGGCGGAGTTGGCCTTGAGGCTGATCCGGCTCACCGAATCACGCACGCAGCTTGCGATGCCGAAATCCGCCACCTTGAGCTGGTCGTTGGAGTTCACCATCAGGTTCGCCGGCTTCAGGTCGCGGTGGGTCAGCTTCACCTCCTTGTGCGCATACTCCAGCGCATCGAGAAGCTGGTTCACGTAGGGCTGCAGGGTGGCGGCCTCGAACACATGGTTGGGCTGCAGCAGGCGCATCTGCGCCAGGGTGCTGCCGTCCACGAACTCCATCACGATCGCGGCGGAGGGGCCGTCCTCCACCAGGTCCTGCATCTGCACCACGTTGGGGTGCGACAGCAGCAGGCCGTTGCGCGTCTCCTTGCGCAGGTCGTTCACCGCCGTGGCGTCCATCGAGACGATCTCCGGCATGAACTTCAGCGCCACGTCCCGCCCGCAGGCCTGGTCCTCCGCCAGCCAGACCACGCCCATGCCGCCGCGGCCCAGGATGCGCCTGGTCTTGAACCGGTTGAACAAGACCATTTCAGAGTTCAGGCCGCGGATCGTTTCACCAAGGTCAAGGTCATCGGATGACGGGCGGTTCGGGGGGGTGCTCATGGCTGGGAGGAAGCTGAGGATGGGAGGCGGCTGATTCTCTCAAAGGGAATGACGGAGGACAAGTGACAATCGCAGGTGGGATGTGCACGTTTTCCGGCCTAGGTCGGTCATTGTTTTGCCACCTGCGGTGCGGCGACGCCGGGGCGGCCTTCGAGCCAGGCGATGAGGCGTGGCAGGTAGTTGTTGGTCAGGTCCACCGCCACGGCGGAGTTGCGCGGGCTGCCGTCGCGGGTCACGCCGCGGTCCTGCAGGTAGGCGGCGCTGGTGAGCGCGGCGAGGATGTTGTCCTGCGCGTCGCGCACCTCCAGGTACAGGCAGAAGGCGGCGCATTCACGGGCGGGCTCCAGCTCGGCGCCGTTCTTGTCGCGCACGGCGGCGACACGGCCGGCGGTGCCGGTCTTGCACAGGGCGATGAGGCGCTGCCCGCGCTGCTTGAATTTCGTCTGCGCCGCGCGGATGGCCGGGGCGATGATCATCGCCGTGGATCCGTTGGCGCCCTCGGCGGTGCTCATCATGCTTTTGTGGACCATGTCGATCACCACCGGATCGAGCGGCAGCTTGTCAAAATCGGTGACCTTGGTGGCGTCGTCCTTCTCCTTCGAGAAGCGCGCCACCACCTTGCGGCCGGTGCCCACGCGGCAGTAAGCCTGGGCCAGGATCACATTGCTCCAGTAGTTGCTGCCGGAGCCCAGCAGCAGGGAGAGGAAGGAGCCGCGCACGCTGTTGATGCGGTCCAGCCGCAGGTTCGTGCGCTGCGGCAGCACATCGGCGAAGCAGCGGTACATCAGCTCGCCATCGGCGTGCAGGGACTTGAACAGGCCGCCCAGCGGCGCGGGCTGCCAGCCCTCCTCGACGCCGCCCTGGAAGTTCGGCTCGATGCCGGTGTCAAAGCAGTCGCGCAGCTTGGCGAAGGCCGGCAGTTCCTTGCGCGCCAGGCCGCCCAGGATCTTGTCGCGCTGCACCAGACCGCCGAAGTCCAGGTGATTGTCCGGCAGGATGGTGTGGCCGTCGCGCGAGAGCTTCACGTTCGGGCCGCCGAGCATGGCCAGGCCCAGATGCGCGGTGTAGTCGTTGGAGGAGACGCGCAGGAAGGTCTCCGGCGTGACATCGCCGCGCGGCACGGTGTTGAAGCTCTTCGCCAGCTTGTAATCGAAGATCTCGCTGCACGAGGTGGAGGACTCGTTCACCACCAGCGTGCGCAGGTTCGGGTACTGGTCCCAGATCGCCAGCGCCAGCAGCGGCTTGGTGGTGGAGCCGATGGGGATGAGCGAGAGGTTCTGGTTGCGCGAGAGGCGGCGCAGCTTTGCCTCGCTGAGGTCCTCGATGGAGCGCGATTGGAGGCGCTTGCGGAAGGCCTCCACATCCGCAGGCGCGGGGTAGGAGGGCATGGCCAGCACGTCGCCCGTGAGCGCATCCATCACGCAGATGCAGGCCGGCTCGAGCTGGATGTTGCGGAAGGGCGAGCGCTTCGCATCAAAGCGGCGCACGTAGGCCAGCAGCGCATCGCTGATCTGGCTGTGCAGGGCGCGGTCGAAGGTGAGGTGCACGCTGGGCTGGCCGAGCTTCGAGGGATCGGGATGCGCCTCCACGTAGCGGTTCAGCGCGGCGTGCAGATCGGACACATAGGGCATGACCTTCGCCAGCTCCGGATCAATGTCGGACACCTGCCTGCCGTCCTCGATCCAGCTCCTGCTGGCGAGGCTGCCGGAGTAGCGGCCGTAGCGCAGGGCCACCTCCAGGTCGCCCTGCTTGAAATGGATGCGCAGGCGGTCGCCGTCCAGCAGCGGGGCGGCGTTGTCCTTCGCGTTGTCATCCGGGCGTGCCAGGAAGGCCAGCGCCGCCGGGCTGCCTGCGGCGTTGATCTGGTTGCCGTTCAGGTAGAGCCGCGTCTGCTCGCGGTCGATGAGCTGGAGCTTCACGCCGTCGTGGAACGGGAGCAGGCGCAGCAGCGGCGTGCCGTCGGCCCCGCACAGGTCGTACACGGAGCCAGGCTCGTGCTTCTGGTTCTTCGCGCCCCTGGCCCACTGGCCGGGGCTGAGCACCACCACCTTGTTGAGCAGCGGCGGGCGGTTCTTCACCTCCGGATCAAAGGACAGCACCAGCCCCTCGCCCACCAGCGAGGGCTTGGCATCATCGCCCAGCGAGATCAGGCCGCGGAACTTTGCGCGCACCGGGTATGGCAGGGCGAACTTGTGGTAGGTGGGGTCCACCCGGATGCCGTCGTCCGCCTGCTGCTGGAAGAAGCCGTCGCCCGTGTCATTGAACATCTTGATGTCGCGCTGCAGCCGGGCGCTCAGGTCGAAGAACTCGCGCTGGCGGTCCGTGGCCGCATCCTTGTCGAAGTGCATCGCTCCCCAGCGCGGCGTGCGGTCGCCCGGCTCGCCGCTGGCAAACTCGTGGTGCAGGGGGCCCGCCTGGCCCTCCTGGCGGCCCTTGGCGGCGGGCAGCTCCAGCAGCCCCGTGACCTTGTTCACGTAGCCCTCCGCCGTGTAGAACTTGTCATCCTTGTTGCGGCTGATGTTGGCGCCGCCCAGGAAGATGAAGGCGAACAGGCCGCCCACCACCAGCGAGCCAATAAGCACCAGGCGCACCACCACGGGCTGCGTCACCGAAGGAACATCTGAGGAATGCGGGAGATCAGTCATGGCAGAAGGGAGCGGAAGGTTCGGGGCCGGGTTGTCAGTGATTGCAATACTCGAAGCGATCGCGGCCGGTTATTTCCGGCAAAGCATGGTGGATTCTCGTCACACGGGCCGTGCCAGCACGACGCGAAAGCCGATGCGGCTGGAGGGTGCCGCCGGGTCGCGGGCGGCGCGGGCGGAGGCGCGGGCGAACTCGTCCGGCCCCTGGTAGCAGCCGCCGCGCACCACGCGCTGCGCCGCGCCGCCCGTCTCCTGCACGAGGGGGGAGATCAGCATCATCACCGGGTACGGGCCGTAGGTGTCCAGGCACCATTCGAAGACCAGGCCCAGCATGTCGTGCAGGCCCCAGTCGTTGGGCTTGTGCAGACCCACCGCACCGAAGGCACCGCCGTTCGCCTTCACCGCGCCGATTTCCTCCAGCTCGCCGTGGCGCTGCGTGTCCCCGCCCGCGCGGCAGGCATACTCCCACTCCGCCTCCGTGGGCAGGCGGTACACATAGCCCGGAGGCAGCGCCCCGGCGGCGCTCTCCCGCTGCGTGAGTCTCGTGCAAAAATCGACCGCCTGGGCCCAGGACACATCCACCACCGGGTGCTGCGGCTTGCGGAACGCGGGGAACTTGATCTCCGGGGCGGCGCCCGTCACCTGCTCCCACTCCTGCTGCGTCACCGGGCAGCGCCCCATCCAGAAGCCGTGCGGCAGGTGCACCCGGCGCGGGCGCTCATCCGGCAGGCCGCCCAGCCAGCCCATCTGAAACGCCCCGGCCTGGATGCCGCACATCTCGATGCCCGTGTGATTGTGCCAGGTGCGGCACTCCTCCTTTTCGATGAAGAGCTCCATGTCGCGCGGCACCTTCGCCGCCACATCGCCGTCCAGCCAGGCCTCGATCTGCTGCTGCGCCTCGCCCTGGTTGATGTTGATCTGAGGGCCGAAGTGCTGCTGCGCGCCTTCGGCCTGGAGCTGGCCGTACAAGGCCTTGTCGGTCAGATGCGTGTCGCCGCCCACGATCACCTTCAGATCGCCCGCCGTGCGCGGCACCGGATTGACCTTCAGGTGACATTCCGCCGCCACCAGGTCCAGGTCCAGGAAGCTGCCCAGCTCGCAGTGCAGGCGGAGCCGCAGGCTGTGCTCGTCCGCATGCTCCGGTTTCAGCTCCAGGTTCAGGTTGCGCACGCTGTGGGCCGGCAGCGTGATCGCCTGCACAGCCAGCGCCTCCCCCGCCCCCAGCGCCGCCCATTCCACCGCCAGCCGCACATTCGTGAGGTCCGCGTTGGAATCGTTGCGCAAGGTCAGCCGCGCAATGCGCTGCCGCCCCGCGATCCAGCGTTCCGGGATGGCCGCCGTAAGATGAATGAGGTTGCAGCGGGTTTGATGCATGGGGTTCTATAGCAAAGAGACTGCGTGGGGACAATTCCGGTTTTGGGTGCGCTGCGGGGGTGGGGATGGGAAGGCCGTGGGGCAAAAAGTAGCCGCGCTTGCAAAAGCGTGGGGCCTTGGGCTTGGCAAAGCACGGCGACGCTCCTTCCACCTTCTTGCGAAGGCAGCTACCTCGGGGAGCAAGGAACTCCGCAAAGCAAGAGGCACGAAGTAGGCGCTCACGGGGAGACGCGGCAGGTGATCGCGATCCATGGGATCCGGCTCGGGTTCATTCATGAGCGAGGGTGGCATGGGGCCCCATCATCGTCAAAGCGAGAAGTGAAGCAGCCGCGCTCGCAAGAGCGTGGGGCACTGGCCATGGCAAAGCAAGGAGACGCTCCATTCCACCTTCTTGCGAAGGCGGCTACTTGGGGGGGGGCGTTGGGTGTGGCGGAACGAGAGGCACCAAGTAGCCGCGCTCGCAAGAGCGTGGGGCGCTGGACTTTGCAAAGCACGGCGACGCTTCTTCCACCTTCTTGCGAAGGCGGCTACGCGGGGGGCGTTGGGTGTGGCGGAACGAGAAGCATAAAGTAGCCGCGCTTGCAAAACCGTGGGGCATTGGACTTTGCGAAGCGAGGAGACCCTCCTTCCACCTTCTTGCGAAGGCGGCTACTCGTGGGGCGTTGGGTGTGGCGGAGCGAGAGGCACCAAGTAGCCGCGCTTGCAAAAGCGTGGGGCGCTGGACTTTGCAAAGTACGGCGACGCTCCTTCCACCTTCTTGCGAAGGCGGCTACTCGGGAGCACGCTTCGCGCTCTGCCGTTCAAGCACTGGATCATCCTATAGAAAGTAAAAGGGTAGAAGTAAAAGCCTAGTCTTCAATCACCACCAACACACATCGGAACCCCATAATGGAGCCACGCAAATTGGGTGCCGCTGCGGGACGGCGGGACGAAAGCATGATGGACTCATCGCTGGTAAACCAAGACGCCCCGCGCAACACACGGACTTCTTGTTTTTCATCAGACCAGTTCTCACACCACTCGCACACATTGCCTCCCAAATCATAGAACCCTGCGCTGTTGACAGTGAGATGCAGTGCGCCATTGGGATACACGCCGGGGGCGGCGGGCCGGAGCGCGATCCTTTCCACCCGCCCGAAGGTGGCGGGCTCCAGCACGCCCTCGATGCGGTGCTCGGCGATGCCGCCCTGGATGGCCTCGCTGCGCAGCTCGATGACGATGCCCCTCACCGGCTCAACGCTGTCGTTGGACAGCGCCACCTCGACTTCCGAAGGGCAGCCGGAGACAAGCCAGCGGGCCACGCGGAATTCGAGCTGAAACGGAGGAGGGATGGTCATGCGCTGGGAGGAGGTGCTGGAAGTGAGCGGTGGTCAGACTGCACCCGCTCACCGAGGCCGGCTGGCGGCTCGGATGGCACCGAGGAACTTGATCAAAATGAAGAGGGCGATCAGGCCTGCCAGGCCGTAGCCGGACCAGCGCAGGATGTCGCTGTTGCTGGGCATGGCCTTCATCTGCGCGTAGCCTTCGCTGACGCCGGGGGGGATCTCGGCGGTGCGACGCACGATCACGCGCATGTTGGCGCGGGCGGTGATGTTGCCGCGCTCGTCCACGGTGATGTCGAGGCGGGGGCTGATGATGGCGGGGGCATCGACGATGCCGCCGAGCTTTTGCAGGGTCTTTTCATCAATCGCCTCCTCGAAATTCTGCGCCCAGGCGGTGAAGTCGAAGATCTGCGCCAGCGTCTTGTCGTTGCGGGTGTAGATTTTGAGCTGCTTGTCGGCGAAGCGCTGCGAGAGCTCCGCTTCGAGCTGCTGGCTGAAGTAGCCGTGATCCACATCGCGGGGCAGGGGCAGCAGGATGAAGCCTTTGGCGCCGGGGGCGTGGCGTGATTCGGCAAAGTTCGCCAGCAGTTTTTCGATGGCCTTGTTGCCGGTGTCCTTCACATCCTCAATGGAGACGCCCTTGGGCAGGGTGAGGGGCTGGGGTTCGGCGACAGGGGAGGAGGCGGTGCTCTGGGCGCTGGCGGGGTGCGCGGCGCAGGCGAGGGCGAGCGTGGCGATGGCGAGGAGAGGGTGCAGTTTCATCGGAGTGGAAAATAGAAATGGGAGGGCGGGATGAAGGGCGGGGCGGCGGGGAGTTACTTGTCGAGCTTGTCGAAGTCGATGCCGTGTTTTTTGCGCAGTTCCTGGTTAATGATAACACGGGGCTCATGGCCCTTCTGGAGCAGGATCTCGTGCTTGGGCAGGTTGTTGAGGTAGGCGCGCCAGTAGCTTTCGGTCTGCGGAGCGCCGATGATTTCGATGACGGCGAGGCCGCTCGGCTTGTCGTAGCTGATCTGGCGCACGTGGTACACGCCGGCGAGCTTGGCGGTGTAGTTGATGATCTCCAGCAGGTGCTCGTGGTCGAGCACGCCCTTGAGCTCGGCCTCATGAACGAGGAGCTTGTGGGCTTTCTCCAGGGTCTTGACGATGGTCTGCTTGATGGCGGCGTCGAGGGCGATGTTGGTGGCCAGGTGCAGGGCCTCGTCGGCATCGGCATGAGAGAGGGTGACCTTGCGCGCCCTGGCCTCATCGCTGCTACGGATGGTGGTGCTGGCCATGAGCTCCTCGGACATGGGGTTGTACACCTGCACGGCGGCGGTGACCTCGTAGCGGTGCAGGCTGCCGAGCTGGGGCTTCTCGACGCTGTCGAGGGTGGTGTACACGACCAGATCGGCGTAGCGCTCGTCGCCGATCTTCTGCAGCTCCTTGGGCTTGATGCGGTCCGCCACCACGACGGGTGAGGGGAAGACGCGGAAGTCGGCGTTGCTGAAGGCTTCGGTGACACGGCTTTCGGCGTCCTGGGCGCCTTCGGCGAAGACGAACACGGCGCGCAGGTTGCCCACCTCGGTGAGCTGCACGCCCTGCTTGAGGGTGGCGAGGGAGTCGGCCTCGGCGCGGGCTTCGGAACGGTGCCCGGGCTTGGATCCGGAGGCTTCGTCCGCGTTCTTATCGGCCAGGGCGATGCCGCTGGCGAGGCTGGTGGCAAGGGCGAGGAGGGCAAGTGTTTTCATGGGTGCGTGCATGGCGTGGTTGCTGAAGAGAAGGAAAGGAAGCGCCGCCGGTTATTTCCGGTGGCCGGCGGGGAAAGGGAGCTGGCGCAGCACCACGCGGCGGTTGCGGGAGCGCCAGGCCTCGATTTCTGCGGGGGCGCCGCGCGGGTCGATCTTCACCAGCGGATCGCTGGCGCCGCAGCCGAGCACGGCGAGGCGCTCGGGGGCGATGCCGTGGTCCACCAGATAGCCCTTGATGGCCTGGGCGCGGGCGAGGGAGAGCTTGTAGTTGTAGTCTTCCGTGCCGATGTCGCAGGTGTGGCCTTCGATGAGGAAGAGGCTGTCCTTGAGCGCCTCGGATTTCAGGGAGGCGAGCATTTCCTTGAGCTGCTCCTCGCTGGTCTTGTTGCGCAGCTTGGTGGAGTCGAACTTGAAGAACACGTCGTTTTCAAAGGTGAGCGCCAGCTCGGTGGTGATGATGACGACGAGGTTGCCGTGGATGTCGAGGCCCCGGCGTTCCAGGGTTTTCTTCGGCGCGGGCTTGTCGAAGTGGTGTACGATGGCCTGGGATTCGATGATGCGCACGGTGGTGGCATCGAAGGATTCGCGCTGGGCGTGCGCCTGGCTGGCAAGGGTGGCCAGCAGGGCGAGGAGGAGGCTGAGGCGGCGGCGGAGGGTGTTCATGGTGGAGATCGATGGAAGGTGAAAGGCGTTGTCATTCCCCACCAAGCGAGGGGCCGGGAAATTTTCCGCGACAAGCCTGAGGCGGCGGCGAAAAAGACGCGTCGCGCCCGTCTGCGGCGGAGCCCAGGGACGCGGCTGGCCTGGACAGGAGTGGGCGCTGGGTTTGCATGGGAGGATGACACTTATTCAATCCGCAAGGGATTGTCCATCTCTCACGCGGAGAAATGTTTACAGGATCATCTGTGGTGGCGGGGTGAAGTTTCGCCGCCCGGCACCAGGGCCGGCCCACGGTGGCCTTGCAGGGGGGAGGTGGAAGGAGCGTCGCCAGGCTTTGCAAAGCGCAAGGCCCCACGCTTCTTGTTTCTCGCTTTGCCAAGCGCAGGGCTCCCCAAGTAGCCGCCTTCGCAAGAAGGTGGAATGGAGCGTGGCCGTGCTTTGCGAAGCGCAACGCCCCCCATTTGTTGCAAGAGCGGCTACTCCTTGCACAGCGGCTCAACAAAAAACGGAAAAAAGCCGGAGCGCTCCCTTGATGAGGTTTGAATCCCAAACCCATTCACTCATGAAAACGCTTCTCATCATCCTCGTGACACTGGCGGCCAGCCAGTACATCTGCCACCACTACGGCTCCCACAACATCCTCACCCAGGCCACCGACGCCTGTGTCGG
>CAINXC010000597.1 GCA_903854655.1 uncultured Verrucomicrobiota bacterium | reverse complement strand
TGTTCGTGAAGGCGCGAAGCGCTTTGGACTGCCGTGATTTGCCTCGTTCCGGTTGTCACCGTTTTGCGGCGGAGCCGACTTGTCGGCGTGGTGGCAGGATCGTATTGTATGGCCTGAAGACACGATAGAGCAACCAGCCGGTGACGCGAATAGGCGCCCTATGAGCAACAAAAAACATCTCTCCTTCACTACCAGCGAAATCCACCCGTGGTTGGCGTTGCGCAGAGGCTCTGACGAAGTATTTTGGAAATCATGCACAGAACGTCGTCTGGTAGCAAAAAAGCAGAGTCAAAGCCCGATTCTGTTGTAACACTCGCGCTGACTGCAAAACCGCAAGCCAAACTTTGGGCAGTGCAGACAACGACGAAGTCAATCTATGTGGGCACCATCACGAATGACGAGTTCAATTTTGATGGGCGGCCTGTGGCACTGGGTGATGTTTTGCATCTAGATCTAACGCAGCGTTGCGGCTGTAAGCCCGATTGTAGTCGCAGCACGGGCTCGGGTTCCATTAGTCTCGTGGGCGGGAGTGTTTTGAGGGTGAAAAATTGGCATTCCTCGGAAGAGGTGGGTTTTTTGTTCACTCAAACCGTCACCAAATTTGATACGAACCTGGAATTCCAGTTTGAGATCTATTGCGCACCTTTGGAGACGAGCTATAGGCTTGGGCGGTGGGATGTGATCCGGATTGGAACACCTGAATCAGCTCACTACTGGAACGACTGATTGAACAAAGTACAGAACCAGAGCCACCCGTCGAACAAGGGCATTAGCCATCGGCTTAGCCCGCAGCTAAAGAGAAGTATTCGATCAACATGGTCCCAGAGATCCTGACTCATTTTGACTGGCCCTTCGGCATCGGCGGGAGGCGATGAGGTAATCGCCAACGCTCTCACACCACTCTCAGGGGCTTGTCCACCGCAAACCCGCAGGAAAGGTGTCAGGTATTTTCCGTTGCATCGTACAACATGCCAAGCTTCATCACGCAAGAGTCAGTCCGAAGGCCGCCAAGGGTGCGAAGTCACCGGCGTTGCTTGTGGCCAGCCTCGCGTGGACACGAATGGCGACCGCAGCGATGCAGCAGTCGGCATAGGTTTTGGACCGCCTGCCAGTCTTGTTGAACAGACCCGCCGCCATTTCAGCATCTGCACGAGTCAAGTTCTCCGAGACTGGCAACATCTGTCGTGCCGCCACCTCCGCAGCAGGTGACAAGGGCCCGCAAAGAAACTCACCCCACGCAACGGCGCTGATGCCGACCGGTTCCCCGCTGACAAGCCACATCGCCAAGGCTGACTCCTGGGGACTCCCTGCCACCAGCGCGTCGATCAGGAAATTGGTATCGAGGTGAACCATGCAATCACGGGACACCTATCGGCGGGCATCCGACACTGATTGTTTCCAAGCCTCGGCCTGTTCAGCCGTCAATTGAACTTCAGCCTGCAACCGTCTGAAAGCGTCAAGCGTCGTGGTTGGTTTCACCGAGGGCAGGGATTGAACCGCCGCCGAGACGGCCCGCTTGACAGCCTCCTGCTGTCCCACGTGCCATGATTCGGCGAGGCTCTGGAGCGTCAGCTCCGCAGCATCATCTAGCTCGAGGGTGAGAATGGCGGCCATGAGTTACTCTAACAGATTTGGGTCCCTGCCGCAACGTTGGAGATGCTCTTGACGCAAGGTTGAACGCCAACGCCCCCTCACACCACACCCAGCGTCTTGCCCATCGTGAACCCTGGAAACACCTTGGCCATGTCCGCTCCGCGCATCCGTGATTGCAGCACTTCGGCGAGAACCTGGCGGTAGTCGGTGGTGATCGCCAGATCGGTGTGCTCGTCGAGTTGATCATTGGCCAGGCCGGGCCAGGAGCCGAGGCAGCGGCCGCCTTTGATGCCGTGGCCTAATACCATCATGAGGTTGCCATGGCCGTGATCGGTGCCGCCGCTTTCATTGGCTTTGACGCGGCGGCCGAACTCGCTCATCACGACGATGGTGACGCGTTGATTGGTGCCGCTGACGTCTTGATAAAAGGCGCGCAGGGGACCGGCAAGGTTCTGCACCAGATCGGTCATGCGATCCGACTGGCCGGTGTGGGTGTCCCAGTCGCCGTAATCGACGGCGGCGATTTGCAGGCCCACCTCCATTTTCGCGAGTTGGGCGATGGTCTTCAGCTCGTTCGAGAAATCGTGCTCGGGATACTTCACCCCTTGGGCGGGAACGTAATCGGCAACGCCGCCATCCGCCTTCTTCGCCAGGCGCTTGGTGACGTCTGCCATCACTTGCAGCAGGCGCGCACCGTTGCCGGTGAGCGGGTCGCCCTGGGCGTGCATGGCGCGCAGCACCTTCATCTGGCGCTCGTTGCCGTAGTAGTTGAAGTCCTGCAGCGAGGTGATGGCCGCCGCGCGGGCGCTGCCCAGGAACGAGACCGGCAGTGTGCCTGCCGCGCTGAGCCCAGGCAGCAGGCCCGAATCCGGCAGCGAATCGAGCAGGCGGGTGAGCCAGCCCGTGGCGGTGCCCAGGTTCTTTTGATCGCTGATGCCGCGTTCCATCATGTCCTGCGCATCGAAGTGGCTGCGGGTGGCGTTTTTCAAGCCGCAGGCATGGATCAAGGCCAGATCGCCGTGGGAGTAAAGCTCATGCAAGGGCGCGGCGGAAGGATGCAGACGCCAGTCGTGCCCCGCGTAGGCCTGGTTCACTTGAAGGCCGGTGTGCGGCCCTTTGTCCGACAAGCGCAGCTCGGCATTGCGCGCAGCGATGTAATGGGGATCATCGACTGGTGCCAGCACGCCCAGGCCGTCGCAGCCGCCGCGCAAGAACATCGTGACGAGCAGATCACGCCCGGAAGCGGCGGCGCTGTCGCTGGCGAAAGAGAGCCTGTGGATGCCGGTGCTGGCAACGGAGGCGGCAAGGCTGCGGCGGAGAAACGTCCGGCGGTTGATGGTCGATTTCATGGTCAGCGGTGTTGAAACTCCGGGGTGGCGGCGAGCAAGGCCACGCAGGCGGCAATACGTTCATCGCGGTCCTTGTCTTCGCCTGTGAATGCATCCGTGTCCTTGGCGTGGTCATCGTCGGCGAGGACCTGCACCAGTTGGGCGCGGATCTTGCCGGAGGCTGCCTGCCCCAGCACCTTCTGGCTCCAGTGGTCCAGCACCTGGCCCGTGGTGCGGCATTCTGCAGGCGTGCGGGTGACGAAATGGAAGGTGGCCACGCCCTTCCAGTCGTTGTCGCGCAGCACCAGCGGCAGGTTCCAGCGGCGCAGCAGGAAGGTGCCGCCCTGCCAGTAACCAGCGGTATCAGGGTGTCCGGTGGGCGTGGTCCAGCGGAACAGGAGCTGGCCCATTTGATCGAGCTGGTTGACCACGTCCATGCGCGGGGTGAACTCCGCCTCCGTGGCGCGCAGATAGCTCGCCAGGAACTCCAGCGGGCGCTTGAACTTGGTGGCGGGCGCGTTGCGATATTCGTCGCTGAGCAGGATCATCTTGATGACCCGGGCGATCTGATCAGGCGCATCCAGTCCTGCCGTGAACTCTGCCGCCGCCTTTGCGACCAGCGTTTCCGGCGGATCATCGCTGACCAGCCGTCGGCACAGTTTCTCGGCCAAATGCTGCGCTGTCGCCGGATGCCGCGCCACCAAGTCGAGCACGCGCCTGCCATCCTCCAGCGCAGGCCGCTGCGGATCGAATTCACTGGCCAGCACACGCTTCTGATAGGGATCATGCCAGGTTTCCTGAAGCATGAACTTGCCGGTGCGCGGGCGTTTCGCGCCCTCGTCCTGATCCTCGCCATTCTCCACTGTCCAGCCCGTGAAGGCGCGCGCCGCCTCATACACATCCTGGTCGATGTAGCCAGCGGGCTTGCCTTCCAGCGCGCCGGGAACATCGCGCCATTTGGTGTGCAGATGATTCAGGTAATGCCTGGCGCCAAAGGTGTGCAGTTCGAACAGCTCGCGCGCGAAATTCTCATTCGCCGGGCTAGCCTTGCTTGCCACCCCGTCGAGGTAATAGAGCATCGCCGCGCTCTGGGCCACGCCTTCGAGCATCACTCGGAAATTGCCCAGCGCGTGGGCGCGGATCACATCACGGTCATAGGAAGGCAGCGCCAGGGCGATGGACTCATCCTTGCCGGAATTCACGCTGAAGTGGTTGTGCCAGAAATCCACGACCAGCTCGCGCACCTGCCACCTGCTGTAAACCGCGCGCAGCAGGGTCGCGATCATCACCTCTTCCGCCGGGCGGTTCTTCTCCTCGTACGGGACATCGCCCTGGCCATACAGCGGGAAGGTCTTTTCGATGGGCTGCTCCAGGGTTTTCAGAGGCCGCATTTCGCTGACCTTCTGCTTGCCCTTGCCCTTCATCATCATCATCTTCGCCTCGCCACCCTCGGGCTTCGGCGGTTCGAACTCATACTCGATTTTCAGGCGCAGATCCTTCACGCGCTGAGCGCATGCTGCGTCAGCTTTGTCATCGGGGGCAAGCTGTTCCTCCACCCAGCGCTCCCAGCCTTTTGACTGCGCTTCCTCGAGCAAAGCCGGGGATACGCCAAACGTCGCGCGGTTGAGGCAGCGGCGGAGATCGGTTGAGTTGTGCGATTCGGCCATACTTCCTGATCTTGGTTGTGAGGCCGGACCTCAAAGTCCAGCTCTGGGAAGGATAGTGGACTCCTGCCGCCAAATGGCAATGGATTTGCGCTGAGGGCTGGTGTTCGCCGGGCAACCCTTGTTTGCCGCTCAGTTTATGGGCTGCCCAGCCAATAGGAGGCGGGCACATCCTCGCAGTCGAGCTTTTCGACTTAATCGCCAACCAGGA
>CAINXC010000596.1 GCA_903854655.1 uncultured Verrucomicrobiota bacterium | reverse complement strand
TGGGTGTCGCCGGTGCAGGCGGCGGGGCGGCCCAATGTGCTGCTGATCCTGGCGGATGACATGGCCTGGGGGGACGTGCATTCGCATGGCAACGCCAAGATCGACACGCCGAACCTGGACCGGCTGGCGGGCGACGGGGCGCGGTTCGACCGCTTCTTTGTCATGCCGGTGTGCGCGCCGACGCGGGCGGGCCTGCTCACCGGGCGCTACCACTTGCGCGGCGGCGTGCACGGGGTGACGCGGGGCTACGAGGATCTGCGCGAGGACGAGACGACCTTTGCCCAGGTGTTCAAGGGGGCGGGATACGCCACGGGGCTGTTCGGCAAGTGGCACAATGGCGCGCACTTCCCGCGCGACCCGAACGGCAAGGGCTTTGACGAGTTCCTGGGCTTCTGCGCCGGGCACTGGAACAACTATCATGACCCGATTTTGCAGCACAACGAGACGATGGAGCCGCAGAAGGGCTACATCACGGATGTGCTGACGGATGCGGCGATGAAATTCATCGACGCGAACCCGGCGAAGCCCTGGCTCTGCTACGTGCCCTACAACGTGCCGCACACGCCCTGGCAGGCGCCGGAGAACCTGTGGCAGAAGTACAAGGCGCGGAACTTGGCCACGCCGGAGGAGGCCTGCTGCTACGCCATGGTGGAGCGCATGGACTGGAACATCGGCCGGCTGATGGAGAAGCTGAAAAGCTCGGGCCAGGAGGACAACACCATCGTCATCTTCCTGAGCGACAACGGCCCGAACACGGTGCGCTACAACGGCGACATGCGCGGCCGCAAGGGCATGGTGCACGAGGGCGGGGTGCGCGTGCCGTTTTTCATCAAGTGGCCGAAGCGCATCACCGCCCAGGCGACGGTGCCGAACATCGCCTGCTGCGTGGATGTGCTGCCGACGCTGTGCGACCTGTGCGGGGTGATGTTCAAGCCGGACGCGGAGCATCCGCTGGACGGCATCAGCCTGGTGCCCCTGCTCTCCGGCAAACCCGCCTCGTGGCCGGACCGCTACGTCTTCACGCATCAGGCCCCTGGTGACGAGGTGAAGCCGAGCAAGGGCGCGGTGCGCTCGCAGAAGTACCGCGCGGTGTACGAGCCGGTGGCAGGCCCGAAGAGCGCGCCGAAGTGGCAGCTCTACGATCTGGAAAACGACCCGAGCCAGAAGGCGGACATCGCGAAGGATTATCCCGACATCCTCGCGCCGATGACGGCGGCCTATGACAAGTGGTTCGCGGACGCCACCAAGCGCGGCTTTGAGCCATTGCCTATTCCGGTAGGCCTCGCGGGCCACCCCGAGGTGCTGCTGCAGGCCCACCAGGCCTTCCTGCAAACCAACGAGGACGAAGGCGGCATCGGCTACAAAAAGAGCAAGGCGGGCTTTGCCAACGACTGGATCGCGCAGTGGACGGACCCGAAGGCCTTCGTCCACTGGCATGTGGATATGCGCCGGGGGGGAAAGTACGAGGTGCTCATCGACCTCACCTGCCCTGCCTCCGCCGTGGGCTCCGGGTTCACCATTGAGATCGCGGGCAAAAAGGCCGGGGTCACCACGAGCGAAGCCTTCGATCCCGCCGTGCTGCCGGAGCAGGACCTGATCGAGCGCGCCGAACCGGCGGAGAAGCCCTGGAAACGCCTGAGCGTGGGAGTGCTCGACCTGCCGGAGGGCAGGACGGACCTGCTCCTGAAGCTTACCAAGCTGGTGGGCGATTCTGGCCCGGAAGTAAAAGCCGTGCTGCTGCGGGCGCAGTAGGCTGGGGTTGAATATGCAATCGGGTGCATATAAATGCCCGGTTCGCGGCGTTCTACCCTGCTCTCACTTTTTCAGACTCTCTCCATGACCAGCACCCCACTTTCCAGCAAAGCCCGTTACATCATGATCGGCGGCTTCCTCGGCGCAGGCAAGACCACCGCCGTGGGCAAGCTCGCCCATCACCTCACGCAGCAGGGGCTCAAGGTGGGGCTGATCACCAATGATCAGGCCAGCGGGCTGGTGGACACGAAGATGCTGCGCAGCCAGGGCTTTGCCACGGAGGAGATCGCGGGCGGGTGCTTCTGCTGCCGCTTCAACACGCTGATGGAGGCCGCCTCCAAGCTGACCGCAGACACGAAGCCAGATGTGTTCATCGCCGAGCCGGTGGGCAGTTGCACGGATCTCGTCGCCACCGTGACCTACCCGCTGCGCCGCATGTATGGCAACGACTTCTCCATCTCGCCGCTGAGCGTGCTGGTGGACCCGGTGCGGGCACGCCGCGTGTTCGGCCTGGACGAGGGCGGCGGCTTCTCCTCGAAAGTGACCTACATCTTCAAAAAGCAGCTCGAGGAGGCGGATCTGATTGTGATTGGCAAGAGCGACCTGCTCAGCCCGGAATCGCGCGAGGAGCTGCGCGAGGCGCTCGCCAAGCAGTTCCCGGAGGCGACCATCCTGGTGGCCTCGTCACGCGAGGAAACCGGCCTGCTGCCCTGGTTCCAGCACCTGATGGATGACCAGCAGGGCGAACGCGAAGTGATGGAGCTGGACTACAACGTGTACGCGGACGGCGAGGCGATGCTGGGCTGGCTCAACGCCACCATCACGCTGACCTGCGAGGACGAGTTCGATGCCAACCAGTACCTGCGCGCCCTGGCGGCGGACATTCAGGCGCGGCTGGGGGCGGCAAGCGCGGAGATCGCCCACCTGAAGATGACCTTCAGCCCCGACGACGGCATTGGCGGCGAGATCGCCTCCATCAATCTCGTGCGCACAGATTACGTGCCGGAGCTGGGCATGGCGCTGGACGAGCCCACCTCCGGCGGCCAGCTCATTCTCAACCTCCGCGCCGAGGCCCTGCCAGCCATCCTTGTGGCGGCGGCAAGCGATGCGCTCGACCACCTCGAGGCGGCCTTCCCCACCGTGAAGGCGGTGATTGATCACGAGGAGCACTTCCAGCCGGGCCGCCCCACCCCCACCTACCGGGATGGTGTGGAAGTGCCCGCCGCAGCCAACCCCTGCTGCACACCGGCGGCAAGAGCCTTCGGCCTCGCCACAGGGAAACCCTGCTGCTGAGGCACGTAAAAACTTTGTGTTGCAAGAAGCTGGTTGCTGTAATGTAATACATGCGCATGTTCGCATATTACTCCCACCGTCTTTCGCTTGCCGCAGGCATTGCCGCGAGTCTCCTGCTGCCAATCGGCAGCATCTGCCTTGCCCAGGCCCAGCAGGCCCCCTCTTCACCCGCTCCGGCGGACACCACCGTCACCAAGCTGCCCGAAGTCACCGTAATCGGTGAAGCCCTGCCCGACCCGCAAAGCAAGCCGGTGAGCGCGACCTTCCTGTCTTCGTCGGACATTGACGCCTTTCGCGTGAGGGAACCCCAGGACATCGTGCGGTTCGCGCCCAACATGTCCGCCACGGACTCCGGATCACGTTCGTTTGGGGACGTGTATTCGACGCGCGGTCTGACGAACACCGTGTTCTTCGGCGCTCCGGCCACCACGGTCTATGTGGACGACGTGCCGTTTGGCGAAACCTTCAGTTATGCCCAGCAGTTGTCCGGCCTGAACAGCGTGGAAGTGCTGCGTGGACCGCAACCCACCCTGGTGGGCCGCAACACCTATGGCGGGCTGATCAACGTCCGCAGCCTGCGCCCGACGAATGTGTTCGAGGGCAGCCTGAACTCCGAATACGGCTCGTTCGGAGCGAGCGAAACGGACGGCTACGTCATGGGGCCGGTGAACGCAGACGGCAGCCTCGGCTTCCGCCTGGGCGGGCAGTATGACGAACGCGAGGGCTACCTCAGGAATCCCTTCACCGGCGAGCGCGTGGACCGCGAGCAGCACTGGGGCTTGAACGGCGGCCTGTTCTGGCAGCCGGCCCAGGACTGGGAGGTGAGCCTGACCGGCGGCTACGATGACTACAACGACGGAGCGCCACGCCTGACCTCGCTTGCCCGCACCACGGGCTTTTACACCGTGACCTCGGATGTGAAGGGCGAACAGCAGCGCAGTCTCGAGAACGAGGCCCTGCGCATCGCCTACGACGGGTCGGACTACAAGTTCCTCGCCGTGACTTCACGCCGCAGCTTCGACCTGAGCCACTACCTCACGGACCTGGACTTCACCTCCGCTCCAGATGGCCTTGCAAGCCTGGCGCAGACTCAGCAAATCTGGAGCCAGGAGTTTCGGTTCTCCAACAATGACAAGGCATCGAAATGGGACTGGAACGTGGGTGCGTACGGCTCGCTCAGCGAGATCCGCGGCGTGGGTCTGCACAGCCTGGACTTTGAGATGCCGACCACCACGCTGACGACCACGGTTTTCCCGCAAGCCATTCCGGGCGTGGGAACCATCAATCTCACCGCAAATTCCGTCTCGCAGTCGCTGTCGGCAATTGCCCTCAACGAGCTGACCGTGCACCAGATCGACGAGAAGGCGTTTGCCTTCTACGGCGGCGCGGCCTGGAAAGGCTGGGATCCTGTCACCCTGAGCGCCGGCGCCCGCTTTGACTATGTGCAGCGCTCCATAGCACGCGACCAGGGGACGAACGGCCTCTCCACCACCAACACGGTCACCACGACCACCATCGCCCCCGTTCCCGGCTTCCCGCCCTTCCCCGCCCCGCCGGTGAACTACCTGACGACACTGACGCCCATCAACTCCCAGGACCCGCATGTGAGCATGGAGGATGACTGGGTGCATGTGACGCCCCAGGTGGGCATCGACTGGAAGGTCAATGACAACGTCCTTCTCTACGCCAAGTCCACCTATGCGTTCAAGCCCGGCGGCTTCAGCGCCTACACCGCTGATCCGCGTTTCGTCCCCTTCAAGGAAGAAAAGGACCTGGCCAGCGAGATGGGAGTGAAGAGCCAGTGGCTGGACGGCCGGCTCACCGCCAATCTCGCCTGGTTTTACAACTCGATCAGCAACTACCAAGTGGAGCGCAGCATCACGCAGACGGACTACGCGGTGTTCAACGCCGCACGCGGGGAAACCTATGGGGCGGAGTTTGAAACCCGCTACGCCCTGTGTCCGCAGATTGACTTTCTCGGTTCCTTCGGCTGGACTCACGCCCGCCTGACGAGCTACACAGACCCCGTCACCGGCCAGTCCTTGAACGGCGTGACACCGCCCTTCGTGCCCGAGTTCGACTCGGTGGTCGCCGCTGAATACCACCTGGACTGCGGCTTCTTCGCACGGCTGGAATACGTCGCCCTGGGCGACACCAAGTTTGATGACTTCAACCGCGCCCAGTTCCAGCAGAAGAGCTACGGACTGCTCAACGCCTCCATCGGCTGGCGCGCGAAGAACTGGAACATCAGCCTCTATGCCCGCAACCTCACCCAGGAGGAATATTACACCAACATGAACGCTGAAATCCAGACGGGCGCTCCCGGCATCCCGCGCGAGTTTGGCGTCCGCGTGGGCGTGAAGTTTTAGCGGAACGCTTCCTCCCATGGACTCATCCAGTGCACCCTTGAACCAAGGTCAGCGGGACCGCTACCAGGCGGACGGCTTCCTTGTGCTCAGAGGCCTGCTGGGTGAGTCCGAAATTGCCGAACTGCGAGCCGAGGCGGAACGCCTGCTTCAGCGGACGGACCTGATCGACAGCGACAACATCCGCTGCCGCTGGCAAAACCATGCCGAAACCGGGGAGTGCCGTTTCGATTGCTTTGATCCGGTGATCGACCTGAGCGCGGTGTGCGAAAGCGTCGCGCGCGATCCGCGTATTCTGGATGCCGTGTCAGCGTTGTATGGCGAACCCGCCTGTCTCTTCAAGGACAAGCTCATCTTCAAACCGCCGGGCGCGCTCGGTTACGGCATGCACCAGGATTACATTTCCTGGGACAGTTTCCCCACCAGCTTTGTGACGGTCATCGTCGCGATCGATGCCGCTGACGCGGACAACGGCGCCACCGAGGTCTTTCCCGGTTGTCATCAGCAGGGCTGCCTGTCACCACGCGACGGCATGTACCATGAGCTGACCGAAGACCAGGTGGATGTGTCACGCGGCGTCGTGCTGGACCTGAACCCCGGGGACATCGCCATCTTCAGCGGCTACACCCCGCATCGCTCCGCCCCCAACCGCTCCGATCAGTGGCGGCGTCTTCTCTATCTCAGTTACAACTCCATGAGCGATGGTGGCGAGCGACGCGAGCAGCACTATGCGGAATTCAAGACTTGGCTCCAGGACCGCTATGCGGAATATGACAAGGTGAACACCTTCTTCCGCTGACGCATGGCCCTGGCCGCATCCGATTCGAAACGCATCGCCTGGGGCAATGTGCTGCTGGCAGCCTTGCTCATGGTGGCCACCCTGCCCGGCCGCACCCAGGGCCTGGGCTTGATCACCGAGCCCATGCTGCGCGATCTGCATCTGGACCGCGTGGTGTACGCGAACATCAACCTGTGGGCCACGCTGCTGGGCTCGGTGCTTTGTCTGCCCGCCGGGTCGCTGTTCGACCGCCTGGGGCTGCGCTGGACCAGCGGCGTGGTCGTGCTGCTGCTGGGGGCGGCGGTCTGGCAGATGAGCGGGCAGACGGGCGGCACGATGATGCTGTTCGTCTGGGTTTTGCTGACCCGTGCCCTGGGTCAGAGCGCTCTCTCCGTGGCAAGCATCACAATGGTGGGCAAAAGTTCAGCGGCACGGGCGGGGCTGGCGATGGGCGTTTACGCCGTGGTGCTGAGCATTCTGTTTGCCGTGGCCTTCGTGGTGGTGGGCGGTGAAGTCATCGCCCAGGGCTGGCGCGTGGCCTGGAAACAAGTGTCGATGGCCCTGCTGTTCGCCGTCGCCCCGCTCACGCTGCTTTTTCTTCGCGAGCCGGGATCGGTTCAGAATCACCAGGCCGAGGATCTGCCGGGGGTTTCCTTGGCAGCAGCCTTGCGCACTCCTGTATTCTGGATTTTCGCAGTGGCGACCGCCCTGTTCGGCCTGGTGTCGTCCGGCCTCGGCCTGTTCAACGAAGCCGTTCTGGCGGAGGCGGGGTTTGACGCCGGCACTTATCACACCTTCCTGGCGGTGACCACGATCTTTGCCCTTCTGGGGCAGATGCTTTGCGGCTGGCTGAGCCTGCGGCGTGCCATGCCGTCGCTCCTTGGCGTGGGCATGTTTCTTTATGCCGCGGGCCTTGTCGGGCTGCCCATGATCCGGATGCTCTGGCAGCTCTGGGCGCTGGCCGCCGTGATGGGCGTGGCGGCGGGTTTCATCACCGTCATTTTCTTCGCGGTCTGGGGGCTGGCTTTCGGGCGCAGGCACCTGGGGCGGATACAAGGGGCGGCGCAGATGCTCACGGTCTTCGCCTCCGCCATCGGGCCGCTCCTGTTTGCGGAATGCCATGCCCGCACTTCTTCGTATGCTCCGCTGCTTTATTTGCTCGCTCCCGTCGTTCTAGTGACCGGCCTCGCTGCCTGGCGGACGAAGCTGCCGGCGGCTGAAGGCGCTCAACTCCAAGCATGAATTCCGATGAGCTGGTTCCAACTTGATCCTCAAAGTCTCGCCGCGCGAGCGAAGGGCGCACATGTCCCCTCGCTGGGAGCCTCGCTGTGGCGTGGCATCTTCGGTTTTACTCTCGTGAGCGTGGCGGGATTCCTGCCCTGGGGCATCTTCGGCAAATGGTTTCACGGCCACGGCGGCGAGCTGGCGATGTATGTGACCTGCGCCGTCGTTTTCATGGTGCTCAGCGGCTTGCTGCTGCACCGGCTGATCCTGGGCGCTGGCTCGCTGGCTCGATTTTACAAGCTCTTCTGCCCTGCCTTTGCCGCCTATTCGGTGGCGTGGATTATGGGCTGGATGACCTTGCGCGGCCATCCTGGCAGCCTCGCAGGCCTGCTGGCGGGCACCATGGTCATGGGCTGGATGCTTGCCACGGCGTTCGATGCTCGTGGCGAGGTCCTGAAGGTTGTCGCCGCCCTGTTCGTTCTGAACTCCATCGGCTATTTCATCGGCGGCTGGATCGAAGGGGCGCTGGTGGGTATTCCTGAGTGCTCAGTGGGGGGCGTCGCCCTCGCAAAGCCCACCCAGATGACCCTTGCAAAGATGCAGTGGGGCATCTGCTACGGCATCGGCCTGGGTGCCGGGCTGGGCGTTGCCTTTCATCTTTGCCAGACGCGGGCGCGTGCCGTGCTGGCCGCCCAATCTTGATTCCGCATGACAGGTGGCTGCCATCTCCACGCTTCGCTGAACGTGTCGGATCTGAATCGTTCGGTGGCGTTCTACCGTGCTTTCTTCAATCTTGAGCCAGCCAGGCTGCGCTCCGATTACGCCAAGTTTGAACTGCCAGACCCACCGCTGATCCTGTCGCTGATTCCAGGCCGGTCCGGGGTCGGCAGCCTCAATCACTTCGGTCTGCGCGTGGCGGACTCAGAAGCGCTGGTGGCCATCCAGCAGCGGCTGGAGACTGCGGGCATCAGCACCCAACGCGAGGAAGGCGTCGCCTGCTGCTACTCGAAACAGACCAAGTTCTGGGTGCCCGATCCTGACCGGGTGCTGTGGGAAATCTACGTGCTGCACGAGGAGAGCGACGAACCCGACGAGGACGGCCCGCCCGAGGCGCCGAAGGAGGCAACCGCAGCCCGCGTGCAATGGCAGCATCGAATCGGCGAGCCCCTGCCAGACAGGATTCCACTTGAAGATCATAGCGCGCATGAAGTGCTGCTGGAGGGCTCGGCCAATACGAATCTCGGGGCTGAGGCGCTTGCGAGGTTCCTGGCCGAAGCTCATCGCGTGCTGCGACCCGGTGCCGAGCTGCGCCTGCACGGCCTCACCGCTGACACGCCATTGACGGAGGCTTTGCCCTCGTTGCCAGGACCAGCAGCGGTGGTCGAGCACGTGCCATCCCACGCCGAAGTGGTGCAGGTCCTGCTGCAAGCTGGCTTCGGCAATGTTTGGCTGGAAAAACTCTCCGCCACCGCGCATTTCACGGTGAGCGGTGTTTCTCTCCGGGAGATCGTCGCCGTGGGCCACAAGCCCGGACACCGCTCCAAAACTCCATCCGGCCACGCCATCTACCTGGGCCCCATGGCACAGGTCACGGATGACTTTGGCAATGTCTTCCCTCGCGGGGAATCCGTGCCGCTCAACGCTCACGACCTCCAGGCGCTTGTCAAAGGCACGTCTGCAAGCCACTTCCTCTGCCTGCCACCCAAGACTCCATGAAACACCTGTCCTGCCTCCTCGCCATCCTGTTCAGCATTACGACCGCCCTCGCGGCGGAAGACAAGCCTGTGACCCTCGCCGCCGCCGACGGCAAAGATTACACGCCTCTGGCAACGACCGGCAACAAGGCCGTGGTGCTCTGCTTTGTGTCCCCGTACTGCCCCACCTCCAGCTCCTACATCCCGGAGATGAACAAGATCGCTGCGGACTACGACGGGAAGTTCGCCTTCTACTATGTCCACTCCGATCCCGACCAAAAGCTCACGGACATCCTCCAGCACACCGAGATGATGGCCATCAAGGTGCCGGTGCTGCTCGACAAGGACCAAAGCCTGGCAAAGCGCACCCTGGCCCGCATCACCCCGGAGGTGGTGGTGCTGGCACCCGATGGCAGGACATTGTATCAGGGTAGGATCAATGATCTCTATCTGGGACCCACCAAGAAGCAGCGCAAGGCCACCACGAAGGATTTGCGCGATGCCCTCGACGCCCTCCAGGACGGCAAACCCGTGGCCGTCGCCAAAACAGACGCCGTGGGCTGCAAGATCAGCGGCCTGACAAAGCCTTGATCTGGTCCAGCCTGCCATCCGCATAGGCGCCGAACACGGCCTTGATCTCATCCCGCACGCGACGGAAGACGGCGAATTGCTCCTCCTCCGTGCCAGTGGCGTGGGCGGGGTCATCAAAGGGCCAGTGGTGGCGGTTCACCTGGCCGGGAAACATGGGGCAGGCCTGGTCGGCATTGCCGCAGACGGTGATGACGGTTTCCACCTTCTGCGACAAAAACTCGTCCATGTGCTTGGACTGGTGGACGGAGATGTCGATGCCGATCTCCGCCATGGCCTTGATGGCCAGCGGATGAACGTAGCCTGCGGGCCTGGAGCCGGCGCTGGCAACGGTGAAGCGGTCGCCAACGGCAGCGCGCAACAGGCCTTCAGCAAGGTGAGAGCGGCAGGAATTGCCGGTGCAGAGAATGAGGATGAGAGGAGGCATGGAAAAGAGAGAGGGGGTTAGCAGCAGTTGCTGGTGGTGCAGCATCCTGTGTCGGGGGTGCAGAGTTCCTTGGCAAGACAGTCCGTGTGGCGAAGGCCGGTGTGCAGGTAGATCACGCCCTCGTCCTGGGAAACACTGGAAAGGGGGAACTGCGACACGAGTTCCTCTTCGTATTCGATCTGAACGGGCAGGGCGTCATCCTCCAACAGTTCCCTGCCTTTGTGGATGATGCCTGCGAGCTTGCCCGCGCTGAGGCGATGGTGCTCGTCATTGGCCACCCAGGTTTGCAGCAGGCAGTGGCTGTCGCTGCGGCGCGTGCCGCCGCAATCAATGAAACGCTTGTCCACCCGGCCCACTTCAGTCACGTGGGCGTGGGCGGGAATGAGGCCGCCATCGGGCAGCACGAATCGAACGTCGGCATCGGGTTGCGAACGCAGGGCGGTTTCCAGTTCTCGAACGGTCATGGGGTGATGGGGGTGGGATTGGGAAGGAGAAATCAGGGAGCGCACTTGCCTCCGCAGCAGTCGGCATCGCGAACCCCTTTGCAGAGGGGTACGGCGAGACAGGCGCCCAGCACGGGGGCCACGAGGTAGAGCCACAGGTGCTGCAGGTTGCCAGACACAAACGCCGGGGCGAGCGAGCGAAACGGGTTCATCGAAGCCCCGCAGATCGGCCCGGCGAACATCGCCTCCAGGCCGATGATGCTGCCAATGGCAATGCCTGCGGTGATGCCCTTCTCTTTTGATCCGGTGGACACGCTCAGGATGGTCAGCATCAGCATGCCCGTCAGCACCGCCTCCAGGATGAAACTCTGGCCGTCGCTCCCTGAAGGCAGGGTGGCCCCAAGCGTCGCGTCCAGCGGGAACAGCACCCGCAGCAGGCCGCTGGCCAGCAATGCGCCTGCGGCCTGTGCTGCGAGATAGCCCGGCACGTCGCGCCAGGGAAACCGTCCGGCGACCGCAAAAGCGAGCGTGACGGCAGGGTTCAGATGCGCGCCGCTCACATCGCCAAAGGTGTAAATCATCGCCATCACCACCAGGCCAAACGTCAGCGCAATGCCGCCGTGGCCGATGGAACCATGGCTGGCTCCGTCGATGATGATCGCGCCGGTGCCCGCAAAAAGCAGGGCAAAGGTGCCGAGAAGTTCCGCCAGTTGTCTTTTCATAGGGTCACACTGTGGTCGTTTTTGGCGCTCATAGGAGCGAGCGCCCGGGGGCCGGGGCAGCAGCTCTCCTCGCGCGCTGCCAGACGCGCTTTTGCCTGTCGCGCATCACGAGCGAGGATGGGATCGCTTTTGGCGCCGGAAGCAAAGTGCTTGAACAAGGTTTCCAAAAGCGGCCGGTAGGCCGGTTTCACCTGGTAGAACATCCACTTGCCGCGCCGCTCGCAGGCCAGCAGTTCAGCCCGCTGAATCACCTTCAGGTGACTGGAAAGCGTGGACTGCGGCAGCTCCAAAACATCCGCCAGCTCGCACACGCATAGCGCCTCCTCAAAGACGAGGTGGATGATCCGCCAGCGCGTCTCGTCAGCGAGAGCCTGGGCAAAGGCAATGGGTGCTTGCATCGATAATAATCGTATCGACAAAAACCGATGCGTCAAGGCGGCATTCGCCAGCTCGAACCCGCTCAAGCTGCTACTTTGGCAGCTTCGTAAAGTCGAACTGGCAGCAGCCCAGATCGAGCACGTTGTGGTTCTCCTCCAAATGCGTGGAGAAGTCGGAGGCCAGCGCGTAGAGCCGCTGCTGCCCATGCTTTTCTTTGTCCAGCAACCCGGCCTCCATGAGCACACGCAGATGCTTGGACACGTTGTACTGAGTGATGCCCAGGGCGTCCGCGATCTCGTTCACACTGCACTGCTTCTTCAACAGCATCCGCAAAATGCGCAGGCGGTTCTCTTCGCCCAGCGCTTTCATCGCCGTGATGCAGTCGAATTTTTTCACAGCCCTCCTGTAGCGAATGGAAGGCGTGGAATCAAGCGGGCGCTTGGGGGATGGCGGCAGATTTGACATGCGAAGATGCGCAGATGCGTCACCCTATGGCGATCCACCGTTCGCCCACCATGCCCTCTGCAAACACTTTCTCCCGCCGCTCCTTCTTCAAGACCGCCACGATGGGCGGCCTGCTTGGTGTGCCCGTCATTGCCGAGGCCGGGCACGACGGCCACTATCCTGCGGGCGGGGCGAAGACCTTCGATTTCACCAAGCAATCCGGCCAGCTCCAGCCGGACAAGATCGTGGACAGCGCCTGCCAGTTCTGCAATTCACTCTGCCGGCTGAAGGTGCATGTGAAGGATGGCCGCATCATCGATGTGCTGGGCGAGGAGGCCGATCCGGTGCAGGCCGGCGGGATCTGCGTGAAGGCGGAGATGATGACGCAACTGGTGTACAACCGCTTCCGCCTCACCCGGCCGCTGAAGCGCGTGGGTGGCGAGAAAGGCTCGCCGGACTCGAAGTTCGAACCCTGCTCATGGGACGAGGCGCTCGACATCGTTGCAAAGAAGTTCATCGCTCTGCGCGATGCGGGCGAGGCGCGCTCGATCGCCAACAAGACCAGCGGCCGCCTGCAGCGGGGCACCGGCTCGATCATCGGCCGCTTCTTCACCCTGCTGGGATCGCCCAACGACACCGATGTGGGGCCGGTGTGCAATGATGCGGGCGGCAACGCCCTGGGCGTCACCTTTGGCATGGGCAACTTCACCAACGGCTACGGCAAGGACGAAAACACCGGCAAGGAAGACCTCGGCTCCTCGCAGTACTACCTGTTCTTCGGCACCAACCAGGCGGAGACACACCCGGTCACCTTCGCCTACCTGCTGCGCCAGCGGGAGAAGAACAAGGCCAGGCTTGTGGTCGTCGATCCGCGCCTCACGCCCACCGGCGCGCAGGCAGACGAATGGCTGGCGCCCAAGCCCCACACCGATCTCGCCCTGGCGCTGGCGATGCTTCAGCACATCATCGCCAAAGGCCTCTACAACAAGGCCTTCGTAAAGCAGTGGGTGCTGGGTTTTGATGAATTGAAAGCCCATCTCGCCAAGGAGGGTTACACGCCCGATTGGGCCGCCAAGATCACCGACGTTCCAGCCGCAAAGATCCGTGAGATCGCTGAGGGCTATGCCACCGCGAAGCCCGCCGCGATCTTCTGCAACGCCGGCATCTCGCACCAGATGAGCGCCTTCGACACGTATCGCGCGCTCGCCTTCATGGCCGCGATCACCGGCAACATCGGCATCAACGGCGGCGGCTGCAATTTCATGCATAACACCTGGCCCGGCGGCCTGAACCTGCCTGCCGTGAAGGGCGAAACGCCGAAGAAGGATGTGGGCCTGCCCGTGGGACCGGACTGGTTTGCCGAAAGCATCCTGCATTCCCGGCCCTACCAGCTCAAGGCCATCGTCACCGAGGGCAATCCCATCATCGGCAGCGCCAACAGCACGAAGGTGAAGGAAGCCTTCGCCAAGCTGGAGTTCTACGTCTTCACCGGGCTGTTCATGGAGGAGGCGGCCTATTATGCCGATGTGATCCTGCCAGTGTGCAGCGGCTTCGAAATGGAGGGCGTCTATATGCGCCGCGATGACCGCAGCATCCGCTGGCAGCACCGCGTGGTGCCGCCGGTGGGCGAGTCCATGACGGACATTCAGATCTGGATCGAACTGGGCAAGGCCATGGCCCGTAACGACAAGCACAACCCGCCCGAGTACTGGACCGGCAATCTGCGCGAGGAATGGAAGGACTATACCACCCTCTGGGCCATCTTTGCCGCCAGCACCCCCGGCGTGGGCGGCATGACGCAGGCGCGCATGGAGAAGCGCGCCGAACCCCTGCGCTGGCCCTGCCCCACGGAACAGCACCCTGGCGTCAGCACCCTCTATCTCGACCACAAAAGCTGGTATGAGGCCGCCGAGGCGCTCGACCCCAAGAACAAGGGCAAGCGCTTCCTCACCCCCAGCGGCAAGGTCGAGCTGGTCACGCCCGAGCTTCAGGCCGCCCTTTCCAGCGCCGGGCACAGCGCCCTGCCCAGGTTCTACACCCACCCTGAGGTCACCGGCCGGCACCCCACCGCCGTGCATTCGCTGGACTTCGTGAAGAACCCCATCAACCCGGGCAACCTCACACCTAACACCCACATTGGCGCGTTATCCGACGGCAAAGTCCACGACAGCTTTCCGCTCATGGGCATGGTAGGCCGCGCCAGTGTTGTCCACTTCGCGGGAGTCACCCAGTGGACCTACCTCGGCAAGCAGATGAACGGCGTGCGCCTGATCCAAATTCATCCCAAGGCCGCCGAAAGGGCCGGCATTGCCCATGGTGATCACATCACCGTCGAGAGCCCGCGCGGCTCGATCACCGGCACCGCCACGGTCTGGGAAGGCATTCGTGAGGACACCATCTTCGTCCCCAACAGCTTCGGCTCCGCCCAGGCCATGGGTGATGAGTTCGGCCTGCCGCGCTATGACTCCGCCAACACCCTGGTGGATGACCGCCAATTCGACAACCTCAGCGGCCAGCAGGCCTACAAGTGCTTTGCTTGTCGCGTGAAGAAGGCATAGTTCATCATGAAACTACGCATTCGCGGCGACTCGCTGCGCTTCCGCCTCACCAAAACTGAAGTCACCCACCTGCATGAGCAAGGCTGGTGGCAGGACGCCACCGCCTTCGGCCACGCAGGCACGCCACGACTGCGCTACCGCCTCGAAGCCACCGAGGCCCCACAGCCCGGCGTGCGCTTCACCACCGGGGAGGATACGGTCATCACCGCCCTGATCCCCTCCCCTCAAATCGCCGCCTGGGCCGCCAGCGAGGAAGTAGGCATCTACTTCACGACCGATTGGAACCTGCAGGTGGCCGTGGAGAAAGACTTCCGCTGCCTGGACGGCGAGCGCGAGGAGGATGAAGCGGACAACTTCGACAACCCGAATGCGGGGACGTCGCTGCATGGCGAGTGCGGGGTGGAACGCACCTCACAGTAAGAACAACAAACGCAACGATGACAGCCGAGATTATGTCAGGCAGGAAGACCAGGCAAGGTATTGCTGGCCTGCGGTTGTTGACCTGCGTCTCCGTGCTTTCAGCCTTGGCCGGTTGCGCTTTCGTTCATCACGAACGCCAGCCGATTCCTTTGCCCCATCGCTTCGATTTCTCGGTGTTTGTTCATCCAGGATTCATCGGCGAGCGATCCTTTACGATTCAGGAGACCAAAGGGCGGGTTACCCTTGACGATGACCCGCTCTCGGTGTCGGATGCTCGTCAGTTCCGTGACCTTCGGCGGCTCATAGTGACATCCCCTGAATGGCGTTTTGGAGCAGCATCACCGCCGCCCACCGGCTTGCCCTGGAACGGGCCGCCATCCGAATTTTGGGATATCCAATGCGGCGATGCGGGAATGAGAATACCGCGAGGCCGCTTACCGTCGTCCTGGCGCTCACGCATGATGCAGATCCATGGGTATCACGGGCACCAGACCTGGATTGGGGTAAAAGGTAGGCTCCAACCGCTGGCAGAGGGACGCACCGAGCCACGCAAATGTGCCGCAGTCCACCTTTGCGCGTCATCCACGACACCGCAGTCGTTCCCGAAGGGAAGCCCTTCAATAGATATGGGTAAAACAAGCCTCAGCGAGCAAACCCACGGTCGGAACGGCCGCTATCTCTACCGCGAAGCGGTAGCCCTATCACATGTCCTGAAGCCTCGCCAAATGATGGGACACCGGGAGATGTGCCTTCGGGATGCCGATGGCAATTCGTTGCGCCTCCTCCACGTCAAGCGATGAGTGCTGGCAATGCGGAGCTGTTTCGTCCTCGGCAGCAGCCACTTCAACATTTCGGCGATTGGGCAGGTACTCTGTTAAAATTGCGCTCTTGTTGCCCATTTTAACTGGCACAACCATTGACATCCACGGTCCCAAACCCACAATCGGGCATCCTATGTTCAACGAGAGCGGAGCGCCATGAACGAGATTGATGACCTGAAGCGCAGGCTTGCTGACCTGGAGCGCAAGCATTCTTTCCTCGAAAAGGAGCACGCGGAACTGAAACGCAAGGCGATCCAGGATGCGAACGACTTGGAGCGCAAGTGGTTCGATCTCAAGCGCGAAGTCGCCACCATCAATCGGCGGATTTGAGGGTTCCATGTGATTCCTAGGAAGGGGGCGGTTTCTCCGCCAGGTTTAAATGAAATCTCTCACTTTTGACTTCACTCGATTACTATTCTTCTGCCGTGCGTTGAACAAAGCTCGGCGACTTTTAGCGGCTGATGCACTTTGGCAAGCTTCCGGGCGGGCCGCTTATTCTGAACGATGCCGCGCCGGGACCGCCGCTTTTTTTCGGGCAAGGACGAGGACAGCAAGACTCAGCTCAACGTCGAGGCCGGGAAGACCTGTTTCCTCAGAGCTGAGCTGCACCGGGGCATGTGGACGCCGGGCGGGCTCCTTGGGCGGTCATCACACGATCTGCGGGCAAGTAACGGGGTGGAACGGCCTCAATCGCCCTTTGATGGCGCTGCTCGGTTCTAGTGCTCCTTTGCTGGGCTTGCGCAGGCCGTTTTGGCGTGCAAAGCCGCGTTTTCAAGGCCAAACCGGAAATTCCCTCGCCATGTCGGCTCCATCGCTGCCAAGCTTTCAACCCAGCAAAGTTTGCAGATGGGCTGAATTGCCTTCAGCTTCACAATCTCCCTTCTTTATGAAAAGTCATTGGCACCCTCCTTCTTTGGACCAAAGGAACTCTCCTTCGCCTTCATCGACGGCAACCATCAGCATCCCTGGCCGCTGATCGACCTGCTTCACCTGCTGCCGCTGATGCGCCCGGGGTCCTGGATCGTGCTCGACGACATCAACATGCCCGACCTTTGCCCCGGGCCGAAGGTGCGCTATGGGCCAAGGTATGTGTTCGAAGCCTGGCCCGGGGCGCGGCTGCCCGGTTTCAACGTCGGCGCGGTGCAAGTGCCGGCGGACTTGGAAGAACTCCGTCCCATGGTTGTAAAACTGCTGGAGATACCCTTCGAGGTAAGCCAGAGCGGATTGAAGCGCTATCGCAGCCAACTGGACACGCTGGTGGAAGGATTGTGGCCCAAAGCCACACTCATACGAAACTGACGAATGAATTGGAGTTTAGCCCGTGTGCGAAGTGTTTGCTTGAGCGCGCAGCCAGGGACGACCAGCCAAATTGAGGACCGTTGCCGCATCATCCCAGAAGCGCCTCGGGCAGGGCAGCAGGGCGGCAGCAGCTCAGTGCCCAGCGTGCGCGCGACAGACGCGTTAAGATCTGGGTGCAGGACGAAGGCCGCTACGGTATGCACAGCTTCACGCGCCGGGTGTGGACCCTGCACGGCGTCAAGCTGGTGGTTCCTATGCAACATGTGTACCGATGGTTCTACGTGTTTGCCGCGCTGGAATGCACGCAAGGCGGCATGCGGGTGGCGCATTGGGAAAACGTTGACCTCGACATCACGCGCAGCTTCTTTAACCAGATAGCATGTCGTCATCTACAACGAGGCCGGGTTCCACCCCAAACAACACATCCCATCCATGAGCTCCCCGCGTATGTGCATGTCATCCAACTGCCGGACTGCAATCCTGAGCTCAACCCGGTGGAAGGGCTCTGGGACACCCGGCGTGACGAGGTCTGCAAGCAGGTCTTCGCCACCGTGGAACAGCTCCAGGAGCGCCTCACTCCAGCCCTCGCGGGCCGATGGCAAAACGCCTCCAAGGTCATGGGCCTTGTCCACGGGTGGATCCGCCGTACAGTAATGCCTTCATCTCCGTACATTATGCCCAATTTGAACTGCAATTGATATTAAATGGAAATCAAAGCCATCAGCACCATGCAGGAACTTCTGGCTCTGGAGCCGGAGTGGCAGCGGCTGTGGCTGTGCCAAAAGCGCCCGCAGGTGTTCCAGCATCATGCCTGGGCATGTGCCTTCATCGCATCGTTCTGTCCGCCCCTGACGTGGAAGGTGCTGGTGGCACGCCTTGACGGTCGCGTGATCGGTCTGCTGCCGCTTTCTGGTGACGAAAAAACCAGCCGCTGGCGGCTCCTGGGATCACCAAATGCTGACTACCAGCATCTGCTGGGTGATGCATCCCTGATCTGTGACATGGTGACGCACCTCGCAGCGGAGGGCGCAAAGATGCTGACACTTGAAGCAATGCCAGAAGGCCAGTCCGTTTGGGAGTCCCTTCAAGGCTGCGGTTACCCGCTGCTGCCGGTCACGGAGCCGCCCACTTGCAGCTACATGAAGCTGACCGAAGCCTCTGTAACGGCCGTGCAGCGCAAAAGCGGCATGAAGGACAACGAGCGCAGACTGGCAAAGATGGGCCCCGTCGAGATACGGGTGATCCAGGGCGCTGATGAGCGGCTGGTTGCGCTTGAAACCCTGTTTGAGCAGCACCGCCTGCGCTGGGATCCGCAGGGGCGGCCAAGCCAGTTCAACGTGCCGGCCACCTGCGAGTTCTATCGCAGGCTTTGCACGGCTCCCGCACTGGCCACCCTGCTGCACTTCTCCGTGCTGCAAGTCGGCGGGCGGATCATCGCCTGCCACATGGGCTTTGTGGCCGGCGACAGTTTCATTTACTACAAGCCCACCTATGATCCTGCGATCAAGGGGGCAGGCCAGGTGCTCATGAGCCGGCTCATGGTCGAGGCCCTGCACATGGGCCTGAAGGAGTTCGACTTTACGCGGGGCGCCGAAGCCTACAAAACCGGCCTGGCCACAGGCGCGCGGCACAATCACGAAGCGCGGCTGTTCTTCAGCACCTCCGCCTGGCTGCGCCATCTCGGTGGTGAATGGTTGCGCCACCGTGTCCCCCGCGACGCGGATGGCCTTGCCATCACCACCCGGCTTGCCAGGCAGGTCAGGTCCCTGATGGGCGGGCATTGAAAGCCAGACAGTCGGCGTAGCGCACACCGTGCCCGCCAAACATGTCCAGCGCACTGCCCACCGTGACATCCACCCGGCCCTGGCTGGCGCTCTGCACCGTCCACAGGTCCTCCATGGTGCGCGCACCGCCGGCATAGGTCATGGGCTTGCCACCCCATCCGCCCAGGAAGGCCACCAGTTCTTCATCAATGCCCTCGCACTTGCCTTCGACATCCACGGCGTGGATCAGAAACTCGTCGCAGGATGCCGCGAGCTGATTCAGCGTGGTGTGATCCACATGCAGATTGGTCAGCAACTGCCAGCGGTTCATCGCGACCGTCCAGCCTTCCGGCCTGCGCTTGCAGCTCAAGTCGAGCACCAGATGCTGCGGCCCGGTTTCAACGACAAGGGCGGCCAGTTTGCGCTCATCAAACCGCCCCTCGCCATCGAAGACATAACTGGTGACAATCACATGGCTGGCGCCCGCCCCCAGGTAAAGCGAAGCATTGTCCGGCCGGATTCCGCCGCCGATCTGCAAGCCCTGGGGATAGGCTCGCAAGGCGCTGAGGGCCGCCTCCTCATTGCGCGGGCCCAGCATGATGACATGCCCGCCCGCAAGGCCATCGCGCTGATATTGCTCAGCGTACGATGCAGCGCTGCGGTCGCTGATGAAATTCTCCTGCGGCGCCTCCCCCCCGTCCCGCAGCGTGGAACCCACAATCTGCTTCACACGACCTTCATGCAGGTCAATGCAGGGGCGAAACCGGGTCATGGCACACCGGCCGGGAGGGATGCCACACCCAGGGGGAACATTCGGTCACGAAGCGTCAGAATTTCGGGCTCGCCGGTGGTGATCAGCACCACGTGCTCATAATGCGCAGAGGGCTTGCGGTCTTGGGTGATGGCGGTCCATTTGTCCGCCAGAATCCGGGTTTTGGCCGTGCCCAGGTTGACCATCGGCTCAATGGCCAGGGTCATGCCCGCTTTGAGCCTGGGGCGTTCACCACGCTTGCCGAAATTGGGCACCTGCGGCTCCTCGTGCAGCTTGCGCCCCACCCCATGGCCGACAAACTCGCGGACCACAGTAAACCCGTACTGCAGCACATGCTCCTCGACAGAGGCGCAGAGCGTGCCCAGCATCTCGCCGTCACGGGCATGGCTGATGGCTGCGTAAAGGGACTCTTCCGTGGCGGCCAGAAGACGCATGGTTTCGGCTGCAACATTGCCCACCGGAACCGTCAGTGCATTGTCACCGATCCAGCCCTCGTAGGCCACACCGATGTCCACCTTCACCACATCCCCGTCCTGAATCACTCGAGGCCCGCCGATGCCATGCACAATCTCCTCGTTGATGGAGATGCAGATGTTGCCAGGGAAATTCCGATAGCCCAGAAAGGCGCTGGTGCAATTGCGTGCCTTGATTTCGGCGGCGGCAAAACGGTCCACCTCCTTGGTGGTCGCCCCCTGCCGCACTTGCTCGGCGGTCTTGAGAAGGATGTCGCGGGCCACGCCACAGGCGCGCCGGATGCCGTCCTGCTGGGAGCCATGACGGACCGGGATCTTGTTGGCGCTGAAAAAGCCCATGGTGAGAAGCACAATGGAAGCGCGGGCCCTAGACGGGCTTGCTCTTCATCAGGAAGTAAACGATGCCGCAAAGGACCAGAACGGCGATGCCAGCCCAGAGATAAACAATCGTGGTGGCATCAGCAGCCTGCCCCGAGGCGCCCTGCACACGCTCACTCCGACCGCGGATCTTGCCTTTGCGCAGGAAGCCGTCGTAGTTCGCCTGGAGAAGATGGGTTTCAAGCTGCTTCATCACATCCAGCACCACGCCCACAAGGATGAGCAGGCTGGTGCCACCGAAGAACTGCGCCGCCTGCTGCGGGATGTTCAGGCCGCGGCTCATGATGCCGGGCAGGATGTAGATGATCGTCAGGAAGATCGCACCGGCGAAGGTCAGGCGGCTCATGGTGAAGTCGAGGTAATCGGCCGTGGGCTTCCCTGGGCGGATGCCGGGGAGGTAGCCACCGCTCTTCTTGAGATCCTCGGAAATCTGCGTGGGCTGGAACATCGTGGCCACCCAGAAGTAGCTGAAGAAGAAGATCAGCGCAGAGGAGGTCACATAGTAAAACGGGCCTGAGCCGATGAAGGCGGAGAACTGCTTCACCCCGGCGCTGTCCGGGAACATGTAGCTGATGATCTGCGTGGGGAAGAGCAGGATGGCCTGGGCAAAGATGATGGGCATCACGCCGGAATAATTGATCTTGAGCGGCAGGTACTGAGTCTGGCCGCCATAGACCTTGCGGCCCACCACGCGCTTGGCGTACTGAATGGCGATGCGCCGCTGCGCCTGTGTGAGGGCGATCACCCCCGCAATGACCAGAATCAGCAAAGCCAGCATCACCACAAGAAGGGCCGCCTTGGTGGGATCAGCTTTCACGCCACCCACATAAGTCTGCCACACCTGCACCAGGGCGCCGGGCAAAGCCGAGACGATGTTGACGCAGATCAGCAGCGAGATGCCGTTACCGATGCCGCGCTCGGTGATCTGTTCACCCAGCCACATCATGAGCAGAGTGCCGGCGGTGATGGTGATCACGGTTGAAATGATGAAGCCCCAGCCGAAGTCTGGAACCAACGGCCCCTTTTCGCGAATGGCGTCCTGCAAGCCTTGCAGGAAAATGTTCTGGCCTGGAGAAGACAGGGATCGCGCCAGCAAATACCCCTGGAAAATGCACAAGCCGATCGTGGCAAGACGAGTGTACTGGTTGATCTTCTGCCGCCCACCCTCCTCGCGGGCCATCTTGCTGAGGCTGGGAACCACTGCGGTGAGCAGCTGCAGCATGATCGAAGCACTGATGTACGGCATGATCCCGAGGGCAAACAGCGCACAGTTTTGCAGGCCGCCGCCGCTGAACACGTTCAGCAGGGATGCCACTGCGGCACCGGCCGAGTTGGCATCGTGATTGCGGGTCTCCACCCAGGCGCGGAGCACGTCCGGGTTCACCCCTGGCAGCGTGATCGTGGCACCAAGGCGGACGACAACAATCATCGCCAGGGTGTAGAGAATTCGGGAGCGGAGCTCCGGTACTTTGAAACTGTTGCTGAAAGCTGAGATCATGGTGGAAGGCTGAAAACTCAAAACGGCAGGTCGCTCACGGTAGCCCCGCAAGCGCCCCGCCGCTCAATTTGAGATGCTGATTCTAGGAAGCCGCGACAACGGTGCCACCGGCTTTTTCAATTTTCTCTCTGGCTGAAGCACTGATGCTGGCCACGTTCACCGTGAGCTTGCGAGTCAGTTCGCCGTCGCCCAGGATCTTGATGCCGTCGCAGGTGCGGGTCACCAGGCCGATCTCGAGGATGGAGGCTTCCGTGACGGTGTCGCCATCGGCAAAGTGGTTGAGGTCATCAACCGAAACGGTTTCGATCTTGTCCTTGAAGGCGGCATTGCTGAAGCCCTTCTTGGGAAGACGACGATGCATTGGCATCTGGCCGCCTTCAAACCCTGGGCGGATGGCGGCGCCGGAACGGGCGAGCTGTCCTTTATGACCGCGGCACGAGGTCTTGCCGTGGCCGGAACTTTCACCACAGCCGACGCGCTTGCGCCTGTGCTTGGCACCTGGCTGAGGGATTACATCGTGAAGTCTCATGAAATAAGATGGAGGGGGTTGAAATTAGATGGCGACCTTTTCAGCCACCTTTTTGCCGCGGGCACGGAAGATCTCGTCACCCATGCGAAGCTGCATCAGGGCGTCGATCGTCGCCTTGACCACGTTGGTGTGGTTGCTGGAGCCGAGGGACTTGGCAAGCACGTCCTTGACACCGGCCGCTTCCAGCACAGCACGAGCGCCGCCGCCAGCAATGATACCCGTACCAGGAGAGGCAGGCTTGAGCAGGATGTGGCCGCCGCCATGCTGGCCCACCACTTCGTGAGGAATGGTGTTGTTCTTCAGATTGATCTGAATGAAGTCCTTCTTGGAAGCTTCCGTGGCCTTCTTGATGGCGTCCGCAACTTCATTGGCCTTGCCAAATCCGGTGCCGATCTTGCCCTTCTGATCACCAGCCACCACGAGAGCGCTGAAGCTGAAGCGACGACCACCTTTGACGACCTTGGCGCAACGATTGATGTGCACCACTTTTTCGATCATGCCGCCACGATCATCGCCATCAGACTGGCGGTCATTGAATCTTCTTTGTTCTGCCATAACGAAATCCTCGAATTAGAACTGTAAACCCTTCTCGCGGGCGGCGTCGGCCAAAGCTTTCACTTTGCCATGGAAGGAGAAGCCGGCGCGGTCAAACACCACGGCGGTCACGCCCTTGGCGGTGGCACGCTCGGCGATGGCGGTGCCAATCTTGGTGGCGGCCTCGATGTTGGACTTGCTCACGCCGCCCTTTTCCTTGGTCGAAGCAGAAGCGATGGTCCTGCCTTCATCATCATTGATGACCTGGCAGTACACATTCTGGTTGGAGAAATAGACGGCGAGGCGAGGACGCTCGGCGGTGCCACGCAGCTTGCGGCGAATGCGCGCATGGATGCGCTGGCGGATGGTTTTGCGATCTTTGATAGCCATGTGAAAAGTCCTCAGCGATTA
>CAINXC010000595.1 GCA_903854655.1 uncultured Verrucomicrobiota bacterium | reverse complement strand
GGCCGATTGCAAATCACCGGCGGTGCTCTTGATGTCCTGTTTGAGCTTTTCGATGTCCTTCTTTTCCTGCTCGGTGAGGCCCTGCAGCTTCTTTTTCTGCCAGTCGGTTCCGGCCAGTTCCTTGGCTTCCTTGGCGGCGGCCTGCTTCATGCCGTCGCTCAACTTCTCCTCCCTCACGCCCCTGTGCTGGAAAACGCCGCCCAGGAGCGACAGGGCGGCCAGCAAGGGAACGGCCCACAGCCAGCGGTTCAGCGGCAAGGGAAGATCCTGCGCGAGCCGGGGCAGGGCTTCGCTCAAAACCGCCGCCTGGGCGTCGATATGCCGCTGCTGCATGGGCGAGGGCGGAGCCTGCTGCTGCCCGAACCACCAGGCGGCGGCAAAGGCTTCGCTGCGCCGCCCGGCCTGGTCCCACAGCGCCAGCGCTTCATACTTTCCGGGCTGGTGCCGCCGCATCCAAGCGAAGGTACCTGCCAGCCAGATCGCAGCCAATGAGAGGACCGCCCAGGCACCGATCACGCCCGCCCACACTAAAACCACCGCCGCTGCCAGAGCCGCCAGCGCCCGGGGCAGGGTTTGCACGACCAGCGCCAGCCAGCGGCGCAGCACCACCCATTGCAGCACGCGGGTGGCGGCGGCATCAAAAAGGGAGGGTTGGAGGGCGGCACCCATGCAGACCAAAGACTACCGGTTGCGGGGCTGAATCCAAGCCGAAAACAACCGCATTCGGCCTGCCGGGCATGAGGCCGGAGCGATGGGAAATGGATGCCAGCGACATGCCCTTGCCGAAACATCCCGAGCCTCTGTTTGTTGAAAATCGTGGACACATCACCACGTTTAAACTAAGCTCAATCACCATAATCTAACCATTATGCCTGAAACACCGTTTGCTTCCGTCAGCAGCCCGATGAGTGGTGAGGAGGTTCGCATTAAGACCAATGTGTCCCGCGCATATTGGTGCGATCCTTGCCAAGGCTACACTTTTCAGCCTGCGGTCATCCCATTCATCAAAAGGCAGACGAAGGATGGCCACGCCAAAAAAGCGGGCATCGAGGCCGAACAGGTGGGCTGGCTGGACCAACTTCTCGATGGCGGGCTGGTGCTGCCCGGAGGCGTGGGTGGCGGTCCTGACAAACGAGCTTTGACGATGCTTCTGAGCGGCTCGCCCGGCACCGGGAAAAGCACCCTGGCACTGGAATTGTGCGCCCGGTGGAGCCAGCGCGATGCGAACAACCCGCCGCTCAAGGAGCGTGGCTTCCGCAGTCTCTACGTCACCACCGAGGCCCACGGCCCTTGGATGGTTAAAAAAGCTGCGGACGCCAAATGGCCGGGCTGCGACAACGTGCGAGCCATCAAAGCTGCGGACAAGAAAATCACCCCAATGGCCCGGAATTCCAGTGGCGATGGCTGTGTGGACATCTGGCCCGCCACTGATGATCAAGATTTTATCAAACGGGCCAGCAGCATCGAAACCAACCTGGAAACGACCTGGCTGGGATCGCTCGTCGAAGACATCAAGGAAACGTTCTTGGGCGACTATTCGGGAAAGGGGCTGCACAAAGAGGAAGATGGGCCGCGTTACGATGTATTGGTATTCGATAGCATCAATACGGTGGCCGACAAAGAGACGCGCGGAATGCTGTTTGATCAGTTCAAAAAGCTCATTACCTCTGGTCCTTCCATCGTGATCATGGTGGCTGATGCCCAAGCGAATGGTGGCTCCGAAGACTTCTGGGATTTCATGAGCGATGTGGTGATTCGGATGACTCGATTCACCGCAGGGCAGCGCTACATGGTGCGAACGATCGAAGTGACCAAAGCCCGCTATCAGTCGCATGTGTGGGGAACGCACCAGCTCAAGCCTTACGGCGGAAATACCACAGCCAACGCCAGGCTGACGTACACTGGCAAAAACAAGGAGGACTATGATCAGGATGCATCGCTGCGAATGCGCGCGCATCCATACCGCAAAAACGGTGGCATTTTTATTTTCCCTTCCATTCATTACATCCTCTCCTCGCTGAAGAAGGAAGCAGTCACCGTCCACGCGGAAGTGATCAAATCTGCGGTGCCCGGACTCGAAAGACTACTTGTCCCAGGCTTCCCCCGGCATCGCTGCACCGCATTGATCGGCAGTCGTGGCGGACACAAAAGCCATCTGGCATTTTCGGAAACCATGCATCGCCTCATCAACGACAAAAATGAACGCGCTCTTATTCTCACGCTTCGCGACGACGAAGGGATGACGCGCAAGACATTGCAAGGCATTCTTGAGGCGCGGCACAGGGCCAGGCTGAGAAACAAACTCGCTGCCGATTTTTTGCGGGATATGGAGCGCCAAGGCAGGCTCGAAATCAGCTATTTCCCTCCCGGTTACATCACGCCGGAGGAATTCTTCCACCGCGTGCTGCTAAGCCTTAGCCGCCTGAAACACTCGAACGCAGATCCGAAGAAAGAACACGAGCCGCACGTGACGGTCGTGGTGAACAGCCTCGATCAGTTGCACTCGCGATTCCCGTTGTGCGCCGCTCAAGAGATTTTCGTTCCCGGCATCATCCAGATGCTCTCGTCAGAACATGCCTCCAGCTTCTTTGTTGCCGCGGATGAGCACGAGCGCCCTGGCTCCTACGGCCTGGACACCATGGCCGAGCTGATTCTGGAGTTTTCTTTGCCATCCCTCCGCGCAACCGATTATCTAAGATACGTGGTCGGTGAAAAAGGTCTCAAGCCCGATGCTCAAATCACCGAATACCGGGGCGAGTTCAAAGGCCGGAAGGAAGTGAGCGCGGTGGTGGTGAAAGTGGCCCGCTACGCAGGAGGCCAGGCCGCAGGCGCACAAGGCATCCTGGAGTTGATCCGCGAGGGGCACCCGCTCTTCAAACACGGATTGACCGACGCTTGCGACCTGAAATGCTTCCCCATGAACACCTAGTTCTCAGCGCCTCAAATCAACCCCACGCTCACGACCACCATGTTTCGGAAAGTCATCAAAAAGCTTGCCGGGTTTGCCTTCGGCACGCCGCCCAGCATCGCCTCGATAGGGCGCAATCTGTACCTGGTCGGCGCTGTGCTGACCTTGCTCGCATGCGCGGGCCTGTTTGCCGAGGGAATCGTCGTCCTGATGCGCGGTCTGTTCCATTCATTCACAGATGCCTGCGCCCCTTTGGAAGCTCATGAAGGAACCAAAAAGCTGCTTCACGCGCTGGAACTGTACTTCATCGCGCCCTTGCCCTTCCTGATCTACTGGGGGGCATGCCGGCTCGTGAGTGATGTCCTGCCCCGCAAAGTCGCACCAAACTCCGAAACATCAGCCCGAGGACCGTTCGCCGCCAACATCTCCGAAGAGTCGGAGCGCAACATTGAGATCGTCAAACGCATGATGCTGACGCTGATTGTGGGCGTCTATGCAACGGATTCGCTCGGCAAAGCCTTGACAGAAAACGGGCTGACCTATCAGCAAGCATTCTCCCATGGCACCATCATGCTGGTGCTCATCCTGCTGATCTGGGTGCTGAAACCAGCGCACGCCCGCAAGTTCAAGCAGGTTTGAGCAAGGACAAAAAGAACAAAATGGCGGCACGGCGATTTCCTGCGGTTCATTTTGAATAATTCAGCTCACAGCGAGGTCTAAGCGGGCACAGACCATGAAAAAACATCTGATCCCGCTCCTGTCGGCAGCGCTCGCGCTGAACTTGGCCTCTTGTCAAAACGCTGGTCCAAACACCCAGGCGGGGACCGCCATTGGCGCGCTCCAGGGTGCTGCGGTCGGCGGCCTGATCGGCGCGGCCAACGGGCGGCCTCTTGAGGGGGCTGCGATTGGTGCCGGAGCTGGCGCCATCGGTGGCGCTGCCATTGGCAACGCGCAGGACCGCGCGAACCAGCAGTACGACCAGCAGCAGCCACCGCCTCCTGGGTATCGTTGAGGCTCCGGGTGATTTGCTCCGCTACGCCTTTGCCACCTGCCCGGCCTTGCTGGAGCAGCCGGCGAGGGCGTTGCGGGTGTCCACAATGCAGTCCGCCCAGTCGAGCAGTTCGTCCTTGTTAAAGGCCTTGTGCCAGGTGCTGATGATCACGCAGTCGTAGGCCGCCACGTTTTCCTGGGTCCACTCGACGGACTTGCGGCCGCGCCAGTAGGGGTGCTTGCGCACGGGCCGGATCACCGGCACATGCGGGTCATGGAAATCCGCCTCGGCGCCGTATTCGCGCAGCAGCTCGAGAATTTCAAAGCTGGGTGACTCGCGCTCGTCATCCACATCCGCCTTGTAGGCGAGCCCCATAACCAGCACGCGGCTGCCGTTGATGGCCTTGCGGCGCGCGTTGAGGGCCATCATGACCCGGCGCACCACGTAGAGGGGCATGCTTTCGTTGATCTCGCCCGCCAGCTCGATGAAGCGGGTGTGAATGCCGTATTCCTTGGCCTTCCAGGTGAGGTAGAAGGGATCGACCGGGATGCAATGGCCGCCGATGCCAGGGCCGGGATAGAAGGCCTTGAACCCAAAGGGCTTGGTGGCCGCGGCGTTGACCACCTCCCAGATGTCGATGCCCATCTTGTCCGCCACGATCTTGAGCTCGTTCACCAGACCGATGTTCACGCTGCGGTAGATGTTCTCCAGTAGCTTGGCGAATTCCGCCACCTGCGTGGAACTCACTGGCACGACGGTTTCAAACGCCGCCTCGTACAAGGCCTGGCCGACTTCCAAGCACGCAGCGGTGGTGCCGCCAACGATCTTCGGGATCTTGTGGCTGGGGAAGTCCTTGTTGCCCGGGTCTTCACGCTCAGGCGAGAACAGCAGGTAGAAATCCTTGCCGATGATGAAGCCCCTGCCCTCCACGCGCGGCTGCAGTTCCTCCGCCGTGGTGCCGGGATAGGTGGTGCTTTCGAGGCTGAGAACCTGGCCGGCCTTCAGGTAAGGCAGCACCGATTCCACCGTGTTGATCACGTAGCTCAGGTCCGGCTCGTGATGATTGTCCAGCGGCGTGGGCACGCAGATGATCAGGGCGTCCACCTCCGTGGCGCGGGAGAAATCCGTGCTGGCCTGAAGCAGGCCTTTCACCTTCATCTCGCCGATCTCCGCCGCCGGGATGTGCTCGATGTAGCTGCGGCCTTCGTTGATGGCATCCACCTTCCTTGCATCCACATCCAGGCCGATCACATGATAGCCGTTGCGGTTGAAGTTCAGCGCCAGCGGCAGGCCGACATAGCCCAGCCCGAGGATGGCGATGCGGGCTTCCTTGTTTTGAATGCGGGAGAGGGTGGTCATGGAATGGGGGAGGAAAAAAGTGCCGAGTGCGTAGTGCTCAGCATGGGATGATCTGGCTGCGGGCCGAGCACCACGCGCTCAGCACTTCAGGCTCCGCTAGGCCGCGCGCAGCGATTTCCACGGCTCCTCCTGGGAGTGATCGACAATGCCGGGCTCATCCGCTTTGGCGGGCGAAAGGATGGCCAGGAACACCAGTGTTTCGTCAAACGGGTTCCAGGTGCCGTGGATTTCGCCCATGGGGATGAAGGCCATCTCGCCGGGATTGAGGATTCGCTTCTGCGTGCCCACCCATTGCTCCGCCTTGCCGGAGACCACATAGATGACCTCCTCGCGGGTGGGGTGGCTGTGGAAGGGGTGGCTTTTGCCGGGCTCCATGTTCGCGCGCACCATCATGAGGTGCTCGTTGTTGACGATGTCCGGCCGGCACAGCCATTCCTCAAGCGTCCAGGGGGAAAGAAAATCCACCTTTTCTGCGGCGGTAACGAAGCGTCGGTTTTGGATCGTGTCGGACATGGAGGAGTCCAAAACGATACGGGAAGACAGGGATCGCGCAACTAGTGTGGCAGCTTCCGTGACACATCAGCCCGGCGCGCCACGAAATCGTCACGGGATCGGTGCGCCGCCCTTTTTCCCGCCCTTCATCGTCGAGCGTGCATCGGCCTCCTCGCTGATTTTTTGCTCCCGGCCTTTCAGCCAGGTTTCGTAGCCTTTGGCACGGGAGCCGATGTAGGGATAGGTGTCGAAAATTTCCGGATGCCCCAGGGCGCGGGGGTCCTTTTCCTCCCTCAGCATGGCCATCATCCGGTCGCGCATTTCGTTGAGCTTCGGGGCGAAGGCAAGATCGTTGGCCAGATTGCGCACGCCTTCCGGATCATCCGCCAGGCGGTAGAGCTCGTCCGGCGGCCGCTTGCCGAAGCACAGCTCGTAGAAGTAGTTGCCGGGGCCGAGCAGCTTGATCACCTCCTTGGAGGGGCCGTCATCGCAGTTGCCGAAATTGGTGTCGGGATCGCAGGCAGGCCAGCGTTCGGGGTGAAAGTTGTGGACGTAAAGAAAGTCCCTGGTGCGAATCGCCCGCACCGGATACCCCTGGTCATTGGGGCGGCCGATGTCGTGCCGCTCCTTGCCGATGAGCATGACATCGCGGTTCTCCACCCAGCCCGATTTTTCCGAGCGCAGCAGGCTCAGCAGGCTGGTTCCGGTCATCTGCGGATGGGGCTTGAGGCCGGCCGCCTCCATGAAGGTAGGGGCCATGTCGCGCATGTTGACCAGGTCCTCCACCACCCGGCCCGGCTTGATCACACCACCCCAGCGCATGGCGACAGGAATGTGAAAGCCGTCTTCATGAATCTGCCCTTTCACATAGGGGAACGGCATGCCGTGATCGGAAGTCACCACGATGAGCGTGTTCTCGAGTTCGCCCGCCGCGCTCAAGGCATCCAGGGCCCGGCCAATCTGGGCATCGCCCCACTCGACTTCGATGGCGTAGTCGGCAAGATCGCCGCGCGCGGCCGTGACATCCGGCAGATAGGAAGGCACCGTCACATCCTCCAGCTTCTTGCCCAGGCGCAAGCCGGAGTGCAGCTCGTAAGGGCGGTGGGGTTCGTGGAAGCCCATCCAGAAACAGAAGGGCGCGGCCTTGTCACGCTGCGCCAGGAAGGCTTGGAAATTGGCGGCGTAATCGATCTTGCTGATGCCCGTCGTCGGTGGCTGGATTTTGGCGTCTTCAAACGACGGCCCGGCGGGGTTGCGGGTCCGTTTGGCCACCGTTTTGAAGTCGCCAGGCCCCCAGCCCTTGCCCGTGAGGCCGACCGCGTAGCCGGCTTTCTCCAGCAAGTCCGGATAGGTTTCGAAATGGGCCGGGAAGTAGCCGTTGTGGTTCACGGCGTGCTCAAGCTGCCAGGTGTTGCGCCCGCACAGGGCGGTGGCGCGGCAGGGGCTGCACTTTGGATTCGAAGTGAAGGCGCTGGTGAACCTCACCCCTTCCCTGGCCACCCGATCAAAGTTGGGTGTCTTGACCCAGTTGCATCCATAGGCGCCCACGTGCTGCCAGCCGAGGTCATCGAAAATGATGAACAGAATGTTGGGGCGCTTCACCTCCGCCCCCTTGCAGACAAGAGAGGCGCTGAGACAAACCAGAAGCAGGCGGATGAAATTCATCCGCCGTAAACATCAGGAGGCCTGGCAACCTTTCTGCCATGACAAAAACGTGGTCCAGGCCACCACCCCCAGCGACAGCAGCAGGCCCATCACGCTGGGAACCGGAATGAACCAGGGCGGCATGATCCACACCACCGCCTGCGCGGCCAGCAAAGCGCCCGCCAGCCCGATCCACAGGCGTCGTCCGCCGCCCTGCAAGGCCTCAAGGCCCAGCAAGAGCACCGGCCAGACGAGAATGTCGTTGTACGGGTTGCGAAACGCCGGCAGCAGGAAATCGCCCGCCACCGCCCAGGCGGAAACGGCCCACCACACCACGGCCGACCCGGCTGAGTTCCGCGCCAGCCGCAGGCAGGCCACCAGGGCCAGCACCGCCCAGCCGCCGAGCATCCATCCCGGCGGCAGGCTGAACGACACCAGCCTGTAGATCGAGGTGTCCGCGAAAGGAACGGCGGCAAATCCCGCCAGCGTGTCCAGGGGAATGCCTTCCACCTCGGGCGAGAATTCCATGGGCGACCTCGCCGGTTGCGCATGGGTCATGTAGAGGCTGCTGTGGACCTGCATCCCTTTTTGATAGCGGCTCCAGACGGTGGTGTCGCCAATGAAGGAGGGAACAAGCAGCGCCAGCCCGGCGCCCACAATCATCCCCGTCAGCGCATCCCAGCGCCGCTGCACCAGGGGCACGCCCGGCAGGCCCAGGTAAACCGGCCGCAGACCGCACAACAGCACCGCGCCCGCCCCTTCCAGCCAGTCCCATCCCCTGCCCTTGCGCCGACCCACCCAAGACAGGCCCAGCAGCAGCGCCGCATACAAAACATAGGTCTGCCCCCGGTCCACATGCAGCCGCCAGAACGAGCAGGCGCACACCGCCAGGGTGAAGATGCCGCCCCACGTTGCATTCGCCCTCGCCTGCCCCCAGGCCCACAGACCAAACCCACCCGCCAGGCAGGCATACTGCACGACGAACCAGCACCACTGGAGCGTGCGATAGTTCCAGTCTGCGAACGGCACGTGCAAAGCCAGCGACAGAGGTGTCACCGTGGTCTTGCTCACCGGCACGCTTGCGGCGTTGAAAGGATCACAAAGCAGATCCCCGTCCTCGATCTTCCATTTGTAGAAATAAGGGTCGCCATGCTTTGCCAGCACCCGCGCGCCCGTCACCCGGTTGCGCAGGTCAATCGCCCCGCCCTTCTCGGTGTTTTTGAAGTCTTGCGCCAGCCCCCAGCAGGCCAGCAGCAGCACAACCACAAGCAGGGCATGAATGGAACGGGAGGATTGCATGGAACCCAGACCTTTGCTTGGCCCGCCCCTCTAATCAAGGCCGGGCGTGACGAGAAACACCATCGCCCTGTTCTTCCCATCCTTCCTGGCGCAGGGCATCGCGATCGCCGCGCTGGAACCCGGCGGCAGGTCGAAGGACTGGTTGAACACGTGCGATTCTATGACCGGGCAGGGATGGCCCTTGACCATGGTGCGACCGGTTTGCGCAGAGTCCGTGATGCCGACCTTGAGGCGGATCTGATCATGGGCCTGCCGGTGGGGGAGCAGGGTCATGCAGAGCCCCGCAGGGACGCTTTGAGCTTTGCCCTCGGCATCGGTGAAGGGAATGTTAACCACGCTGCGGATCGTCACCTCCCGATAGTCGCGCGTCACCATTCGCGGGTAGGATGTGGTTTTGGCATGGCCGGAGGCGAGCATCTTGCGCAGCATGAGGCTCTGCGATTTGGCATCAACGACGCACGATCCCGACCCTGCGGTGCTGGAGAACAGAACGCCGCAGGATTTCACCATGGCGCGGGGCACTTCCACGATTTTGACCTCAAGGGACTCTTGGTGTCTGTCTCGATCCTTGGGGGTGGTGAGCACGATGTCATGGTCATGAGCACCGGCGGTCTTTGGCACGCTCTGGCAGGAAACCATCAGAAAGCCGAGCGCCAGCATGAGGGACAAGGGCTTGAACGACTGGGCGTGGGAGGTGCTCACGTGGCGCACGATAGCAACAAAGGCTCGCCAGTGGCAATCATGAAGACCGGAGGCATCACGATCGCAGGAGCGGGATTTGATCGCCGGTGACGACATGTGGCCGGATTTCTGCTTGCCCCGCCTCCCAAACAACGCTCTTTGCCTGTTTCCTGAACCTTTCTTGCAAGACGCTAGAAATCTGACAATAATTAAGCACCCTTAAACAATGGACGAACTCATCATCATTGACGTCATCGGACGCGAGATCATCGACTCACGCGGCAATCCCACGGTGGAAGTGGACGTACACCTGGAAGGCGGGGCCATCGGCCGCGCCGCCGTGCCCAGCGGCGCCAGCACCGGTGAACACGAAGCCCTGGAACTGCGCGACGGCGACAAGAAGCGCTACCTCGGCAAGGGTGTCCTGAAGGCCGTGGAGGCCGTCAACGGCGCGATTGCTGATGCCATCATCGGCGGCGACGCCACCGACCAGGTGGGCCTCGACCGCCTGATGCTGCACGCCGACGGCACAAAGACCAAGTCCAATCTGGGCGCGAACGCCATCCTCGGCGCCTCCCTCGCCATCGCCAAGGCCGCCGCCTACCAGCTCGGCCAGCCGCTCTACAAGTACCTCGGCGGCCCGAACGCAAAGGTTCTTCCCGTGCCGATGATGAACATCATCAACGGCGGCGCGCACAGCGACGCCCCGATCGACTTCCAGGAGTTCATGATCGTCCCCAAGGGCGCCCCCACCTTCTCCGAAGCCATCCGTTGCGGCGCGGAAGTGTTCCACGCCCTGAAGAAGATCCTGCATGACCGCGGCCTCAGCACCGCCGTGGGCGACGAGGGCGGCTTCGCGCCGAACCTCAACAGCGCCTTCGACGCGCTCGAAGTCATCGGCCAGGCCGTCGGCAAGGCCGGCTACAAGTTCGGTGAAGACGTCTTCATCGCACTGGATTGCGCTTCCTCCGAATTCTACGACAAGGAAAAGGGCAAGTACGTCTTCAAGAAGAGCGACAAGTCCGAGCGCACCGCCGCTGAACTGGTGGCCTACTACGGCGAGCTCAAAGCCAAGTTCCCGATCATCTCCATCGAAGACGGCTGCGCCGAAGGCGACTGGGACGGCTGGGGCGTGCTCACCAAGGCGCTGGGCGCCACCACGCAGATCGTGGGTGATGACCTCTTCGTCACCAACGTTGAGTTCCTGCGCAAGGGCATCGAGCTGGGCGTGGCCAATTCCATCCTGGTGAAGGTGAACCAGATCGGCTCGCTAACCGAGACCCTCGCCGCCGTGGATATGGCGCATCGCGCGGGCTATACGGCGGTCATGTCGCACCGCTCCGGCG
>CAINXC010000594.1 GCA_903854655.1 uncultured Verrucomicrobiota bacterium | reverse complement strand
TGCCGAAATTGATCACCAGCACCGTCAGATGCGCATGCCACAACGCAAGGCCCGTCGAGGCCAGAAGCGCCAGACCGTAGCAGGCCGGCATCAGGCCCGCCAGGATCGCCGTCGCCCAGTTCTCCATCCTGCCAAAGAACAGCCCCGAGCCGCAGGCGGAACGGCGGCTGGCACTTTCTTTGACGGCGACAACGGGGGCACTAGGCATCATGCAGGAGGGTTTTACGGGGTTTGATAAACTATGGTAATTATAGTGATCGCGCAAATATGAACGTTCACAAAGGTTCATTATGCTGCGGCGCGCGGCTGCCTCTGCACTGCATTCGCACTTGGCATTTTTGGCTTCCTCGCTCCCTTCTTGAGCCATGCTCCAAGCATTGAAAGAACAAGTCTGCGAAGCCAACCGCCAGCTCCCCGCCAGCGGCCTGGTAAAACTCACCTGGGGCAACGTCAGCGGCATCGACCGCGCCAGCGGCCTCTGGTGCATCAAGCCCAGCGGCGTCGATTATGCGGCTCTGACTCCCGATGACATGGTCGTCCTCGATCTGGAGGGCAAAGTGGTGGAAGGCAAGCTGCGCCCCTCCTCGGACACCAAGACGCACTTGGTTCTGTACCGGGAATTCCTCCACATCGGCGGCGTCACCCACACTCACAGCGCCTATGCCACCATGTTTTCCCAGGCGGGACGGGAAATCCCCTGCTTTGGCACCACGCACGCCGATCACTTCCACGGCCCCGTCCCCATCGTCAGGGCGCTCACACCGGAGGAAGTGGCGGAGGACTACGAGCACTTCACCGGCGTGGCCATTGTCGAGCGGCTGAACGAGCTGGGCCTGTCACCGCTGGAAATGCCCGGCGTGCTGCAATTGCATCACGCCCCCTTCACTTTCGGCAAGAACGCCCTGGATTCCCTCCACAACAGCATCGCCCTGGAGATGTGCGCGCAGATGGCCCTCGGCTCGCTCACCCTGACCCCCGGCCTGGGCGCCATCCCCGGCCACATCCTGGACAAGCACCACCTGCGCAAACACGGCCCCAACGCCTACTACGGGCAGAAGGGGCATTGAACCCCACCGAAGGAAACCAGACATGAACATCACCCGAATTGGCTCGCAACCCTCCAACAAAGGACCCGCCGACTGGTTTACCGGCACGGTGCGCATCGACCCCTTGTTCCCGGCAAACGCACCGGCCCGCGCGTCCAGCGCCAGCGTCACCTTCGAACCGGGCGCCCGCACCGCCTGGCACACCCATCCGCTCGGCCAGACCCTGATCGTGACAGCCGGGTGCGGCTGGGCCCAGAGGGAAGGCGGTCCGGTCGAGGAAATCCACCCTGGCGACGTGGTCTGGTTTCCGCCCGGCGAGAAGCACTGGCATGGTGCGACCGCAACCACGGCCATGACGCATATCGCCATTCAGGAACAGCTCGATGGCAAAGTGGTGGACTGGCTGGAGCATGTCAGTGATGACCAGTACCGCAGGTGATCCGGCACCCGGCTCAAATTCTCGTGGGTCCGCGAGCTTTTAAGCTTTTCAAGCGTCCGCCCACCACTATCATCCGCCGCACTTTTTCCTATCCCAAGCACGACCAACTATGAGCAACACCCTGCCCAAACTGCACAACGCCATGTGGCCCGGCCTCGTCGGCAAAGAGCCCGGCACCGACCACCCCCCGATCAGCCTGGAGCGCATGCTGGAACTCACCGCTGCGGCGGAAGTGGACGGCCAGAAGTTCGAAGGGGTGGACTACTTCCTGTTCCACCCCCACACCGATCCGGACGCGAGCTGCGATGACATCAAGCGCATTGCCGACCTGATCGCCAGCAAGAACCTCAACGTCGGTTCCCTCGTGGCCCCCATCTGGCCCGGCACCGTGGGCGATTCCTCCTTCGGCACCCCCGATCAGCGCGCGAAGTTCGTGCTCGCCGTGAAGAAAGCCTGCCGTATCGCCAAGATTTTCAATGAGCACGGCGTGCGCAAGTACGGCGTGATCCGCATTGATGCCGCCAGCGGCCCCGCCGCCTGGCTGGAAGATCCCGTGGGCAACACCAAGAAGATCGCCGAAACCTTCCGTGAAGCCGGTGTCGTCGCCGCCGCGCATGGCGAGCGCCTCGCCGCCGAAGGTGAGATCTGCTGGGGTGGCATGCACTCCTGGAAGCACATGGTCGATCTGCTGGAGCAGACCGGAATGCCCGGCACCGTCGGCTTCCAGGCCGACCTCGCCCACACCTACCTCTACCTGCTGGGCTACAACGCCCCCGAGCACGCGCTGCTCAAGACCGGCTACAGCGAAGCCGAATTCAATGCCGCCTACACCACCATGACCGACGCGCTGCGCCCCTGGACCATCGACTTCCATGTCGCCCAGAACGACGGCTCCGTGCACGGCTCCGGCGCGCACGACAAGACCGGCCGCCATTGCCAGGCCGACGATCCGAACGGCAAGCTCGACATCACCAAGGCTTCCGGCTACTGGCTCAAGGACGCCGCCAGCCGCGGCATCCAGCACATCTGCTGGGACGGCTGCATGTTCCCCAATGCCG
>CAINXC010000593.1 GCA_903854655.1 uncultured Verrucomicrobiota bacterium | reverse complement strand
GCACGTGATTATGCGGCTGACCTTCACCATCGACGGGCAGGCCTGGACCGGCGTGGCGGCGGACCACCTGCCGCCGAAGTGGTTCACCAAGGACCCGGAGACGGTTTTCGAGCAGGACCTGGCCGAGATGCTTGCCGCCATCAAGAACGCCGCGCGCATCGGCGGCAATGCGGCGGAGCGGCCGGTGAGCTTTTTTGAATGGTGGCGCTCGCTGTATGATGAGCAGGCGCTGTGGGCGCGGCACAGGGAGGTGCCTTCGCTGCTGGCGAACCTGGGCACGAGCCTGATCGAACGGGCGGTGTTGGACGGCCTCGCCAAAGCCGCAGGCAGGCCCTTGCATGAGCTGCTGGCCGGCGATGCGCTGGCCATTGATCTGGCCTCCGTGCGGGCTGAGTTGAAGGGCATGACGGTGGCACAGGCCATCGCGCCGCAGCCGCTGCAAAGAGTAAATGTGCGCCACACCGTGGGCCTGGGCGATCCCTTGCGCGCGAGCGAGATCCCGGCGGAGGAACGGCTGCACGACGGCCTGCCGCACGGGCTGGATGAATCCATCCGCGCCTACGGCCTGCGCTATTTCAAGATCAAGGTCTGCGGCAAGCCGGAGCAGGATCTCGCACGGTTGCGCGAGATTGCCGCCGTGCTCATCGAGGGCTGCGGCAATGACTTCCACTGCACCCTGGACGGCAACGAGCAATTCCACAGCCTGGAGAGCTTCCGCGATTTTTACGACACCCTGGCCGCCGATCCGGCGCTGAGCCCGCTGTTCGCCAACCTCATCCTCATCGAGCAGCCCTTGCATCGCGCCCACGCTTTGGATGATGCGGTGGCCCCGGCCTTCGCGAGCTGGCGCGACGGCCCGGCCATGATCATCGATGAATCGGACGGTTCGCTTGATGATTTGCCGCGCGCTTTGTCGCTGGGCTATCGCGGCACCAGCCACAAGAACTGCAAGGGCATCGTCAAGGGGCTGGCCAATGCCGCGCTCCTGAAGTCTCGCGGCCTGATCCATCTCAGCGGCGAGGATCTGGCGAATGTCGGCCCCGTGGCGCTGCTGCAGGACCTCAGCATCATGGCCCTGCTCGGCATCCGCCATGTGGAGCGCAACGGCCACCACTACTTCAAGGGCTTGAGCATGTATCCCGGGGCGCTTCAAGAAGCGATGCTGGCGGCCCACGGCGACTTGTACCACCGGCATGCCGATGGTTTTGCCACCCTGCGCATTGAAGACGGCACGCTGAATTTAGGGAGCGTCAACAGCGCCCCGTTTGGCTGCGGCGTCACCCTGGATCTCGCGCCTTTCGAGCCGCTCAACGATTGGATCAAGCGCGGCGGCATGGGCGAGCTGTGATCGGGTGGCTTTAAGAAAGCGGTGGTGGCGGGAATTTCGGTGGAACCGGAGGAAAGATCATCTTACCGGAAGACGAACACTGTCTTCCGCTTTTCACCCGCCACCCATCAATGATCCTCCGCCCTCTTTCCTTCTCGCTGCTGGCATTCGCCGTCATCGCCCAGGCCGCCGATCCGGCGCCCAAGCCGGTGTTTGAAACCCCGCTGATCACCAGCAAGAGCAAGCCCCGGCTGGTCGAAGTGGATGCGCCGTTGAAGGGCGCGAAGGAGCTGTACCTGGTGGTGACGGACGAGGGCTCGAACAGTTGCGACTGGTCGGACTGGGTGGAGCCCAAGCTGGTGATGGCCGATGGCACGACCAAGGATCTCACCACGCTCAAGTGGAAGTCCGCCGAGGCCGGCTCCGGCAAGGTGCATGTGGGCAAGACGGCGATGGGCGGCACGCTCATGGTGGATGGCAAGGGCTACCCCGACAGCATCGGCACCCATGCCACCTCGACGATTGCCTACGACCTGCCTGCTGGCGTGGAAAAACTGACCGCCAAGGTGGCGATTGACGACGGCGGCATGGTGCGCGCCGGCAAGCCCAGCGATGCCTCGGTGCGCTTCCATGTGTACACGGAAAAGCCTTCGCTGGTTCAGCAGGGCAACCTCAACGCCGGGCCGCCTTTTGTGCCCGTCGAGCTGTTTACCGTGCCGGAGGGCTTTGAAGTCACGCTGTGGGCGACCTCGCCGCTGCTCTTCAATCCCACCAACATTGACTTCGATGCTCAGGGCCGCCTCTACGTGGCAGAAGGTGTCAACTACCGTGGCAAAGCCAACCGCCGCCCGGCGGGAGATCGTATCGTGGTGTTGGAAGACACCACCGGCGCGGGCAAGGCCGACAAGAGCACGACCTTTGTGCAGGAGCCGTTCCTGGCGGCGCCGCTGGGCGTTGCGGTGCTGGATGACAAGGTGGTGGTCTCGCAGCCGCCGGACCTGCTGGTTTATACGGACGTGAACCACGATGGCAAATTCGACCCTGCCGTGGACAAGCGCGAAGTTCTGCTCACCGGCTTCGGCGGCCGTCAGCACGACCACAGCCTGCACAGCCTGACGGCGGGACCGGACGGGCAGTGGTACTTCAACCAGGGCAACACCGGCGCGCATTTCACCGACAAATCCGGCGTCGAGTTCTTCATGGGCAGCCCCTACATGATGCAGGACATCGCGGGCATGAAGAGCGGTGACGGCAACGTCTGGATCGGCGGCTTCACCGCGCGCATGAACCCCGATGGCTCGCATGTGAAGATCATCGGCTTCAACTACCGCAACAGCTACGAGCAGACCGTCAATTCGTTCGGCGACATCTACCAGAGCGACAACGATGACCCGCCCGCCTGCCGCGTGACACCGGTGATGGAAGGCGGCAACGCCGGCTTTGCTTCCGCTGATGGCAAGCGCTCCTGGGGCGCTGACAAGCGCCCCGGCCAGGACACGCCCACCGCTGAATGGCGTCAGGAAGATCCCGGCACCATGCCTGCCGGCGATGTCTATGGCGGTGGCTCGCCCACCGGTGTCGCCTTCTATGAAAACGGCGCGCTGGGCGACAAGTGGCGTGGCCTGCTGCTGGCCTGCGAGGCGGGCAAGAACGTGGTGTTCGGCTACTTCCCCAAGCCTGATGGCGCGGGCTTCAAACTGGAGCGTTTCGACTTCCTCACGTCTAACAAGGAGAAGGAGTGGGCGGGTTCCGACTTCCTCGGAGGCAAGGCCACTGGCGAGCTGAAGACCAAGTTCCGGCCCAGCGATGTCTGCGTGGGTCCCGATGGCGCGATTTATGTCGCCGACTGGTTTGATCCGGGTGTGGGCGGCCACGGCACCCGCGACGACGCCTACACCGGCTCGATCTACCGCATCGCTCCGAAGGGCTTCAAATCGGTGGTGCCCAAGTTTGACCTGACCACGACCGAAGGCCAGATCGCGGCGCTGAAGAGCCCCGCTGTGAACGTGCGCAACAGCGGCTTTACGCGGTTGAAGGCGCAGGGTGACCAGGCTGTGCCTGCGGTGGCCGCCCTGCTTGCCGACGAAAACCCTTACATCGCCGCCCGTGCCGCCTGGCTGCTGGCGCAGATGGGCGAGGCTGGCATCGCCAAGGTCACGCCCTGGCTTGCGTCCAAGGACTCGGAGCAGCGCCTCGTGGCCTATCGCGCGCTGCGTCGCGTCGACCACGATGTCCCTGCCATGGCCACCAAAATGGCCTCGGACGAGTCCGCCGCCGTGCGCCGCGAAGTTGCCCTGACGTTACGCGATGTTCCTGCTGACAAGAGTGTTCCCACGCTGGTCAAGATCGCGCAGCGGTTCGATGGCAAGGACCGCGCCTATCTCGAAGCCTTCGGCCTGGGCAGCAAGGGCAAGGAGAGCGAAGTCTATGCCGCTGTGGCAAAGGTCATGGGCGGTCCCGCCGAAAGCTGGAGCGACGCATTCGCCTGGATCGCCTGGCGCTTGCATCCGGCGGAGGCTGTGAACGATTTGAAGGCCCGGGCGCTGTCCGCCAAGCTGAGCCTGGATCAGCGCAAATTGATGCTCACCGCGCTGGCCTTCGTGCCCACCCGCGAAGCCGCCGGTGCCATGATCACCATCGCCAACACCAAGGACTTTCCGTTCCACGATCTGGCGCAGTGGTGGCTGCTCAACCGCAAGGGCAACGACTGGCGCGAGTTCGATGTCGAGGCCGGCATGAAGGCCCTGGGCCTCTATGATCCCGACAAGGTGAAGCTGGTCGCGGTCGAGATGCCGCCCGTGCCTGCCGGTGCCCCGCAACTTCCGCCGGTCGCGGAGATCTTGAAGCTGAAGGGCGACCCCGCGCGCGGCCAGGCCGCCGTCGCAGTGTGCTACACCTGCCACAAGATCGGCAAGCTGGGCGCGGAGTTTGGCCCTGAGCTGACCACCTTTGGCAAGCAGCAGGCCACGGAGATCATCACGCAGGCCATCGCCGAGCCCTCGGCCACCATCTCGCACGGCTTTGAAGGCAGCGAGGTGAAGACCAAGGACGGGCTCACCATCACCGGCATGATCCTATCGAATTCCGATCCGCTCATCATCAAGTGCATGGGCGGCATGGTGCAGACCGTGCCGCAATCGCGCATCAAGTCCGTGACGCCGATGACCAAATCGCTGATGTACGTTCCCCAGCAACTGGGGCTCAGCGCCCAGTCCATTGCGGACATCGTGGCGTACTTGAAGAGTCTTTGATTCTATGAGGGCTGAGAATAGGTCGTATAGGACTCATAGGACCCATACGATCTGCTCGGAGAGCCTGAACTGGCCAGATGGCATTGCCAAAACATCTCTGAAGCGTAAAATTTGTCTCACAGTGTTCATGAAATTCTCCACCCTCGTCGCCCCTCTCATCTGCGTCTCCGGTCTCGCCCTGGCCGCCCCTGCCACGACTCCTCTTTTCTGGCCGGACAAGCAGGGCCCCACGCTCAACGGCATGGTGCCGGAAAGCGAGGCGGCGAAGCTGCCGCTGGAATGGAACGAGGCCGAGCACAAGGGCATTGCCTGGAAGACGCCGCTGGAGAATGAAGGCCACAGCACGCCCGTCATCGGCGGCGACATGATCTGGTTCACCGCCGCCACCACCGACGGCACCAAGATGTACCTGTACGGCATCGACCGGAACAACGGCAAGATCATCCATCACAAGCTGATGTTTGAAAACCCCAGCCCGGAGCCGCTGGGCAATCCCACCAACAACTACGCCGCCCCCTCCTGCGTGCTGGAGGCCGATGCCCTGTACGTGCACTTCGGCACCTATGGCACCGCGCGGGTGAATCCCGCCACGGGCGAGGTGGTCTGGCAGCGCCGCGACATCAAGTGCCGCCACTTCCGCGGCCCCGGCTCCTCGCCGGTCTTGTTCGAGAACCTGCTCATCCTCAGCTTCGACGGCATCGAAGATGACCAGTTCACCGTCGCGCTCGACAAGGTCACCGGCAAGGACGTGTGGCGCAACAAGCGCTCCACCGCCGATTACGGCGACCTCGACAAGGATGGCAAGCCCACACGCGACGGCGACATGCGCAAGGCCTTCTGCACGCCCAGCTTCATCCAGGTCGGGGGCAAAACCCAGATGCTTTCCTGCGCCTCCCGCGCCGCGTTCGGCTACGACCCGCTCACCGGCAAGGAATTGTGGACACTTCATCACACCGGCTACAACGCCGCCATCCGGCCCCTGTCACAGGGCGGCATCGCCTACATCAACAGCGGCAAGGAGCTGATCGCGCTGAAGGTGGACGCCACCACCCAGGGCGACGTCACCAGCCGGAGCCTGTGGATTCGCGACCGCAACAACGCCAGCTTCTCCAGCGCCGTGCTGGTGAATGACCACATCATCCAGGCCAACGCCGCCTGCGTTGGCTACTGTGTCGATTTGAAGGATGGCAAGCACACCTGGAGCGAGCGGCTCTTCACCGGCGCCGGCAAGATGTTCGCCTCCGCCATCGCCACCAAGGAGCGCGTGTATTTCTTCAGCGAAAACGGCGAGGGCACCGTGCTCGCCACGGATCCCGCGAAGTTCACCGTGCTGGCCAGGAACAAGCTGGACTCCGGCATGACCTCGTCGCCCGTGGCGGCTGATGGCGCGCTGTACTTGCGCACGAAGACGGATTTGTACAAGATTGTGAAATAGATCGCCAGGGTTCCTGTCGGCTCCAAGATCTCCTTTCCATGAAACCTCTCGTTCTGTTTTTGAGCCTCGTGCTCCTCAGCACCCTTGGCCTGAAGGCCGAAGGCACCGACCAGTTGCTCAGCGATGACTTCATGACGCCGGAGGGGCTGGTCGCGCACCTTCATGAACTGGGCCTCAGCCAGGAGCAGGAAGACAAGATCAAGACCATCGTCTCGGAGGCTCACGTACGGGCGGACGCCCTGCGGGAGGTGCTTCGGGACAAGCAGCGGCAGTTTGACCTGCTGATGCAGAACCCCGCGACCAAGACCGAGACCGCCACGGCGGAACTGGGGTCGCTGCTTGAATCGGAGGCCACGATGAAGATGCTGGTGCTCACCACCCTGCTGGATGTGCGCCACGCGCTTACGCCCGAGCAGGCTGCCAAGGCCTTTCAGCTTGCCAAGGCGGAGGTCGAGAAAAATGTCCCCGTCGAGAAGCGCATGAGCGCCAAGGCGGACAAGCTGCGCGCCGCGTTCCGCTGGCTCAGCAGCGAGCCGCCCGCCGCCTTCACATTGAAGGGGCAGGAGATTGAAAAACTGGTCAAGGAGGGCAACACCGCCCAGGCGAACGGCATCCTCGATGAAATGCTGGAATCGGTGGGGCTCAACGAACCGGCGGAGCAGTCGCCCATTGATTGCAGCCAGGCGGAGTCTGGCCGGACGGATCTCGACTCCCTGATCGCCAGGTTCGACGCCGTCAGGGCCAAGGCCAAGGACACGACATCGCTGGCCACGCTGCGCAAGCTGCTGAAGATTCACGCGCAGTTTGAAATGGCCCGCTCGCGAGGGGATTCCACGCTTCTCGGCCGGGTGCTGACCGTGGCCGAGGGCCTGCTGGAGATCAAACCGTGAGGTTTGCAATCTCGGCGTCGCTTTGAAACACCGCGCTTGTTTCTGCGTCTTGGTGAAGGCGGATTGTTTCGCCCTTCGAAACCCATGCGCCCCCTTTTTGCCCGATTCTGCGTCAGCGCCCTGCTTGCCGGGGGCAGCACGCTTGCAGCTTCCGCCCCCGATTTCGTGCGTGAGGTCTATCCGGTCCTGCAAAGGGCCTGCTTCGAATGTCACGACGTCCGCAAGGTAAAGGGCGGGCTGCGGCTGGATGCCCGCGAGGAGGCGCTCAAGGGCGGCGAGAAAGGCGCGGTCATCGTGCCCGGCAAGCCGGAAGCCAGTGAATTGATGCGCCGCCTGACGCTGGAGCGTGGCGATGATGAAGCGATGCCCAGCCGTGGCGAGCCGCTGCCGAAAGAGGACATCGAGCGCATCCGCGCCTGGATCGCCGCCGGCGCTGTGTGGCCGGACGGCGTGAAACCCGCGCCCCACTGGGCCTACGTGAAGCCGGTGAAGGCCGCACTGCCTGCCCCCGGCGGTCACCCTGTTGATGCCTTTGTCCGCGCCCGGCTGGCCCGGGAGCATCTTGATCTCGCGCCGCAAGCCGGGCTTCCCGTGCTGGCGCGGCGGCTTTACCTCGATCTCATCGGCCTGCCACCCACCCCGGCGCAGGTGGCGGCCTTTGTCAAAGCTGCTGCGGGCAATGTGCAAGCCGCCGTTGAACAGCTTGCTGACACGCTAATGAAGTCGCCGCAGTACGGTGAAAAATGGGCGCGGCCCTGGCTGGATGCGGCGCGCTACGGGGATTCGCACGGCTTCCAGCGCGATGATTTGCACGACCTCTGGCCGTATCGTGACTGGGTGATCCAGGCATTGAACGCCGACATGCCGTTCGATCAGTTCACCGTCGAGCAGCTTGCCGGCGACCTGCTGCCCAACGCGACCGAGCAGCAGCGCATCGCCACCGGTTTCAACCGCTGCACGCCCTGCAATTGCGAAGCTGGAACGGACCCGGAAGAGAACCGGGTGAACCAGGTGTTCGACCGCGTGAACACATTGGGCGCCGTCTGGCTGGGCACCACGCTGGAATGCGCCCAGTGCCATGACCACAAGTACGACCCCATTTCCAAGCACGACTACTACGGGCTGTTCGCCTTCTTCAACCAGACCGAGCTGGAGGCGGACCGCACCAATCCCAAGGTGCCGGGGTCCATCCAGTTTTCGGGCCCCTACATGAAGGTGAGCCTGCCGGATCGTGATGCCGAAGAGCAGCGCTTGCAGGGGGAGATTGCGCGACTGAAGTCCGTCGCTGCGCGGGTGAAGAAGACGGAGCCGGCAGCGCCTGCGGCGGATCATCTGCTCACTCCGGTGGAGTTTGAGTCCACGGGCGACGGCGGTCACCGGATTCTCGACGATGGATCGGTGCTGCTGCTGGGCGACCCGCCCGCGATTGATACCTACACCGTCACCGTGCGTACGACGCTGAAGGGCATCACGGGGTTCAAGCTGGAAGCCCTCACGGACCCGTCGCTGCCGGGCATGGGCCCGGGACGTGGCGATCCGGAACGCACCAATTTTGTGCTGAACACCTTTGCCGTCACCGCAGCTCCTGCGGGCCATGAAGGCGAGGCGAAGCCGGTGGCCTTGACCGCCGGGCCCGCCGATTATTCGCAGCCAGGATTCAGCCCGGACAAGGCGCTGGGCAGCAACCCAAGATCAGGCTGGGCCATCGCGCCGAAGTTCCACGAGCCGCACTGGGCCACCTTTCGCACGGCGAAGCCGCTTGGCTTTGGGGGCGGCACGGTTCTCACCTTCAGTCTGGTGCAGCACTACGGTCAGGCGCGCACCATCGGGCGTCTGCGGCTCTCGGCCCTCACTGGCGGGCCCATTCCATCGCCTGCGCCGGAGAGCGGTGCGAACAAGGAGCTGGCGGCCCTGCAAAAGCAGCTCGCCGCCCTGCCGCCCGCCCGCACCCTGGTCATGCAGGCGAATGCTCAGCAGCGCCCTTCCAGCATTTTCCAGCGGGGTGACTTCCGCGCCCCTGGCGACAGCATCGAACCCTGCACTCCCGCCGCCCTCAATCCGTTGCAGGAAACAGGCGGGCGCGACCGCCTGGCCCTGGCCCGCTGGCTGGTGAGCCGGGACAATCCGCTGGTGGCGCGCGTGGTGGTGAACCGGCTCTGGACCGAGCTGTTTGGCGAGGGCCTGGTGAGCACTCCCGAGGACTTTGGTGTCAAGGGCGAGCCGCCTTCGCATCCCGAGCTGCTGGACTGGCTGGCGGTCGATTTCATGGAGAACGGCTGGTCGCAAAAGCAGGTGCTGCGGCGCATCGTCACCAGCGCCACCTACTGCCAGAGCGCCCGTGCCACGCCGGAACTGGTGGCACGCGATCCGCGCAACCGCCTGCTGGCACGCGGCCCCTGCTTCCGCCTGTGCGCGGAGGCCATTCGCGACAATGCGCTGGCGGTCTCCGGTCTGCTCAATTTGAAGTCCTTCGGCCCGCCGATCCGGCCGCCGCAGCCGGACGGGCTGTGGGCCAAGGTGGGCGGCGCCCAGTACGAGTACCGGGTGAGCCCCGGCGCGGAGCAGTACCGGCGCGGCATCTACGTGGTGCTCAAGCGCATGTCGCCCTATCCCAGCTTCATCAGCTTCGACGCCACCACGCGCCTGTCCTGCCGGGTGAAGCGGCTGCGCTCAAACACGCCGCTCCAGGCCCTGACGCTGCTCAATGATCCGGTCTATGTGGAGGCCGCGCATGCCTTCGCCGCCCGTGTTCTACACGAGCTGCCCGCCGCCGATCTGGACACCCGGCTGCGCCACGCCTTCAGCCTTGCCGTGGCCCGTGAGCCGCTCCCGGCCGAGCTGAAGCTCCTGCGCCAGCTCCATGACCGCGAAAAGGCGGATGGCGACGAGCAGTCCGCTTGGTTCGCCCTTGCCACCGCCCTTTTGAATCT
>CAINXC010000592.1 GCA_903854655.1 uncultured Verrucomicrobiota bacterium | reverse complement strand
TGGAGTACAGACTTTAGTCTGGGGGTGGCGGCAGGTTTCTCCCGGCGCTGCTTGCTTCACGAATGCCGGACCACGGAGACGTGCCTTGTTTCCATCGCGCCCGGGAAGGATCCCCGGTGGGCTCAAGGAGTGGAAGGTTCATAAATGATCCGCCACCCCGGCAGACTAGAGTCTGTACTCCAACCGCGAACAGGAAGCGTGGAGCAACGCTGCGAATGAACTGATCCGAGGACGACTGAAAGCCCCCGGCAAGCCACGGCTACCGCCCCACCGCCACCGACTGACCGCCCTCGTTGAGCACCTCGGAGAGGGTCACCACGGAGAGGCCCATCTCGGCGTAACGGCTCAGGATCGTGGGCACCGCATCGGCGGTGGCCATGCTGTCCACATGCATCAGAACGATGGCGCCCACCATCTGCTCGCGCGAAAGCTTGCGGGTCACGCGGTCGGCAATGAACTCGGGGCTCTTGCGGGCGCCCACGGAGTCGAGGCAGTCGAGCGTCCAGTAGATGGGCAGGTAGCCCAGGGATTCGGCGACCTGCAGCACGCGGTCGTTGTACGCGCCATAGGGCGGGCGGAAGTAGGGGCGGGAGGTGGCGCCGGTGGCGTTCCTCACCAGGCGCTCGGTTTCCAGCAGCTCATGCTTGATGCGGATGTCCTCAAGGTGACGCATGTCTGGATGCGTGAGGGAGTGGTTGCCCAGCTCATGGCCGTCGGCCACGATCTGCTGCAGCAGGGCGGGATTCTCGCGCACCCAGAAGCCGGTGACGAAAAAAGTGACCTTCAAATGATGGTCGCGCAGGGTTTGCAGCAGCTTCGGCAGCGGCTCGGCGGTGGAGCCCGCATCGAAGGTGAGCGCCACGTAGGGGCGGCGGGTGAGGCCGCGCTCCACCAGCACCGGCTTGCTCTCCATCTGCGGGGCGCTGGCATTCACCAGCGGCACGATGATCGCGCGCCCCTGAGACACCGGACCGACGATGTGATCGTAGGCGCGCAGCACCTGGGCCGTGCAGCCCGCCTTCGCCGCGATCGACTCCAGCGTCTCATCACGTCCCACAATGTGACCGGCGTAGCCGCTGGCCCGGCTCATGTCGAGCGGGCTGCGCGAGGTCGGCATGGGGATGGGCTGCATGGGAATGGCGGCGCGGATCTCAATCGCCGGCTCGGCCCGCAGCGCCATGGCCACCTCCGCCGCAGGGATGGCCGAACGCACCGCATCCGCCTGCGCCTCCTGGCCTACGCCCCTTGATGAACCTAAAATCAGCAGGCCAAGCGAGGCCAGGCCAGCCATCGCACAAGCGGCGTGTTTAGAGGAGGTTGCTACATGCCGGGAGTTCATGATGGCGAATGAATGGCAGACGCCGTTGAACTCTGCAAATCTTCATTGAGGGCTGTCGAAAAGTTAATTTTCTACTCACTCTGCCAAGAGCGAATTTCCATAACCTGCTGCAATTACCAGCCTGATATTTCAGCTTTGTTTGGTCTTTGACGAATCGCCCAGCACTCAGGGCTGCGACCTTTCCTATTTGCGGAACGCATGTGGCGCACTTCGTGCGAATGCGACGGCAGTGCGCCGGCCCATGCCCCAACCGCCTGCGACTCCTCCTCTCCCCCGGCATGACCCGGATACACCACGATGGTGAGCAGCCCGCCGGGCCTGAGCCATTCCAGGGCGAGCGCCACCGCCTGCATGGTGCTCGCCGTGTGGGTGATACACTGCTTGTCGGCGCCCGGCAGCCAGCCCAGGTTGAACATCACCGCCGCCAGCCTGCCCCGCGCCTCCGCCGGCAGATGCTCCGCAAGATGCTGGTGGCCGGCATGGATCAGCGTGCACGCATCCAGCACCCCGGCCTCCAGCAGGCGGGCGCGGGTGGACGCCAGCGCCGCCTCCTGCACATCAAACGCAAACACCCGGCCCTGCGCCCCCGCCAGCCGCGCCAGGAAAAGTGTATCATGCCCGTTCCCCGCCGTCGCATCCACCACCCAGTCCCCGGCCCGCACCCGGTTTTCCAGCAGCCAGTGCGACCAGTCAACAGAAGTGGGCAGCGCGTGGGGATCGTGAGTCATGGGGCCGCCATGAAAGCGCCGTGTGCGGGCTTGGGCAAGTGCTGGTGAACACCGTTTGGCGTGCTGGCCGCTTCAGAAACGGCGTGACCCTCCGCAGGCATTGCGATAGCCTGGCTGCATCGCCGCCTTGCGCCAGCTTTGATCGCCCCTCCACTCCTCCCCACACATGAACGAAGCTTTCGAGTTCACCTACGACCCGCATCCTGGATGCGTTGCAGGTAGTGAGCGGCGGTAGCATCGTCCATGCCCAGCACCCAGCCCGGCGCTTTGTCAGCAAGCTGCGGGTACAGGCCGAAAGCGTCACCATCGCCCTGGGTGATCTTCACCCAGCGGTTGCCCTCCTTGAACACATGGTGCTCGCCTATGCCCACGTCGTCGGGGCTGTCGGCCTTCCACCGGTCCGGCAGTTTGGTTACCAGCAGGCCCTGTTGGCGGGCCCAGTCCTTCAGGGCTTCTTTGGTGCAGGCGGCATATTGCGCTCGCTCAACTGGCGTTGCTTGTCCTCCCGGGCCTTCGCCAACGACTCCTCGGAGGTGCGCAAGGGCTGATTGCGCATGAGCTCGAGCTTCTCCGCCTTGGTCGGCAGACGCGTTCCTGTGTCCGGCTGGCTCATTCGCATTTCCATAAAGATGGGCATTGATACCACGGATAGCCTCGTCTTGCACGGGGGATCCCAAAACCTATGCCAGTGTGCTGCGCAAGAGGCTGTTTGTGAGCATGCCCATTTTTCAGTCGATTTGCTGGCCGGTTGCCGCTGGTTTTATCCTGTACGTTGGTGGACGACACGCCCTGGGGCCTGTGATCGCCCTGGCCTGGACAGCCACCATAACCAGAAGATGGTTGGTCGCCCCCCTCCCGACTTCTGGCGGGCTCGCCCTGTGTAAACGAAAGAAGGACTCTCTACATCGCACCGGAAAAGCTCGCCATGAAAACCGAATCCGTGAGCAGCGAGTTTCCGTGGACCTTTTACATCGCGTGGCATGAGTCCCCCGACTACTTCATGCTCGATTTGTCGGACAACGGGTTTTGCTCCCTCATTCCGAAGGCCGCCACGACAGAGGAGCAGCAAGGGCTCTTCCGCCAGTGGGCGGCGGCGAAGCTGCCGAAGTACCCGAGGAAATTGAAACGCATGTGATGTACGACAGCGCCTAACATCTACAATTATGGCAACGAATGAGTCAATCGTCCTGGCAGTTCTCACCCGTCCTTATCGGGTCCCTGCCCCTCTGGCAGGAGCAGGCCTCCACAGCGTGACGTTGTTCGTTGTGGATACGAACATTTCGCGCGAGGAGCAAATGGCATTGTCCGAACAGATTGTCGCCCTGCGTCCACAATGGGCGATCTGCGCCGGACATGACTGCGAGCGGCTGCACGACATGATCGACGAATCGCTGGTCAATGAGTTCGCGCCCACCTATGATGTGCCCGACGACAGGATGTTTCTCACCACCTGGCACGCGAAGGACACTGTGGAGGATGTGCTGTTTTTCACCTTTGTCACAGCGGCTTCGAACTGCTCCGGCCCCTGTCGCCAGGCCATTCTGATCATCGGAGACAGCGATGCGCCGCTGCGCCAGGACATCGATGCGGCATTGCGCGAGTTCCGACCGCATCTGTTCATTGATGAACAAGGGAGCAAACCGTAAAATCCTGGCTTGGCAGTTCCCGAGCGCTGGGCAGGAGAGTGTGGCGCTGCGCGCGTTGGTTTTCGAAACCCGTCGAGGGCGACGGTTGCCACTTTATGTGCCTCACGCCGCCCCCGGCGTGAATCAAAAACAATGCGCGCAGCGCCTTACCCCGTCGCCCGCTGTGGCGGCGACATCCCAGGCGGGAGCATCCAAGAAAAAGCCTGCTTCAGTTCTTGCCACCCCGGGAACGAAAACGGTATTCTTGATGGGTTAGACAAGGCCCGGACCTCCGATGCCGCCAGATTCAAAAGGAATCCAAACACCTGATGCCTACGAACGCTCGTGCGCCACCCATGAAAACCTTCCTCCCAATCCCTCCCTCCGCCGCGTGAATGCACCTCTCAGGGACACGCATCAGGGCAGGGTCGCACCACGGCCGTACGGCTGGCAATGGCAGATCATCGCCGTCCTGGGCATGATCGGGTTGAATCTATGGGTTCAGCCGTCCTGGACGGCCCAAGCTCTTGCCCTGGGGGTCGCCCTGACCTTGTTTGCATTCCGCGTCGCTCGCTGGCGAACCTGGCGTCGCCTTTCCTCCCGGTGGGGAGATGTCTGGATCGCATTGATCGCCATTCCATTCCAGGGTCACTCCAGGTGGATCGCCGTTTACGTGCTCACGGCCGGATTGATTTGTTCCATTTTCCTCCTCAAAGTGTTTCGTCGGCGAATCGCCTGCTATCACCACAGTGTGAGAGCGCAAAAGCATCAGAGACCGGCACCCGCCATGCCAGTCGGTTGAAGGTCCCTCCCCATGATTCACGCAGTCCCCTCCTCCCCCACCACCATGCCCCCAGCCGCCACCACCCGCCGTCACTTCCTGAAGCACATGCCGCCCTGCTGCCGCTGGCCGCCGCCACGGGGCTGCCGTTCAGCCGCGCTGCCGCTGCTTTCGCTCCCATCAAGCGCGAGGGGGGCGCGCACCTGAAGCCCGCGCTCAACGCCTATTCATTCCTGGAGCTGCTCACCGCGAACGCCGCCGACCCAAGCAAGGGCGTGGACCTGTTCCAGGTGTGCGACTTCGCGGCGAAGCAGGACTTCGATGCCATCGACCTCACCGGCTACTTCTTCCCCGGCTATCCCAAGGCGCCGGACGACGCCTACCTCAACCGCATCAAGCGCCACACGCACGACCTGGGGCTGGCGATCAGCGGCACGGGCGTGCGCAACGACTTCACCGCCGCCGACAAGGCCGTGCGCGTGGAGGGCGTGCAGATCATCAAGACCTGGGTCGAGGTCGCGGCCCGGCTGGGCGCGCCCGCCGTGCGCGTGTTTGCGGATTCGCAGAAGCCGTACAAGGACTGGCAGGAGGCGGCCGCCGGAGCCCCGCGCGAGTCGGTGGAGGCGTGGATGGCCGATGCGCTGCGCGAATGCGCGGAGCACGCGCAGAAGTTCGGCGTCGTCATCGCCGCGCAGAACCACGGCGATTTCATCGGCACCGGCGAGCAGCACCTGAGCCTGCTCAAGCGCGTGGACCACGAATCCTGCGCCGCCCTGGTGGACACCGGCAAGTACACCACCGAGGACCCCTATGCCGACATCGCGCTGCTGGCCCCCTACGCGGTGAACTGGCAGATCAAGGAGACCATGCACAGCCGCACGGACTCGCCGCGCACCGACATGAAGAAGCTCGTCGCCATCATCCGCAAGGCCGGCTATCGCGGCTGGCTGCCCATCGAAACCCTGTCGATGCACCGCAAGAACTACGACCCGGCGGTGGAGGTGCAAAAGGTGCTGGCCGAGCTGCGCGCGGCGATTGCGGCGACGGAGGGGTGATGGCATAACATTGATGCCACACCTAACATCTGCATTCATGCCACAGCAACCCCGCAACGTTTTCTTCATTCGAATCGTCCGGGTCATCTTGGGGATGGTAACCACCCTGCGCGTGGATGGCGCGGCTGGAGTACAGACTTTAGTCTGCGGGCCGGCGGATGGCGTCGTCCCAAAGCAAATGCCGCCCCCTCATCAGACAGACCACGGGAAACTGCACCGGCTTTCAAGACTGCGCGTCGAAGCGGAGGACGGCTCCGAAGGGGTGTTTGCTCGATGGTCCGCCACCCCTGCAGACTAAAGTCTGTACTCCAACCGCGCTCACATGACATGCGGTCTTTCAATGTTCATTGCCTCCTCTCAACGTTCTTCCGCGCCAACCTCAAGGATGAACCAGACGACCGGTAAGCCTTGCCCCGTCCTTCCCAAGGATGCCATGATGGAGGCTTGGCGCTGCGCGCTGGTTCTTGGTTTCACGTCGGGGGCGACGTGAGCCACTGGCTTGGGTCCTGGGCGCGAAGGTCACCTGGAGCGCTCCTGCTTCAACTCCCTCAAGAACGCCGTGAGCGCCTTCACATCAGCCTCGCTCAGCTTTTGATTGAAGCGCGGCATCTCGCCCTTGATGCCGTTCAGGATGAGGGAGGCGATGCGGGCGTCGCTGCGCTTGAGGCCGTGCAGATCGGGGCCTTCGTCGCCGCTGGCGTCGTCGGCATGGCAGTGGGCGCAGTTGAAGAGGTAGAGATGGCGGCCGGTCTCGACCAGGGACGGGGCCGGAGGTGGACTCCCGGCCACGGCACGCAGGGTGAGGAGGGCAACGACGGAGAGAGATTTGCGGAGTTTTGTCATACAAACCAACACAGCATAGCATTTCTTGGTGAATGTCTTGGCCGGTGGCCTTGCAGTGCGCGAAGCGTCGTGGAGTGCGGTGGCAAGCGAAAGCGCGACACCGCTTTTGCCGGAGCGACTGGCTCCCGGTTTTCCAATAGTTGAAGCAAGGACACACCGCAATGCTCCGGCTGTCCTTCTCTTAAAACCAGGTTTCCCGGCCTCTCAAAGCGGTGTAGCGCTATCGGTTGCCTCGCTGCGCTCGCCCTTCGGGCAGCCTTCGGCTGGCTGTCTCCGCTGCGCTTCGGTTCCAAAACGCTTCGCGCACAGAGATGTCATCCGGCCATCAAGATGTCACCCCAGCGTGGAATCCACCACCGCCAGCGAGTGGCCGCCCTCGACGTAGTTCACCTGGGTGATGCCGAGCACGCCGCGCAGCCTGCCGGCATCCACCTTCATGGGGCCGGGCTTGGGCGCGGAGCCGGGGGCGGGCTGCGGGAAGGCGGTGGACATGGCGGTGTGGAAGGTGACGTTGCCCTCCACCTTTTTAACAATTTGATGAATGTGGCCGTTGAGCACGGTCACGGAGCCGAAGCGCTTGAGCAGCGCCAGCGCGCGGGCGCCGTCATCGGTGCCCCAGCCCCACTTCGGATACACGGTCCACAAGGGGATGTGGGCGAAGACCACCACCGGGGTGCTGTCGCCCACGGCCTTCAGGTCATCGGCCAGCCAGGCAAGCTGCTCCTCGCCCAGCACGCCGAGCCCACCCTCGCGGATCGCCGCGACATTCACCAGGCCGATGAAGTGCACGCCGCGATGATCGAAGCTCATCCAGCCCGCACCCTTCGTTCCCTTGCCGAAGCGCTCCAGGTACTGCCTGCCGTTGTCGTTGAGGATGTCGTGCTCGCCGGGCACATAGATGACCGGGCCTGCCTTGGCGGACTTGAGGATCTGGTCGAGCGTGTCGAACTCCTCCGCCTCCGAAAGGTGCGTGAGGTCGCCGGTGTGCAGGATGAAGTCGGGGGCCTTCGGCAGGGCGTTGATCTTCGCCACGGCGGCCTTCAGCGTTCCAATCACATCTTTGTTAGCCTCCTTGTTGAAGCCGATGTGGCTGTCGCTGATCTGCACGAAGCTGAAGTCCGCTCCCGGCACGGCGGGCTCGGCGGCGTTGAGCAGCGAGGAGCTCATGAGGCCGCCCGTGGCGGTCCAGATCATGCCGGTGCCGGCCCAGGCCATGCAGTTGAGGAAGCCGCGGCGGTCGAGCGCGTCGTCGCCATGGTTGCGGGTGATGAGATGGGAGGGATGGGCGGATGGTGTTTTCATGGGAATGGGCGGGGCCTGTGTTGACGGCCTCCGCTCATCCAGACCGGCGGCGGCGCTGAAAAATTCCCGGTGCGCTGATTTTTTGATTCAGTCGGGAAGTTCGGGGGCATACAAGGGTAGCTGCCTTCGCAAGAAGGTGGAAAGAGCGTCCCCGTGCTTCGCGAAGTCCAGCGCCCCACGCTCTTGCGAGCGCAGCTACTTCCTGCTTCTCGCTTTGCCATGCCCGGCGCCTCCAAGGTGGCTGCCTTCGCAAGAAGGTGGAAAGAGCGTCCCCGTGCTTTGCGAAGTCCAGCGCCCCACGCTCTTGCGAGCGCAGCTACTTTCGAACTCGCGTCCTCGGTGTATGCACCCACTTCCCGGACGAACCCATTGCCTCGCCGATCCTGATCGCGGTGGACAATTCATGCCGGTCTTGATAGCCTCCCCGCATTATGCCGGAAGAAACCCCCTCCCCCGCCCCGCAACGACTCCTTTCGCTCGACGCGCTGCGCGGCTTCGACATGTTCTGGATCCTGGGTTTCGGCGGGGTGCTGGAAGCGCTCGCACAGCGCTACCTTCCCGGCACCTGGGCAGGAAACCTGATCCTGACGCAACTGGATCATGTGGAATGGGAGGGCTTCCATTTCGAGGACTTGATCTTCCCGCTGTTCCTTTTCATCGCGGGCGTGTCGATGACGCTGGCGCTGCCGAAACGCCTGCAACGCGACGGCATGGGCGCGACGGTGCGGCATCTGGTGGCGCGGGCGCTGATCATCTTTGTCATCGGCGTGATCTATTCCGGCGGCCTGAGCGAGGGCTTCGACAAGATCCGCTGGCTGGGCGTGCTGCAGCGCATCGGCGTTGCCTCCGCCATCGCCGGCATGCTGTCCCTGGTGCTGCAAGTGCGCGGGCTGATCATCACCACCATCGGCATTCTGGTGGGCTACTTCCTCATGCTCAAATTCATTCCGGTGCCCGGCTTCGGCGCGGGTGATTTTGCCGAGGGGCACAATTTCGCCGATTACATCGACAAGCTGTGGCTGCCCGGCCGCCCGTACAAGGGGCTGGACCATGACCCCGAGGGCATCCTCAGCACCCTGCCCGCCATCGCCACCGGGCTGCTGGGCGTGCTGGCCGGCAAGGCGCTCAACAGCTCCCTCTCCACCCGCAAGAAGGTGCTGGAGCTCATCGTGGTGGGCGCGGCGGTGATGACGCTGGGCTGGCTTTGGGAGCCCTTCTTCCCGGTGGTGAAAAAGGTCTGGAGCTCCAGCTTCGTGCTGGTCGCCGCCGGCTGGAGTTCCATCCTGCTGGGCGTGTTCTACGGCATCGTGGACGGCCTGCAATGGAAGCGCTGGGCCGCCCCCTGCGTGTGGGTGGGCGCCAATCCCATCTTCCTCTACCTCGTCAGCGGCATGGGCTTCTTCCACGACATCGCCGTGCGCCTCGTCGGCCACCCAGGATCAGCCTGGGTGTGGATCGGCTCCGTGGCGAATTTTATGCTCATGCTGCTCACGGCCCGCTGGCTGTACAAGCGCGGGATTTATATTCGGATTTAAGGCGGGAGGGGCTCCAGGATTCCAGCCCAGGGTTGCCCGAGTTTGACGACTGCTACCTGGGTATGGGCTTGCTAAATGACCGAAGACGGCAGCAAAAACCTAGTTTCTCCAAATGACGAAAGCACTGATGATAACGAAAATTTCCGCCATTTGCATTGCATCGGTTTTGATGGGCAGTCAGCCATTGTGGTCACAATCATCATTGCCTCAAAGTTTACCAAAATCTAAGTCGTCAGTGGTTAAAAAGGGCATCTCCGTCAACGGGAAACTGACTGATGTGGAGATCAAAGAAGTGTCTCCTGCCATTCACGTTGGCTTAGATACTCCTGTCAGTCAGGTTCCCGGGCTTGCGCAGTTTCCCGAGCTTGATGCCTTTGCGCGGATACAACACCCTCAAGACCTCTCCGTGGAGGCCGCGAAATCACTCATTCCTACAGCAGATCGAACAGAGATCACTATGGAGGGGGTGCAATCGATGGTCAAAGATGCACAGGTTCATCCAGAACGCCACCGCATTTGGGTGAGAAACCTTGTTTTCATCACTCAAGGCGAACTCAAAGCGATGTACGTTTGTTTCAATTTTGAGGAAGCGCCTCCCACCGGGCCAATGGCGCTTAGTCCTTTTATCTTGGAGAATGGTAAATGGAAACCTTGGACAATCGAGTTCGAAAAGCAACATGAACTCGAAAACGCCTTCGACATATTTGAACCCAATAATGAAAATCTTTTCTTTCACAGCGATAAGTAGCGTGAGAGGTGCCGGGCCTGGAACGGCGGGGCGCACGGGGCACATACCTCGCGGGCGGCGGGGAACATGCGGCCTCAGGAAAGTAGCCATCACGCTCCGCGTGATGAGCTGTGCGCATGGCCAGCCTTACAGGCGCCGAATGATTCCACGCTTTCTCGGGCAAACAATGCACAGGGCTCATCACGACGGAGCGTGATGGCTACTTTCCTGACTGTGGCTGCGGAGCGCGACGCCAGCCCATGTTTTCAGATGGCCAGCCACCGTGCAATTCGCTAACATCGCACCATGTCCATGAGAGCCAGCGAAGCCATCCTTGCCGCCATCCTTGCCGCCATCCTTCTGCATGTCTTCGAAGAGCCTATGGTGTCAGGTGTTTCCCGTGGTCAAAAGAGGTGCTTGCAAAACTTCGCCCGAATGATCTCTGCGTCCTCTGCCTCTCAGCCCCTTTGCGGCCAAATAAGCCTCTGAGTGACTCCGCTTTGCCGCAGAGGGGCTGAGAGGCAGAGGACGCAGAGTTTTTTCAAGTGGCCGTAAAGAACTTTAGTTTGTTCTGGAGCCTGAATGCCTCTAGGAATCCAGCCCTGGGGTTGCCCGGGTGTCCTGTAAGGCAAGCTCATCGAAAAATCCCTTTGCTGGTTTGCGCCCAACGCAAGGTGGGGCGCTGAACCGTAGCGAAGCGCAGGTAGCCAGCCGCAGGCTGCCCGAAGGGCGAGCATAGCGAGGCAATCCCCACAGCGCCGTCATTGCAGGCCGTAGGGCTCCGCTTCTCTCCCTGGCCTTCGAAGACCGGCGGCCCAAGGCGGCGGGCTGGGGACAGCCCGCCCTACCCGCCTTGGGCCGGTTTCGTTCTTGAGCCGTTCATTCCACTGCCCCCATTCCCTTGCCTGTAAAATCAGGGAATCACATGACCGCCGTCAACGCCCGGTCCTCAGTCCTCTACTTCTTGATCTCAGTAGTCGTCGTGGTGGTCTTCTTCTCTTCCTCCTTGGCGGGTGGAGTGACGATCGTGGTGTTTTTTTCGATCACCTTTTCCGGCGCTTTTTCGGACGGGGCGGTGTTGATGCGCGCATCGCAGGCGACGAGGCAGGCGGAGACGGCGGCGAGAAGGATGATTTTGTTCATGGTTCCTCATCCTACCGCCGGTCAGACCACACGCGATGGGGTGTAACCCGCCTACCCAACCACCGCCTTCACCACCTCGCCATGCACATCGGTGAGGCGGAAGTCGCGGCCCTGGAAGCGGTAAATCAAGCGCGTGTGGTCGATGCCCAGCAGGTGCAGGAGGGTGGCGTTGAGGTCGTGCACATGCACGGGATCGCGTGTCACATTGTAGCAGAAGTCATCCGTCTCGCCGTGCAGGAGGCCGGGCTTCACGCCGCCGCCGGCCAGCCACATGGTGAAGCAGCGGCCATGGTGGTCGCGGCCGTAGTTCGCGGCCTCCAGCTTGCCCTGGCTGTAGGTGGTGCGGCCAAATTCGCCGCCCCAGACGACGAGGGTGTCGTCCAGCAGGCCGCGCTGCTTCAGGTCCTTGATCAGCGCGGCGCAGGGCTGGTCGATGTCGCCGCATTGCAGGCGCAGGTCGCCTGGGAGGTTGTAGTGCTGGTCCCAGCCGCGGTGGTAGAGCTGGATGAAGCGCACGCCGCGTTCGGCCATGCGGCGGGCGAGCAGGCAGTTCGCGGCAAAGGTGCCCGGCTGGCGCGACTGAGGCCCGTACGAATCGAAGGTGGCGGCGCTCTCGTCGCGCATGTCGGTGAGATCGGGCACGCTGGTCTGCATGCGGAAGGCCATCTCGTACTGGCTGATGCGCGTGTCGATCTCCGGATCCGCCTCGCGCTTCTGCTCCTCGCGGTTCAGGGCGGCGAGCGCGCCGAGCTGGTCGCGCCGCATCGCGGCGCTGACACCGGGCGGATTGGAAAGGTAGAGCACCGGGTCGCCGCTGCTGCGAAACGCCACGCCCTGGTGACTGGAGGGCAGGAAGCCGGAGCCCCACAGCCGCGCGTACAGCGGGTCCGCCGGGCGTGCCGCGCTGCCGCGCGAGAGCAGCACCACGAAGGCCGGCAGGCTGGCGTTCTCGCTGCCCAGCCCGTAGCTGGTCCACGCGCCGAAGCTGGGCCTGCCGGGCTGCTGGCTGCCGGTTTGCAGGAAGGTGACGGCGGGATCGTGATTGATCGCCTCCGTGTGCATGGAGCGGATGAAGCAGAGCTGATCGACAATGCCGGCCGTGTGCGGCAGCAGTTCGCTCACCCACGCGCCGCTCTCTCCATGGCGCCGGAAATTGAACAGCGAGGCGGTGACCGGCAGCGATTTCTGGCCGCTGGTCATGCCCGTGAGCCGCTGGTCGCCGCGCACGGAGGCCGGCAGCTCCTGCCCGTGCAGCGCGCGCAGGCCGGGCTTGTGATCGAAGAGATCGAGCTGCGAGGGGCCGCCGTGCATGAACAGGTAGATCACGCGCTTCGCCTTCGGCGCAAAGCCCGGCGCGGACTGGGCCAGCAGGCCGTCGCGAAACAGCAGCGAGGTGAGCGCCGCGCCGCCAAGGCCGAAGCCGGTGTGGTTGAGAAAGTGCCTGCGGTTCATCGTCTCACGATCGCCTCATCAAGGTTCAACAGCGTCTGCGCGACATTCGCCCAGGCAGCCAGCTCAATAGGACCGGACGTTGCGCCGAACGAGAGGTCGCCAACCCCCAGCAGCTTTTCCGCCGCGCCCTTGTCTTTGTTAAACAGGTCGCGCTGGCGCTCAATGAGGCCTTGCAGCAAGGCCAGTTCGCGCGGCTCCGGCAGACGCGAGGTCACCCGCTGGAACATCGTGCGCAGGCGGTCGTCATCGGTTCCCGTTCCCTGCAGCGTGCGAGAAGCCAGGGCGCGTGCGGCAATCACGCAGGTGTCGTCATTGAGCAGCACCAGGGCCTGCAAGGGCGTGTTGGTGCGGGCGCGGCGCACCGTGCATTTTTCGCGGGTGGGCGCATCGAAGGACATGAGCGCGGGCGGCGGCGCCTGGCGCTTCCAGTAGGTGTAGAGGCTGCGCCGCCACAATCCGTCGCCGGAATCAGGCACATAGGTTTCCTCACCGTTGTAGGACACCGCCTCCCACAATCCTGGCGGCTGCCAGGGCCTGGAGCTGGGGCCGCCCACGCGCGGGGAAAGCAGGCCGGACACCGCCAGGGCCTGGTCGCGGATCAGCTCGGCGGGCAGGCGGAAGCGCGGGCCGCGCGCCAGCAGGCGGTTCTCCGGATCGCGCTGCATCAGTTCGGCGGAGGCGGCGGAGGACTGGCGGTAGGTGGCGCTGAGCACGATCAGCCGCAGCATCGCCTTCACATCCCAGCCGCTGCTCACGAAGCGCAGCGCCAGCGCATCCAGCAGCTCAGGATGAGTGGGCGGCTCGCCCTGGGTGCCGAAGTCATTCGGAGTGCGCACCAGCCCCTCGCCAAAGCACATCTGCCACAGGCGGTTCACCGCCACACGGGCCGTGAGCGGATTGCCCGGACCCACCAGCCAGCGGGCGAAGCCAAGGCGGTTGCGCGGGGCGTCGGCAGGCATGGCGGGGAACACGGCGGGCACCCCCGGCTCCACCGCGTCGCCAGGGTGATCGTACTGGCCGCGCAGCAGCACATGGGTGTCGCGCGGGTGCGGCAGATCCTGCATGACCAGGGCGAGAGAAATGGCTGCGCGCGCGGCCTGCTCCCGCTCCTTCGCCTGCGCCAGGCGCTCATAGGCCGCACGCAGCGGCGGCTGGGCGTGATGCCTGAGGTAGTAGCTGCGCAGCAGCGCCTGCTCCTCCTGCCCGCGCTTGGCCGAAGCTGTGGCGAGGACGCCGCGCACCCGCTCACTCTCGAACCACGCCGCAGCCTCCCCTGGCGAAGTAACGCGCGACAGCACGCGGAACTCATCGAGCAGCCCGTGGAACCCCATGCCCGCATCGCGGCGGCCGATGCGCAGCGGTTCGGCATTGCCGATCGTTCCGCCCAAGGTGTCGCGATTGATTGTTAGGCTCACCGGCTGCCCGTCCAGAAGCACCTGCAATCCCGCCGCTTTGCCCGATCCATCATAACTGACAATGGCCTGATGCCAGGCCTTGTCGGTGACGGCATTGCGGGTCACCGCCTCGATGGCGTTCACCGACCACTGATGCACCAGGTTCACCTGCAACCGGCCCTTCTGCCAGATCACCTCCACGCCGCGACGCGGCTCCACGGGCCCGATCTTCGACCACACGCAGCTCAGCGGCCCCTCAGGCTTCAACCACACGGCCACCGACCACGGACCATCCGCGTTCCAGGAAGGCAGCGCCGCCTCCACATGCTGCGTGGCATCCAGCTTGATCGCGCTGCCATTGATGCCCGGCACAAAGGCAATCGTGGTGCCCAGGCCCTTCGCGTCGCCCAGGTGGTCGTTAAAATCATAGAACGCCAGCGGATTCGCCGGCAGCGGAGCGAGGCCCGGCAGCGCGGTCTTCTCCCACTCCGCCATGCTCTTTTGCAAACCTGCCGCCAGCGGCGCCACGCCTTGTTCGGCGGCCTTCAGCGCGACGCCCAGGCGCTCCACTTCCGCCTGCTGCTCGGGCGTGGGCACCTCGATGGTGGGCGGCGGGCTGTCCTTGGTGATGAGGCCGGTGTCGCTCGTGCTGTTGAAGAAGGCGAACATCTGGTAGAACTCCTTCTGCGTGAGCGGATCGTACTTGTGATCGTGGCACTGCGCGCAGCCCACGGTGACGCCCATCCAGGTGGCGGCGGCGGTGTTGAGGCGGTCGATGACGTACTCCACGCGGTACTCCTCGTCGATGATGCCGCTTTCGTTGTTCGACATGCAGTTGCGCTGGAAGCCCGTGGCCACAAGCTGGTCGCGCGTGGGGTTGGGCAGCAGATCACCCGCGAGCTGCTCGATGGTAAACTGATCAAACGGCAGGTTGCGGTTGAAGGCTTCAATAACCCAGTCGCGCCACGCCCAGACCTGGCGCGGGTGGTCGCCGAAGTAGCCGTTGGTGTCCGCGTAGCGCGCCGTGTCGAGCCAGTCGAGCGCCAGCCGTTCGCCGAAGTGCGGGGATTCGAGAAGCTTGTCGGCCCAACGCGAATAGACGGAAGACTGCAAGGTCGAAGACTTCAAGATGCAAGATTTCAAGATGTAAGATCCAGAAGACCGTCCCTCAGATCTTGCATCTTGAATCTTACCGTCTTGTATCTTCGTGTCTTGTATCTCCTTCTCAAACCGCCTCACCTCCTCCGGCGTCGGCGGCAGCCCCGTCAAATCCAGCGACACACGGCGCAGCCAGCGCGCGGGGCCGGCCTCGGGCGAGGGTTGCAGGCCCTCCCGCTCCAGGCGCTGCAAAACGAAGGGGTCGATGTCGTTGAGCGGCCAGTCCTTCTGCCGCACCGCCGGCGGCGCGACCGGCACCGGCGGTTCGAAGGCCCAGTGCCTCGCGTACTTCGCCCCCTCCGCCACCCAGCGGCGCAAGGTTTCGATCTGCGCGGCGCTGAGCTTCTTGTCGCTCTTCTCAGGCGGCATGAGGTCATCGGGTTCGGTGCTGGTGATGCGCTTCACCAGTTCGCTGTCCGCCGGCTTGAACGGCACCACCGCCACCGCTCCCGACTTCGCCGGATGCATCGCCCCCTCCGGCGTGTCCAGCCGCAGCCGGGCCTTGCGCGCCTTTTCGTCAAAGCCATGGCAGCGAAAGCAGTTTTCCGAGAGGATGGGCCGCACGTCGCGGTTGAAATCCAGCGCCCGCTCCGCCGCATGGCCGTGCAGCGACACCGCCAGCAGAAGCAGCAGGCAGGCGCGGAAATGAGGTGCTGGAACGGCGGTGCGCACGGGGAACATACGTCGCGGGCGGCGGGGAACATTCGGGGACGCGAAAGTGGCCATCACGCTCCGCGTGATGAGCTGCGCGCATGGCCAGCCTGACATGCGCCGAATGATTCCGCCTATAAACAGAAATGGAAGACAAAGGAATGGGGGGCAGAGGAATGAAGGAGCAGGGA
>CAINXC010000591.1 GCA_903854655.1 uncultured Verrucomicrobiota bacterium | reverse complement strand
GGCGGCGGCATCATGGCCCAGCCGTTCGACGCCAAGAGCATTGAGCAGATTCGCAAGGTGCCCGGCATCGCCGCCGCGGCCAACTTGCTCACCGAGGTGCTCAGCGTTGAGCAGGTGCCCATCATGGTCGTCTCCGGACGCGAGTGGGGCAGCTACTTGTGGGACACCTTGAACATCGTCCAGGGCCGCAAGCCCAGGGACGGAGAGGAAAAGGCCGTGGTGCTCGGCACCCTGGCCGCCGAAACCCTGCAAAAGAAGCCCGGCGACACTCTCATGCTCGAAGTTGAGGAGTTCACCGTCGTGGGCATCGCCGATGGCAGGGCGGTGGTGGAGAACGGCTCCGTCTTCGTCGCCCTGCCGTACCTGCAGAAGATCATGCAGAAGGAGAACAAGGTGAACTTCGTGAACGTCCGGCTGGAAGAAAAGGCCAGCCTGGAAACCGTCGAGGCCGGGATCAAGAAAATTTTCCCTTCCTACCGGGTGGACGCCGCCTCCGATGTCACCTCCAAGAACGACGGGGTGAAGACCTTTGAAGCCATGAACTGGGGCACCTCCGCCATCGCCCTGCTGGTGGGCACCTTCGGTGTCATGAACACCATGTTCATGAGCGTGACCGAGCGCACCCGCGAGATCGGCATTCTCATCGCCCTGGGCTGGCGGCGCTCCCGCATCCTGCGCATGATTCTTTTTGAAAGCATCGCCCTGTGCGCGGGCGCCGGCATCCTCGGGGTCGTGTTTGGCATCGTGCTGCTCAAGGTGCTCGCCGTCACCCCCTTCCTCTCAGGCAAACTGGAGCCCTACATCGGCCTGGACCTGAGCTGCTTCGCTTTCGGTCTCGCACTCGTCGTGGGCCTCCTGAGCGGTCTTGCTCCAGCACTGCACTGCACGAAGATCAATCCCAGCATGGCGCTGCGCCAGTAATAGCAGCAGACGGGGCGAAATCACACAGCGTCAGGATCGATGCCCAGCTCGCGCAGCTTTGCAGCCAGCTTGTCAGCACGTTGGCTCTCAGCCTCAGCACGCTGGCTCTCAGCCTCAGCACGCTGGCTCTCAGCCTCGGCACGTTGGCTCTCCGCCTCAGCACGCCGGGCGAGCTGGCGTTGGGTTTCCATGAGCTTGCCGTCAGGGCGGCGCACCCAAAGAGCCCCTTGCTGATCAAGGCCAAAGGTGACCCCCAGAAGCGGGCTGTGCCAGCAACCGTCCGGGCCTGGATCCACCCTGGCAAGGGGATGTTGCGGAGTCTGGCGCAGGAACGCGTTGAACTTGCCGCGCCGGTAGTCGTAGATGAAAAACTCCTCGCAGCTCAGATCCGAATAAAAGTCCAGCTTCTCCAGCATCTCGCTGGCCGTGTTGCTCAACGAAACAAACTCAAACACGACCTGCGGCGGGCGATTGTTCTCCTCCCACTGCTTGTATGACATGCGCGGGCCGGCGGGATGATTGAGCACCACCATCACATCCGGAGCCTTGGAGATGTCGGGACGGCCCTTGATCGGATACCACAGCAGATCAGCGGCGACGAAGACATCCTGCCGGTCGGCGAACCAGTCTTCCAAGCCATTCTTGACAAACGTGATCCAGTTCAGGTGTTCGGTGTCGTTGCTCAAGGGCTCCCCGTTGTCCACCGGGTAGATGAGCTCACCGGCCTTGTCGGTAGGCAGGGGATGAGTCGGTGGACTGATGATCATGGATGCAAAATACCTCCTGCCCCCGCATTCGTCAATACACCGCCTTGCGGTGGAACAGGAAGCTCTCCACGAGCAGCAGAGACAGCAGGGCCCAAAGCAGCAGTTGCGGCCAGCTCGCGCTGCGCACGAGCCGGGTCGCCGGCTGCGCATCGCCGCTGGCGGAAGAGGGGCTGGAAGAGCGCTGCCTGAGATTGGTTTCCTGGGCAGACGCCAGCACGCAGGCTCCGGCACGGCCATCGGCGGTTTCCCAGGCACCGATGCGCTTGAGTTCCAGCAACCCGCCTTGCACGCTGTCAGTGGCGGCGACAAAGGACGCGCCGTTCCATGCCTGCCATTTCGTGAGCCCCGGGGCGGTGATCAACTGGCCGGTGCGCTGGGGCTTCAATTCGCTCAAGGCATCACTGTTCTCAGCGCACCAATAAAGGGCGTTGCCCAGGAGCAATGGGTAGGCGGGCAGCAGGGCGAGCTGCTCGGAGCGGCTGGGAGAGAAGGCGGAGACCACCACGCGCTGGCCATTGACCTCACCGGCCGCGAGCACCGGTTCGTTGCCCGCCATCCAGAGCGTCTCCAGCGATTGCGAGACATCCATGACGGCCGTTTGGGTGAGGGCCAGGTGCGAGGTGTTGACCCGGTACAGCACCGGGTGCTCTGCAGCCACGGAGCGCACGCCATCGTACGGAAGTCCACCGCCCGGCAGCGGCTTCACTTGCAAAGGACCACAGCTCCGGGGCGGCATCAAGGCAATCACCGGCGCGTCGGTGGGCCACGCTTCAGGGAGCCAGTTCTCAAACACATACACGTCCGGCTTGAGCTTGAGCGGCCAGCTCTTCGCATCGCCCTTCATGATGTCCAGGCGCCCCGCATCGACCAGGGAGCCCAGCGCCAGCTCGGTGAAGGGATCGGGCTTCTCCGCAACCCAGGCGACCAGCAAGGGCTTCAGCTCAGGCAGCGGCGCGACCACCGCGTTGTCCCAGCCCAGGCAGTCGCCAGCGCACTTCAATTCCAGCTCCAGCATCTGGCCATGAACACCTTCCAAAGGCAGGATCAAAGGCACGGACTCGCCGGGCTTCAGCTCCATCTCGCGAAGCTGGGCGATGCGACCATCAATGCGTGCCTCCAGCGTGGCGCTCACTGGACCGGCGTTCGCCGCAGCGGCGCTGACCTTCACGAAACCCTCGTAGCGGTCGCGTGCGAGCGGCGCTTTGCGTATCAGAAAGCCGGTGATGCCCACGTTTGTCAGCTTCGTCAGCGCGACATCCACAAAGCGGTAACCCGGCGTGCCTGCAGCGTCGCTCACGGCATCATCGCCTGCGTGCCAGATTTGCGAGGGCTTGTCCAGCTCGGCCAGCCGCCTGGCGGCGGCAAAAGCTGCCTCGGTGTTGCCCTCCGTGGGCGTGACCGCAATAGCGTCAAGCAGGCGGACGCATTCGCGCCGGTTGCGGCTGCGCGAGAGCAGCACGGCGGGCTTGTCGTCGAAGGCGATCAGGGACACCACCACGCTTTCAGGCAGGGCGCGGATCCGCTCACGGGCCAGGCGCTTCGCTTCATCCAGACGCGAGACACCGCCTTCCAGCGCCGCCATCGAAGCGGAGCAGTCGATCATGAACACCACCGCGCCTGGGGCATCACTCGCCGCCTCTTTCGTTGGCCGAGCCAGCGCCAGCGCGCCGAGCAGGATGACCAGCAGGGTCATCGCCAGCGACAACCACTGCTTCAGACGCCGCAGCCAGGCCGACTCCTGATGCTCGCGCGCCAGAGTCCGGAAGAACAGCAGCGTGGAAACCTGCACCCGCTTCGCCCGCCGCCGAAACAGGTACAAGGCCAGCGGGATGAGCGCGAGCCAGAGCAGGTTCAGATAGGCGGGGTTGAGAAAACGCATGACGCGAAGCGGTGATCAGTAAGCGGTGATCAGCAGTCCGTCACGCATGACCTCACTCCTTCGCCTCGGGTGACTTCACGCGCGGGATCACCTGCCAGTGCTCGTCGAAGAAATCAGCAGCCACCACCTTGCCCGCAGCTTCCGAGGTGGGCGGCTGGGTGATGGCCAGGATCGCCCAGTCGGGCAGCTTCGGGTTTTGCAGAGCATTGGTCTTGTCATGCGCCTCGCGGAAGGTGAGGCCGGAATTGAGGATCACGTACCGGTGGCCATGGCCCAGCGAGTTCGGCAGGCAAAGGGTGAGCACATGGGTGGCGGCGGGGAATTTCTGTTTGCCCACGGCCACTTCTGTGGGCGTCCATTCCACACCCTTTTGCTCGAGTGCCTTGCCGATGAGCGAGTTGGATTCCGGCGTGCCCCACAGCACCAGGTTCGATTCTTCCATGTCAGCGGCGGTGACTTCGCCCGCCTTCTTGATCCGCACGTCGCCGCGCATCAAGCCCGCCCAGCGCTTGAGGAAGTGCGCGGACTCGGCCTGCACCCAGGCATCCACAGCTTCGGATGATGATTTGCCATCCGGCAGGACCATCAGAAAGCGGCTCTTGAAGCCGTCTTCGATGGGACCTTGAAGACCGTGCGTCTTGCTCAATAAAGGCTCGTCATAACCGCTGAACCAGGCCCCATTGCTCACTTTAAGATCAAGCGGATGCCCTTGGGTGGAGCCGAGTGGTTCCACTGCCTTGCCGTCCATCTTGAGCGACTTCGCACCCGGTGGCAGCGTCATTTCAAGGTGTGTCACCCCTTTGGTCGAAGCCGTTACCACGCCGGTCTTCGCATCGAATTCGGCATCCACGCGAGACTCCTGCCAATGCTCCTTGAGCGCCAAAATGGTGACCCATTTCTGCTTGTTGTAGGCCAGCGTCCGGGTCTCGATGCTGACTTTGGCGGGCCATGGGTCGCGGCCCTTGGCCACGGCCTCCTCCACCAGTTTCTGCACGTCCTTGATCACCTCGGGGTGATACTTGTGCGGCATGCCGGGGCCGATGAGATGGGGGCGGGTGATGCCCT
>CAINXC010000590.1 GCA_903854655.1 uncultured Verrucomicrobiota bacterium | reverse complement strand
GAGACTCACTGAACACAAATGCCTGAGCGGACATGTGACAAGACCGGGTCTTGCGGTCGGGGGGGGTGGATCATCGGCGACAATGGATGCCCCATGGAGCGGCGACCGTAGTTCGGACCTTATCGTTTCTCCTGGCCTGACTTTGGCACTAGGGCTTGCGCCGCGGGCCAAAGGAAGTTTTGATAAGGGCTTATGAACTTCGCTTTTTGGAAGAATGCGCTCAAGCAAGCCATCGAACGCGGCCTCGCTTCCGGAGATCTTCGCCATGAGCTGTCTGAGTTTAAAGATCATGCTCTCGCTTCCCGGAAAGATGGCGAAGCGGTCTGCTGGGGGCTGCAAAGACTCAATGCCACGACAGGCGCCACGCTTGCGGAGAATGCCTACCAACTGGCTAAATTGTTCATGGACGTCCGGGATGCTGGTTGTCCTGCGGTCGAGGTGTTGCGGGAGAAGGGCATTCCAGAACTCATGCGGTTGTACGATGAAGCGCGCGCCATCAAACAGCCCGGCGACAGCTCGAATCTCCTCTACCTGCTCAAGATTCTAGCCATCTACGGAACAACTGACGGCGTGCTCAAGATTATCGAAGCCGCCCAGGAGCCGTTCGCATCTGACAACTACGTGTGGTCGGTCATTTTGCAAAACTTTGAGCGGGGTCACCCCCAGAATTCACTGTTGTTTTCAGCGCTGACTGATCCTCTACCTGAGGGGTTCATAGCGATCTCCCTGTTGGATGCCGCGAATCACTGCATGATCGATGGTGAAGAGATGATTCATCCTTTCGATTCAGATGGCGGCACCGAGCGTCTGCGGAATTGGATCCTGAGCGAGAGAGATGGCGAATACAGCTATGCCCGAAGCGCTTGCGCTGCCATGCCCTTCCTGAAGCACCAGCGTCGTGATGAGTTGCTGGTCCTCGCGGCGTCACACCCCGATAAGACCATCCGCACTGAATCCGCTTGGGCGGAAGCGAAGTGCGGCCGGAAATCGGGATTGCGGCGCCTGACTGACCTGTGTCTCGACTTGCAAACCAGCGTGACCGCGCGGCAATACCTGAAAGAACTTGGTAGATCGGAGGTGATCCCTTCGGAGGTCAGCAATCCGGATTTTCTCGCGCTGTCAGAGTTTAGTCATTGGCTGGCGCATCCCAGCGAGCTTGGCCGCCATCCCGATTCCTTGGAGATCGTGGATCAGAGGGAACTTGCCTGGCCTCCTGACCAGACCAAGAGGCCGTTTTGGTTGATCAAATACGTGCTCAAGGACGAGATGGGCCTTGAAGATGATGATGAGGAGTGCGGCCTGGTTGGCAGTGTGACATTCTGCCTCTTTTCATACAAGCTGAGCCAACGCCCGCCGGAGGATGCGTATGCCATCCATTGCTGCTGGGAGATGACAAACGCGAACCTCATCGAAGAACATGATGTAACTGAGGATCCCTCCGAATACGCAGTCCTTCTCGGGCACTGGCAAGGGGCGCCGCTGGGCGCCGCCGCCATGCTGAAGGTAGCGGAGCTTTCGCCAAAACTCGGCCTTAAAGAACGCCTTGTCGGACTGGCAAGCGCCACACTCAATGACAACGCAGGCTGGGTCGTTCTTGATGGCACGCACTCCGAGTGGTATCCGCAAACAGATTTTCCCTTCGACTGTCAGGATAGCGTGGTTCTCAGAGTGCATATCGGGCGGCGGCTTCTTGCATTCACAGGCAAGGCTGATCGTGCCAAGTATCTCAAGGGTTCCCCGCCGGTTAGAGCCCCAGAACAAATCATCAGCGCCTACGAGAAGCTGCTCGATTCCGCAGCACAGACCAAAGGCAAAGGACGCGAGGATGCACTGAGCTTGACCTGGAGCCCGGTTGGCAAACACCTTGGAACCTATTCCAAGGCACTTGCAGAGACCGGCAAGGGGGTGGCCATTCGGAAAGTGATTGATTTGCTGCAAGGCGGAGCAGAGAAGCTCGGCGGCTACTCCACGCTTGGCGAAGCCGCATTTGTTTGCGGACAAGATGACCTGGCGGAGGAACTTCTCATCAAACGCAAAGATCAGGGAGTCTCTGCGTCCGTGGAGCGCGGGGAAAGCATGTCGATCCTGGCCCGGCTTTGGTACAAGCGCGGCAAGCAAGGCGAAGCCAGGCAATTGCTCGTTGACTGCCTCATGCCTCTGCTCTCGGAGAGCAAGACAGCCACGGGCCCGGACCGACAGATGGTTGAGTCTTGGTTCCAGACCCATCGGCAAACGTACTTGCAGTTGTTTCATCCCTCAGCCGATGAAGAATTGAAGCAAGCTGGCATTCCATCCACCACACTTTAATCCTGGCGGATGCCCGAGCGTCCGATCAACAAACAGATGGCCGCTGCACCACAGGCATTGAGATCGTGAACGGGCTGCCGACGCAGGATATTTTGTAACCTGCCAATCCGGCCTCGCCGAAGGGAACGAGGATGTCGAAATCAAGCCTCCGACGAAGCGGAGGCCGTTCCTGCGGCCTCCTGAGCGGCGATGCATTCCCGGACGATGCGCAGGCATTCGTCCGGGCTGGCGGGCATGGGCAAGGTGAGGGGCTGGCCGTTGACGCGCAAATGGCGAACCGGGCCTTCCCGGTGCACGTGGGTGACTTCGATGTCGTGAGAAGCGAAGAACTGCGTGACTTGGTAATTGCTGGCGTAGCGGGTCACGGGGAATGAATTTGGAATTAGGAAAGAATTTTCAACCTTCACAGCCTGAGCATGAAGACAGAAAATGCCGTTCGGGACAAAAGCTACGCGTTTGCGGTGCGGGTGGTGAAGCTGTCGCAGTTCCTGGTGAAGGAAAAGAAGGAGGT
>CAINXC010000589.1 GCA_903854655.1 uncultured Verrucomicrobiota bacterium | reverse complement strand
GCCCTTGAAATCCGCCAGCACAGGATTGGGTTTGCGATTCACTGGAGCGAAGCCCGAAGGCGTCGAGCCCGCCGCAACACCACTGGTGCCAAAACCCGCCAGACCCGTGGAGAGGTTCACGACGCCGTTTGGCTGGAACGCCAGAGACACGGTGTGCGGAGCTGCCGTCTTGCTGCTTGCGGCGGTCGGCAGGTTGCAGAACACCGCCAGACCAGGGGCCGGGGAATTTGCCGCGAGGGTTCCTGCGGCCGCCGAACCGGTGGCGGAGACCAGCACCGCCTGGCCGGAGCCCAGCAGGGCCACATCCACGGTCTGCCCCTTCACGTTTGTCGCCAGCGCGCCCTGGTAGGTGCCCGTGCTGCCGACCCGCTCCAGATTGCTGGTGCTGCTGACCACCCCGCTCTTCGAGGTTGTCGTCGTCGTCGTGGCAATCAAGATGCCGCCGCCCAGGCCGGGGGCGATGCCGGTCACGCTTGCCGACTTCGGCTTGCCGGCAGGAGCAAATTTCGTGTCACGAGCGCCATTCGCCTTCAGCTTGGCCAGCCCAAACGACAGCTTGGCACCGTTGATCTTGGTGAAGCTGCCGCCGATCAGCGTCGTGCCATCGCTGGAGGCCAGGACTGCCGAAACATCGCCATTGACGGTGGTCGTGAAGGTGGTGTCCACCGTGCCGTCCGCATTCAACCGCGCCAGGTGCGGCATGCTCGTGCCATCCACCGTCAAGAAGCTGCCGCCGATCAGGATCTTGCCGTCCGATTGGGGCCGGATGAATCTCAGCACACGCGTGTCGTAAAACTGCCAGTCCGCACCCAGGTCCACGGTGGTGAAAGTGCTGTCCACGCTGCCGTCCGTGTTCAGCCGGATGATGTAAGCCGCCGTGGACTCGATAGGCAGAACTGGATTGGCGGGACCAATGATCACCCCCGAAGACGATGGCAGGGGGGCTGTTGCGCTGGCTGAACCAGAACCCGAGGAAGGCGTGGCATCTGCCATGGCATAGAAGAGCATTTGGAAGGTGTAGCCCACCAGCAGCTTGCCATCGGCCTGCACGCCCAGCGCCTGAAAACGACCGGCATTGACCGGTTTGGTCGGATTGAAGGAGGAATCCACGCTGCCATCAGCGTTCACACGCGCCAGCCAGTCCGCCGGCTGGCCGCTCACCCAGTCGAAGTCCCCGCCGATGTACAACTGCCCGCCCGTCGCTCTCGCGGCCAGCTGTACTTCGCCGCCATTGAAAAGCTTCGGGACAAACGTCGTGTCCAGCACGCCAGGGTCAGCAGCGCGAACAGCAGGCAGGAACAAGAGGAAGGCTGCGGCACAAAAAACGAGCAGCCGTGAATGCAGGAACACACGTTTCATAGCAGAGGAACAGAGAAGTAGCGGATTCAATGACAACTTCATAGCAGGAACTCAAGGCGCAAGGCGAGAAAAAAATGAGGGAACAGGGCTTCCTATCGGGGCATGTCAGGTTCCCTGACAATGCGTATGGAACCCGCTTCTCTTTGCTGCCTCCTGACGATTTCTGACAAAAAAAGTGTCGTTTCGCCATTTTTTCTCAGGTCCACCCCCATTTTCGACCGTTCCCGCCGACCCAGTAAGGGTTTTTGCGACTAGCCAAAAACACTGTTCAGTGCTCTGGAAGGTGGCATGAATTTAGGACGCCTCCTGGCCAAACTGCCGCCGCGAACACGGCTCTATGCCGCCACCGCCATCTATGGGCTGGCTGGTGGCGGCCTCGCGGTGCTGTTTCACCTGAGCATTCACCTTGTTTACCACTCCACCTTTGAAACCTGGGCCAAGCGCGGCGGCACCTTCTTTGTGCTGTCCACCCTGGGTCTCATGCTGGGGGTGGCGCTGCTCTCGGGCTGGATGGTGAACAGCCGCTGCCCGGAGGCGGCGGGCAGCGGTGTGCCGCAGTTGAAACTCGCCTTCTGGAAGGATTTCGGCTGGGCCTCGCCCAAGATCCTTTGGGTGAAATTCGTCGTCGGCACGCTGAGCATCGGCGGCGGCATGAGCCTGGGCCGCGAGGGCCCCTCCGTGCAAATGGCGGCGACACTGGGCTCCTGGCTCGCCACCAAGCTGGGGCTGGCCAAACAGAAGCACCGCATGCCCGCCGCTGCCGGAGCGGCCGCCGGTCTCGCCGCCGCCTTCAACACGCCGCTGGCAGCCGTCACCTTTGTTCTCGAAGAGGTGATCGGCGACCTCAACAGCCGCTTTCTGGGCAATGTGCTGATGGCCTCCGTGCTTGGCGCTTTGGTGGCGCACGGCCTGCTGGGACCGGAGCCCGCTTTCAAGCTGAACATGCCGGACGAGCCGGGCTGGTCCGTGTATGTGGTCACCCCCTTCGCCGCCGCCGCTGCCGCGCTGGTGGGGCTGGCCTTCCAGTGGTCCAGCCTCAAGTTTCGCGGCTGGACCAGGAGGCAGAAGACCTTCCCCTCCTGGACCCTGCCATCGCTGGGCGTCCTGCCGGCCTGGGCCATCGGCATTTCAGTCTGGGCCTGGACTGGACGCCTGGGGGTGTTCAGCCTGGGCTACGATGATTTGTCGGAAGCCCTGACGGGCCACATGATCTGGCAGACAGCGGCGCTGCTGCTCGTGGCCAAGCTGGCGGCCACGGCGCTGTGCTACGGCTTTGGCGGCTGCGGCGGCATCTTCTCCCCCACCCTCTTCCTCGGCTGCATGGCCGGCCTCACCACCGCCGGAGTGGCGAATCTCGTGGTGCCCGTGCATGGGGCGGATATGGCGGTGCTGGCCGTGGTGGGCATGTGCGCCTGCCTCGGCGCCGTCATGCGCGCCCCGGTCACCGGCATTCTCATCGTTTTCGAAATGACCCACCAGTTCTCGCTGGTGCTGCCGCTCATGCTCGGGGCGCTCATCAGCCAGTCCATCAGCCGCCGCCTCACGGCCTCGAATTTCTACGACTCCATTCTGGAGCAGGACGGCCATCACATCCACCACATCATCCCGCCGCGCGACCTGGAAAGCTGGCAGCAGCTTCCGGCGTCGGCCATCGCCAACTTCCATCCCGTCGCCCTCAAAGATTTGCAGCCGGAAACCCTGCGCCAGGCCTTTGACCAGCACCCCTTCGCCAACTTCCCCTGCCTCAAGGACAATTGCGTCACCGGCGTCATCAGCCGCCGCGATGTGGAGCGCGCCCTGCTCATGGGCCAGGACGCCCTGCCCGAACCCGCCGTCACCGCCCGCGCCGATGAAAGCATCGGCGACATCCAGAACCGCATGATCCAGTCCGGCGCCGGCCTGATCATCCTCTGCGACGACCAGCAAAACCTGCTGGGCGTGGTCACCCTCCACGACCTGATCCGGGCGCAGATGGCCTATGGCGGCGGGTTGGAGAAGTGATGCCGGGTGGAGTCCAAAGGCGAAAGTTGAAGATGCCGTCTATTGCAGCTACACTGCCAGCCATGAGCGAGACGATTCAAGAATTGAAGCCCTCAGCCATCGTCGTTGATCCCGAGATCATGGGCGGTGAACCAGTCTTTCGCGGCACTCGCGTACCCGTGGCCAGTTTGTTTGAGCATCTGGAGAGCGGCAGTTCTCTCGATGAGTTTCTCGATTGGTTTCCCACCGTGACCCAGCAGACCGCCGTCGAGGTGCTTATGGAGGCTCATCGCAAGCTCGTCCAGCCGTGAGGGTGCTCATCGATGAGTGCCTGCCCCGCCCGCTGAAACCTCAGCTCGCCGGCCATGACTACCGAACCGTTCAAGAAATGGGTTGGGGCGGTGTCAAAAACGGCCAGTTGCTTCTGCTCGCCGAGAAAGAGTTTGAGGTGTTTGTGACGGGCGACAAGAACCTCCGCTACCAGCAAAATCTGGCTTCGCGACAGATCGCCATCGTCCTTCTGCCCACCACTCACTGGCCCACGATTCGCAATCACGTCGTGGCGGTGCAGCAGGCTGTGGATGCAGTGCGATCCCGCGATTTCATTGAGGTTGCTTTTGCCTTTTGAGCCAAGAAGCGAGGCGCTGTGAGCAATCCTCCAAGCTGCTCCCCGACCTCGGGCGGACCGAATGGACCGCCCCCAAAAACACTCACCGACGATACAGGACCGAGGACTGGCGCAGAGCTTTGCAGACACGATCAAAGCTGAACAGGATCAACAGCACATCCATGACCGGGACGATGGTGCTGATCCACGCCGGACCCACCGCCACCAGCCCCACGCGAGCAGAGGTGATCGCAAGCAGCGCCAGCATGACGCCTCCCAACCAAGTCGGCGGCGTCCACAGTGCGATCACGAGCCCCACAGAACCCACCGCCACAGTCGCCAGTCCCGTGAGGACTGCTTCAGCGGGCCCCACAGTGAAACGCCCGGGCAGGCCATGCATCACGAACAGGCCCATCACCACACCGCAAAGCAGGGGAACGCTCATCATCAACGACGCCAGGGATGGGGTCGAGATGGGCAGAATTCGCAGCGAACGCGAAGTCCACAAACCGACCGAAATTGAACTGACCAGGGCGCCTACGAAAATCGGGAACCCCTGTGCCATGAAATGAAGCGCCGGAACATCCTCCTTTTTGAGGGCCATCTGCCCCACCCACCATGCCAGTGCAGCCAGCATCGACACCTGCATGCCAAGAAGCACCAAAGGGACGCATGCGCCCTTGCGGATTAACAGAATCATACCTCCCTTTCCCTGCGGCCCGGTCGTCGCTTCTTTCGATACAGGCAGCTCCACAGCATTTCCTGCTCCGATCTGGGCCCTTCTCACATGGAGTTCAGGCTCCACCACGGCAAAGAGAAGCGAGCCCGCCACCCACACAGGAACAGACGCACAGATGATCCAGTGCGAGAGCTTCATCCCTGCAAGGGAAACCGGAGCCCAGTGGCCCATCCCGGCCAGCACCAGGCCGAGCCCGACGAGGATTCCGATGAAACCGAAAACCAGCACAACCCCGATCACTATCCGCCCCCTTCGGCCCAAACACTTCATCAGGTTGCTCAAAGACTCCTCAAATCTGCGGCCCACCAGTTGCGTCACCTTCCATGCCACGTCCACGAAGGCAAAAAAACCCAGGCATATCCACAACCCGAAGGCAGGAGAAAACCACGGATCAACAAGACGCCCATGGAAGACCGACGTGCCAATAAAAACACCAAACGGAATCACCGCGAAACCCATCAACGGCAGCAGGCCGAACAGAATCATCCACCGCGCAAACGCCAGCTCGCGTGTGGCGATGGGCAGCGTGCGCACCACCCCGAGCCAGCCTGGCGCACGCTCCCCCGCCGTGCAGATCACGTAAAACAACAGTGCCACATGGCCGGACCCGTTGTGCATCGCCGCCATGATGATGGTGACAAGAAACATGAGCAGCAACCACCGTTTGCGCGAGATGTAATCGAGGATCAGCAGCCACATACAGTTCAGCGGGTAAGGGTTAGGAACAGCTCCTCCAAGGTCTGCGGCAGGTGCTCCACTTGCGTGGCACCGTGCAGGGCAAGCATGCTCAAGGGCATCAGAGAAGTGTCGAGCACCGCTCGAAACCTCGATCCCTCCTGCTCCAGAATGCTGATCCCCGGCAGCCTGGCCAGCGCAGCCGGACCATTGCCTTCAATCAGCAGAAAACGCTCCACCAGTTCGCCGGTCCCCCCCTCCACCAGCAGCCTGCCTTGATGAAGAATGCCGATGCGGTCAGCAAACCGCTCCAGATCCGTGATCTGATGCGAGCTGATCACCACGGTGCGCTCCTCGTCTTTGACGACGGACAGAAGCTCCGCGAAAAGCACCTGACGTGCGCGCGCATCCAGTCCGGTGGTGGGCTCATCAAGAATGAGCACCTGGGGCCGCCAGGCCAAGGCCAGCAACAGCGCCAGTTTCATGCGCCCGCCAAACGATTGCGTGAGCACAAACTCATTTTCGGCAAGACCCAGCTTCTCCATGAGTTCCGCCGCATAGGCATCATCCCAGGTGGGGCGGAATCCGCGAATGAAGCGAACGACTTTTCTGACAGTGCCCCACGAGCCATAGTTCAGATCCGGCCCCACATAGGCGGCGCGATGCTTGACCGAAACCTCGTCGCGCAGGTAATCCAGCCCGCCAACCTTGATCGCGCCGGCATCCGCGCCGCCCATGCCGAAGATGATGTCAATCAGCGTGGATTTGCCCGCCCCATTGGGTCCAATGAGTCCGAAGATCGAGCCCGAGGGCACGGAGAGATCGACCGGACCGAGGGTGAAGCGCGGGTAGCGCTTCACAAGCCCGGTGATTTCAAGAGCGGGAGCAGTGGTGGTCATGGTTGTTGATCGGTGAGAGTTTCCAAGAAAAGACGGCTCACCTCGGCGGGTGTCATCCCGGCCTCCCGCGCTTCCTGCGCGGCGGCGGCCAGCAGTTCGCGGGCGTGATCGAGCTTTACCTCGCGCGAGCGGTCCTGACCGCCCGCCGCCACGAAGGTGCCCAGCCCTTGCCGACGATAGATGATGCCCTCGCGCTCCAGTTCCTCGTAGGCGCGTTTCACCGTGATCACGCTCACCAGCAGATCCTCCGCAAGCTGGCGGAAGGAGGGCAGCGCGGAATCCGGCGCCAGCTTCCCTTCGCTGATCGCCCGCTTCAGCCCGGCGATGATCTGCTCATAGAGCCTGCCCGGCGCGGCGGGCGAGATCGCGGGAAGCAGGAGCTTGATGGAGGCGGGTTGCATCGGCAACAAATTGCATTACTGTATATATTAAACATACACAGCATGCCACCTGCAAGCAAATTGTGGAAGATTTTTCCCACAGAATGCCAAGGCCAAATAAAGTCAGCCAGCGAGTGCGCGCCACCACCATGAGCACCGACACTGCACCTCCAGCCCAATCCGGACCATGGCACACTTGGTTCACCTTGCGCTTCCTGCGCTGGTGTGGGCGGGTCTTGTGGAGCCGTCGCATGGCCTGGGCGCTCGTCTGCCTCGTGTCGCTCATCGCGCTGTATTACCCGTGGGAGAACTGGCGCAGTGCGCGTGAATTAATCGCAGCACGGAAGGCCCTGATCCAACGCATCGGCACCGATGATCCCGCGCGGCTCGCTCCGCCAAGGATCCCGGATGAACAGAACTACTTTGCCATCCCCACCATCGAAAGCTGGATCAAACCCTGTCACGAGGACGGCAGGACCATTGAATACTGGCCACCCACCGCAGACTTGTTGCCGACCGGCTTCATCGCTCCCGAGCTTCGGGCGGATGACGACAACATCAACTGGCTTGACCTCAAAGGCTGGGCATCGGCCCGTGCCAAGGCAGGCCGGCCCCTGCCTCCGAATGAGGCTCCCGCCGTGGTCCTGGATCGCGAACTCGGCGATGCCAAAGGTCTTCTCCCACGGCTGGCGGAGGGATTGGACCGCCCGTTCTCCATGATGAAGACCGTGCAAAAGGAGCTTCTGGATGCAACGGGCAGGGCCAAAGGTCAGTCCGCCGGTCCGCCAAGTTTCCATGATTTGGGTGCCTTTGTGCGGCACTTGGGCTTGCATGCAAGAGCGGCAGCCCGGGCTGGCAATATGGCAAAGGCCTCCAGCACCACCCAAATCATGCTGCGTTTTGCTGAGTCAGCCTCGTGTTACGGCCTCGTCGGAGGCTTGGTATCCAATATAACACAGGACTCCACCCTCGATGCGCTGCATGAAACGTTGTCCTGCGATGGGTGGACAGAAAATGACCTGCTCCGTTTGCAGCAGCGGCTGGGAAAAACTGACGACTTGAAGATCATCGAGCACGCTTTTTCTCAGGAGGCCCTGGAAACGACGCAAATACTGACCGGCCCCAGG
>CAINXC010000588.1 GCA_903854655.1 uncultured Verrucomicrobiota bacterium | reverse complement strand
TCCTTGAGAAGGGCCCCAGCCGTGTCTCACCCTTCCTCATCCCGATGATGATCACCAACATCGCCAGCGGCATGATCGCCGGTGAGTTCGGCTTCATGGGGCCCAACATGTGCATCACCACCGCCTGCGCGACCTCCAACAACAGCATTGGCGAGGCCTGGCGCATCATCAAGTTTGGCGATGCCGACGCCATCGTGTGCGGCGGTTCGGAAGCCTCCATCCGCCCCTGCGGCCTGGCCGGGTTTGGCAACATGCGCGCCCTTAGCAACCGCAACGACTCCCCCGAGACCGCCTCGCGTCCGTTCGACAAGGACCGCGACGGCTTCGTCATGGGCGAAGGCTCCGGCGTCGTGGTCATCGAAGAACTCGAGCACGCCCGCAGGCGCGGCGCCACCATCTACTGCGAACTGGCCGGCTACGGCACCACGGCGGACGCGTATCACCTCACCTCCCCCCATCCCGAGGGACTCGGCGCGCGCAAGTGCATGGAAATGGCCCTGCGCCACGCCAGGCTCAATCCTGGCGACATCCAGTACATCAACGCCCACGCCACCTCCACGCCCGTTGGCGACATCGGTGAAACGAAGGCCATCAAGAGCACCTTTGGCGACTGGAGCAAGAACGGGCTGCTGGTCTCCTCCACCAAGTCCATGACCGGCCACCTTCTCGGCGCCGCCGGCGGTGTCGAACTCGCCGCCTCCATCTTTGCCATCAAAGACCAGGTGGCGCCGCCCACCATCAACGTGGACAACCAGGACCCCGAGTGTGACCTCGACGTGGTGGCCAACGAAGCCCGCCCCGCCAAGATCAACGCCGCCCTGAGCAACTCCTTCGGCTTCGGCGGCCACAACGCCGCGCTGTTGATCACGAAATTTGAGGGGTGATCATCCCTTCAACGCCCGGCGCAAAATCTCGTCACAGGCATTCGCTGTCCGCTCCCAGGACAGGGTTTGCCCGTAGGCGGCGATGCGCGCGCGATCCAGGGGCTTGGTGAGCGCCTCATTGAGGGCGGCGGCCAGAGCGGATTCATTGCCGGAGGGCACAAGAGCGCCCTTCCAGGGCTGGTCGATCACCTCATGGATGCCGCCGACATCGGTGGCCACCACGGGCAGGCCGCTGGCCATGGCTTCGATGACCACGTTGGGCAGCCCTTCGTTGAGGCTGCTCATGCACAGCACATCGGCCTCGCGCATCTGCGCGGCGATCTGTAGTGCCAGCAGCGGCCCCAGGAACTGCACGCGCCCGCTGATGCCAAGCTCGGTGGCCTGGGCTTCCAAAGAGTCGCGCAGGGGCCCCTTGCCCGCAAGCACCAGGCGTGCAGGGGCGGGCACCTTGGCAAACGCGCGCAGCAGCAACGCCGGATTCTTCACCGGCAGCAGATTGCCCACGAACAACACTGTTTTTGCAGGCCCGGCAGGAGGCGGCCCAGGGTGGAAGATCTTCACATCAACGCCGTTGTGGACAGGCTGAATCGGGGCGGGACCAGCACCCGCCTTGGTCAGCAGTGCGGCCAGCGAATTGCTGCGGGTGATCACCGCCCGGCTGCGCGAGACCGCTTCCAGGATGGCCTTGCGCCTGGGTTTGCTGCCGAGGTAGCGGTGAACATCCGAGCCTTGGGCGATGAGCACGCACGGCTCCTTCACCGCCTGGGTGACAGCCCAGCCGTCCGGGAACAGCCAGCTTGCCAGCACCAGGTCCCAGGCAAAGGATTTCTTCACTTCCGGCAGCGCCTGCCGCAGCGCTGCCAGCATGAGACGATGGTTGAAGACACCGCCCAGCTTCGGCACGTAGCGCACCGGCAGGTATTGCGGGTTCAAGGGCAGGTCCATGTCCCGTGGCCGCCAGGACTGGGAACCCCTCAGCCAAGCCTTCAGCGAGGGACGCAGCGCCAGCACCTGGATGTCCCAGCGGTCCCGCAGGTGGTGCAGGAGAGTAACATTGTCGAGTCCCCTGTACGGTTCGCCCGCATCAGGGAACAGATTCGATACAAACAGCAGGCGCGGGCGCATGAGATCAAGGCTTGGGCGTGAAGACCAGCATTGAGCCATGGTCGGCAGCGATGCTCGTCACCGGCAGGGTCTGCACCAACTGCCAGCCTGAATCCGGGGCCTGCAAGGCGTGCTTCAACTGGTCAAAGTGCGGCTGCCGCAGTTCGCCGGTCACGCTGTCATCGAGCAGCACCCAGCGCACCCCCCGTTTCTTCAGGTGCTCACGCAGGGCGCCGTCGTCCTTGAACGCCAGCACGTAGCCCCGGCCAATCCAGTCCTGGGAAGACAGTTCCTTGGTGGCGCGGATCATGGTGAGCTTGGGGTCCAGCCGGAGTTTGGGATCAAACGCTGCATCCGCCACCAGAGCGCCTTCCCCGCGAGCATCGGAACAGACAAAGATGGCGCCAGGAGCATCGCCCAGCCGCTGGATCGTTTCATGGAATCCGACAGCCACCTTGGTGATCGTCTTGTGTGACAGCCCCACCGCCAGCGAGATGGCAACCACCGCCAGGGCCAGCGGACCGGCCCAGCGCGCAGGCAGCCACTGCCCCGCCACCTGCCGGGCCGTCAGCACCGGGAACAGCACCATGGGGGCCACGATGGGAATGAAATAGCGCGAACTGGTGCCGGCGGGTATGCTCACCGCAACGACCAGCCCCCCGATGAGCAATCCCCAGAGGCAGGCCTCCACGGTGCCGGTTTTCACTCCGCGAAGCAGGCCCAGAAGACGCAGCACCAGACCTCCCGCCAGCAGCACCACCACGGTGCCGCCGAAGCTGTCCACAGCCGACTCGATATAAAACGGCACCGCCATTTGGAAATGCTGCAGAGGAGTGAGCCCGCTCATCCCTTCCGCCGTGAGATGGTAGGAAAACAACTGCCACGGCAGCGCAAGCACCAGCACCGGCACGGGGGCAATCCACAGCGAGGGCTTGATCAAGAGCCTCCACTGCCCGCTGAAAGCAATGGCAAACGGCGGCAGCAGGGCGAGCATCCAGCCCGATCCCTTGGTGAGAATCGCGAACGCCGCGGCGAACCCAAAGGCCAGCGCCGCCAGCACCCGCGGCCGCTCCAGGTAGGTTGCGAAGCTGATCACCGCCAGCAGGCAGGCAATGGCCAGGAGAACATCAGACATCACCAGCACGGCGATCTTCTCGATGGGGGCGGACACACACAGCAGCAGCCCGGCGGCCATGGCGATGCCGCAAGACGGCAGCACCCTGGCGGCACACCAGCTCAGCAAGGCGGCCAGTGTGGCAATGAGCACGGCCTGGAGCACCAGCAGGGATTGGATGCTGACAAACGGGAGCAGCCACACACCCGCCAGCATGTAAAAAACCGGCGGATAGTGCCCCAGCGCCACCTTCGGCAGCCGTGCATAATAGGTTTCGGCGTATCGCAACGGGTGCTGGCCCAGCCCCTTTGTCAGGTAATCACGAACCATGATGCTGGTAACCGCATGGGCCGCTTCATCAGGGTCGCCCGCAAGATCACTGCGGTACGCTCCATGCCAGACCTGCAGGCCCAGCACGAGGAGGAAAAACAACAGCCAGCAGGCCAGCCAGCCGAGCGGTGAGGACTTATTTGGGGGAGGAGCACAATCCATTGCGATGACTAGCTTTGACCTTGAGCGAAAGCAACCAGCGGCATCGGTGGCTCTTGTCACTCAGTCTTCGACTTGACGATGAGCACCTGCTTCAAGAACATCCATGGCTCGCCCTCAGGCGCGACGGAGACGACGAAGCTCTGCCTGACCTGTTCTTCCTTGATCGTGAACTGGCAGAGCCGCATGACCCGGAAGGTCTTGCCGTCCTTGGTCAGGTGCGAGGCCTGCAGTTCCCGGTCAAACTCCTGCTTGCCGAAAGCAACGTGAACCTTTGCCCCGGCTGGCAGGGCAGGGCATGCGTAGTGGGCCACCACATCATACGACCCCGCCGGCAGGGAGGACAGCAGCCAGCTCGCCTTCCCCAGGGGGACCACAGCATCCGGCCCGCTCTTGGCGGGAAGGGGCGCGGCATCGCCGGGCTCCAGCGTGAACACGATGCCGGACTTGCGCACCACCTTGCCAGCTTCTTTCGACTCGGGTTTGGGCGCGTCAAAATCGACAATGCCCTTGCCTGCGATGATGGCCTGCACACGTGCGACCTCAGTCTTCAGCGCCGCACTTTCCGAGGCAATCAACGCCTTGGCCTGGAGAGCCTGCAACTCAGCAAGGTACTGGTTGAGAAGCGGCAGGTGAATCCCGCGCAAAAGTTCATTGTAGGTGGCTTCAAGCTGCTCAAGACGACTCGGCGGCGGAGCGGCCTGGGTGGCCGCCGTCTGCGCCCGTGCTCCGGCCCCCCACCCCAGCACGAAGGCTGTCATGAAACCAAACAAACCGGTTCTAGTGATCACTTGACCGTCCCTCCACTTGTTCCCAGCGCCCAGCCACCCTGCGGGGGTTGATGGGTTCTCGCCGCGTCTTCCCGTTCCTGCAAACTCTTGAGCAGCGTTTGCTCCACGGCCCCCTTGCCTGGATTGAGCGGCTTGTCCACGACGGCAAATCCGTTGTCCAGCAGGACCTTTTGGAACAGGCCGATGTCCTCCAAAAACACCAGCGCCTGCGCGGCGTCGGCCTTCGCTTTGTCCCTGGGCAGCCGCACGAGCAGCCGCAACGGGCGGGCCTGGAGATAGAGCTGGGTGAATTCCTTGGCCGAGCCGCCAAGCATGATGGACACGGGTTCGTCGATGCCGAAGCGGTCCATTGCGCGCTTGAGCGCACGCTTGTCATCACCATCCAGAGGCGGGCAGGCAACCCAGGCCAGACGCACCCGGAAGTGCTGCCCGCCATGCTCCACCATGAAATGGTCGCCCGTGTTGGCTGGATCATCGACAAAATGCACGTCACTGAGGTCATCGTATCCATCGAGACCCATTGAATTCACTTTCGAAAGCACAGCGCTCGTCGCCAGTTTGCCCACCCTTCGCTGTTCGGCCTCAATGGCATCAGCGACATCATCCTTCGCCTTTGAAGCCAGCGTGCGGAGCTGTGTGAGATACGCCTCGACCAAGGGCTTGCGCACCGCGAGCAGACGCGCCGCCTGCTTGTCCTGCAGTTTCTTGAATTCACCGCCCAAAGTCACCACAGGGGCAGGAGCAGCGGGTTCCTCGGTTGTCGGCATCACAGGCACAAGCTTGAGATCGTGAAAAACGATGGTGTTGAGCGGATACGAAGTGGTGCAGCCAAAGCGCAGCGTCACGGGCACATGAGTGAGCTGCAGAATGCCGGGCACCTGCACGGCAGTCATGACTCCCTTGTTGGAAGTGAGTGTCACGGGCAGCACGTTCTTGGTCTGGCCCGCCAGCAGGGTCATCTCGCGAAAACTGAACTCCGCCTCGCTGGCCGCCACATGGGAGGTGCTGCCGGCAGGGGCGGGCAACTCATCCATGGAGTAGCTCAATTCCAGCCGGTAGGCGCCTGGTGGCAGCTTCGTCAGCGCCCACTCCGCAGCACTGGTGGCCGTGCGCCAGCCCTGAAAATCACCATTCTTGGTCTGAACGCCTACCACCTTCGCCGTATCGGCGGAAAGTTGCACGACGCCTGCAGCGGCGGCGGTGGCAAAAGTTTTGCCCGCGGCAGCTATTTCATCGCGCCGCATTTTCACCAGCCGCGCCTGCGCGTAATCTCCCTCGGTGGCAAGATCAGATTCCAATGAGGCTAGCCGGCGCTCATAATACTCGTTCAGGCTTGCCGTCGCCTTGCGCACGCCCGCTTCGAAGTCCTGACGCATGCGTGTCACCTGGTCGGCCGCCGGAGGCCCTGGTGTCGTCTGGGCAACCCCCAAGCTCACAGCCAGGAGGGATGCAGTGACAAGACCGGTGATGAAGCGGAGGCAGGACATGGCTACGGGCTGGCAGGCAGCAACTCCACCGCCTGCAACTGCATGAGATTGTCTTTAAGCACCGTCTTCGCAGTGATCTTGAAAGTGCCGGATCCATCGCGGATTTTCAACGTGCCGATGTTTTGGGCTTCGAAACCCTTGAGCGTGGTGCTGATATTGCTGGTGAGGGTGTAGAACGCCTCTTGAACAAGCACGCTGCCGCCTTCGAGCGCACCGGAGGAGTACGTGAGCACCACCTCATACCCCCCTGCTGTCAAGTCCGGCAGTCTCCAGGTCGCGCTGGCGCCAGGACGAGCCCAGCCGGTCAGGACGCCCGTCGCTGCATCAAGTGTCACACCGTCGAGCTGCGCATCGGTGGTCTTCAACACGATTTTTTCGGACGAAGACTTCGAGTCGGGCCCCTGCTGGCGGGACTGCAACAACAGCGCCAGTTTCTCCTGGCTCGCGGCCTCAGCCGTCACCCGCAGCCGCTCCGTGCGCACTGCTGCGGCGGTCTCATAGTCGCGCGCGGCAACCGCCTGCTTTTCCAGGGTGCCCAGCTCGCCGATGTATTCCTTCAGCGCAGGCAGAGTGTTCTGGGCAAGGCCAAGCTCAACTCGTGCACGCAGGACGGCAAGGTCCGCCGATTCCGTCGACACGGACATCGCCCGGCCTGCCACGAGAGCAGCCAGAAGGGAGGCCACAACCCGGCCCGGGCGGAACCATGAACGAGTGACCAAGGGGCGTGAAAAAAGGATGACAGGCAAGCGAAGCAATGGGGGTCGTCGCATGGTATCGGAGCCATTGGGCGAGGCAAGACGTTTCCCAATGGGAAATAGAGAGGCACCGGGCCACGCCGTCTCACTGTTCAACCCTGAAAAAGAACGGCACCACCGTCAGTCCCACGCCCACGGCGATCATTGCCGTGAGATCGCTGATGAAATAAGGAAAGGCGCACAGCCCCATGCCCACCAGCAACGGCACCATCCGGGCGTTGCTTTTGCCGTACACAAAATAGCCCATGCCAATCGCGCCGAAAATCATGCTGAACAAAAAGCTGTCGGCATCGCCCATGATTAAAGATAAGGCCCGCAGCGAGCAGCGCAACGCCCCATTCACACCAGGGCGGGTCGGAACAGGCGTGCACCACGTTCTGCTGCCACTGAGGGCAGAAAGTCCTGAAAATTTGCGTTGACCCGCTCCCCTGCCCCCATGGTATGTGTCCCTTCGCACCCTTCATCCCCTTCCCGTATGCCTACCATGACCGACCTCGCCAATCACCCCAAAGGCAGTTTCATCAAGAACTTCCCCCTGCTGGCCTTCGTGCTGGCGGCCTACAACGTCGCCATGGTGACGGGACACAACTTCAGCGCGGTCGCCGAACCCATGCTGAAGGTGCCACTGATCTCAGGCACGTCCTGGGCGCTCGGCATCAATGAGGTGTTCGTCATTGTGGGGCTTGCGGCCCTGTTCGTGGAAATCTTGAAGTCCACCCGTGCCTCCGGCGCAGCCCTGCTGGAGCACATTCTCTCCATGTTTGTCTTCATCATCTTCCTGGTGGAGTTTCTCGTCGTCAAAGGGGCTGGCACGTCCACCTTTCTGACCTTGGGCTTGATGGCTCTTATTGACGTCATGGGCGGCTACACCATCTCCATCGCCGTCGCCCGCAAGGAGATGAACATCACGGGCTAGTCCGCGCTCCCCGACCCCGGTTTCATGACCCGGTTGCTGCAACGATTCGGCCAGGGCCATCTGCGCCTTGGCCGTATTGAGGCGTTCAGTGATGGCGTCTTTGCCATCATCGTGACACTTCTGGTGCTGGAACTGCACGTGCCCGAATTGCATTCGGCCGGGAGCGTGGCCGAATTGGGTGAGGGCCTGTGGCACCTCCTGCCCAAGTTCCTGAGCTGGCTGATCAGCTTCATCATCGTCTGCAAGTTCTGGCTGAACCACCACCACATCCTCAGCCTGGCGAGTCACGCGGATTACGGAATGGTGTGGCTGAACTCGATCTTCCTGATGTTCCAGTCGTTCGTCCCCTTCCCCACGGCGCTGATGGGCGAGTATCCGGGGAATCCGCTGGCGGTGAGCCTGTTCGGTGTGGTGATGGCCTTCAACACCGTGCTGTTCATCGCCCTCCAGTCCTGGATCCTGCACCGGCTGTGCAAGCCGGAGCTGGCAGCCGCCCGTGATCCCCACCTGCTGGCAAAGTCCCTCGCCGGCCCCTTGGGCTATCTCGCAGGCGCGGGTCTCGCATGGGTTTCCCTGCCTCTGGGGTTCATCTGCTATGCACTGACTCCCCTGCTCTTCATCACACCTCCTGAGCCACGGAACAGTGAGTGATCTCATTGCAGACCCAATGGGATAATTTTGTGGGAGAAAAATCACCCGCTCCCGCAAAGCAATGTCGTGCTTTGCGACCCACCGCCCCTTTCCCCCTCACTTCCTCCACAGCCACTTCAGCGCCTCAGGCAAGGAGGCGCTCATGCCTTTGCTGCCATGGAAGCATTCGCCGAAATCGAAGCGATAGTCGTAGCCCATGTACTTCAGGGAGGCGGCGATGTTCTTGTTGGCGATGGGCCAGTTGCCGTAGGGGTTGTCGAGGTCGTTGCTGCCGTCCAGCAGGTACACGCGCAGGGGCTTGCGCTCGGTCTCACGGATGATTGCGGGGAACACATGGCCGCCGCGCAGGTTGACGAAGCTGCCCACCCAGCAAAGCACCTTCCCGAACTGGTCGGGACGCTCCCAGGCGGCGTTGAAGGCGCAGATGCCGCCGGAGGAGCCGCCCGCGATGGCGTGGTCCTCGGGCTTGTCGCTCCAGGTGAGGGAGTAGCGCTGCTTCACTTCCGGCAGGATCTCGTTGAGAACGAAACGCACGTAGGCATCGCCCAGCGAATCGTATTCAAAGCTGCGGTTGCCGGCCTTGGAGTCCTCAGGCTTCTGCTTCGTGGTGCGACCAGGATCGATGAACACGCCGATGGTGACCGGCATGTCGCCACGCGCTACGAGATGATCCATCACCACGGTGGCGCGCATCGCGCCTGCGGGATCGGCATGGCGCGAGCCGTCCTGCCACACCATGAGGCTGGCGGGCTTCGCCGGGTCATACTGCGCAGGGATGTAAACGACGATGTTGCGCGCTGTGTTGGGAAAGACCTTGCTGTCCTTCCACTCAAATTTCTCCAGCCTGCCCTGAGGGAGGGACGGATCGGCTTTCCATTCGGGTGGCGGAGGGTAGTACTCGATGCGAGTGGTCCCGGCGAGCAAGGTCAGGCCACCGGCCTCCACTCGGTACTCAAACTCATGGAAGTTGGGCAGTTCCAAAGCGAGGGCTTGCAGCCCCTCCTGGCCGATGGGTTTCATCTGCCCGATCAACGCGCCGCGCCCGTCCACCACACGGGCCGGGTCCGGGCTGATCACCGCCCAGGCGGCGGTGGTTTCCTCCACCCGCGCCCCGGCCTTGCCCTTCATGAGAGCCTGGCGGCCCCACATGCGAAAGACGAGCTGCGACATCGCTTTCGCATCGGTCGATTTCATCGGATCATTGAGCGCGGCGAGCAGCTCCTTGGCGCCCGGTGGCGGTCCGTTGGGCCTGCCTCCCGGCTTCTGGGCATGCGCCGTCATCGTCAAGGCAAGCAAGGCGGTGAGGCTGGTCCGAAGCAACTGGTGGGGGCCGTTCATGAGGTCGGTTCGTGGATCAATGATGCGTGGCCAGGCAAAGTGCGGAGGCAAGCGCGCCTTCTTAACGAGTGCTTCACGCAGCAGCTATCGCAAAACGAACACCATCCCGCCAGGACGGCAAAAGGGCAGGCCCGTTGCCGGAACCTGCCCTTGAGCATGATATTAGAAATGAAGGAGCGCGGTGACGCCGATCAAGCTTCGGTCGCTTCGACTTCGGCAGGCGCTGCGGATTCTTCAACAGGTGCTGCGGTTTCAACCACCGTTTCAGCGGTTTCGACGACGACCTCGGCAGGAGCGGCGGCCACTTCATCCACCTTTTTCGCCTTGGCGACCTTCTTGGCGGCGGCAGGCTTCTTGGCGGCGGCCTTCTTGGCAGGCTTCGCGCCTTCAGCCGTACCGGCTGCGGCGGACTTCACACGGCCCGAGGAGCGGCGGGCGGCCCCTGATTTCACGAGCGCCTTTTTGCGCTGAAGATAGGCCTTCCGGCGACGACGCTTGACGACTGACTTGAGTTGCTGTCCCATAAATTGGTTCGATTGCTGCTGCTAAAAAGAAGGGCGGAGAGTTCCACCATCGCGAGAGCGAATCAAGGACTCTTTAAAGGCATTTTGCTGGTTTGGCGGAAACACCCCCGCCTCATGGGACCCCATGTGACCTGTAGATCCCATGTTTGAAACGGGGATTGGCTCCCTGCTCACGCCCTGGGATGGGCCTTCGTGTACACTTCCTTCATGCGCTGCGTGGACACGTGGGTGTAGATCTGTGTGGTGCTCAGGCTGGCATGGCCAAGCAGAGTCTGCACGCTGCGCAAATCCGCGCCCGCATTGAGGAGGTGGGTGGCAAAGCTATGCCTGAACTTGTGCGGAGTGACGTGAACAGGCAGCCCGGAGTGCCTCCAGTACTTCTCCACCACATCGGCAATGGCCTGGGTGGTGATGCGGGTGCCGCGCTTGCTGCGGAACAGCGCGCCCTCGTGAACTCCCGCCTTCACCCGGTAGCGCTGGATCGCCTCCATGGCCGGAGCGCCAATGGGGCAGAGCCGCTCCTTGCGGCCCTTGCCAACCACCCGCACCGACTCGCTGATCACGTCGATGTCCGGCACGTTGATGGAAACCAATTCCGCCAGGCGCATGCCCGTGCTGTAGAACAGCTCCAGGATCGCCGCGTCGCGCTCCGGTGCCCACACTGGAGCCTGCTTCTCCTGCTCGACCTTGAGCGGCAGTTCCAGCATCTCCAGCACCTGCTTCAAGGTCAGCACCACCGGCAGGCCTTTCTCCTGCTTGGGCAGTTGCACGTCCAGCAACGGGTTGTGTTTCCAGCCCTGACGCTGGGTGAGGTACTTGAAGAAACTGCGCAAAGCCGCGAAGTGCAGCCGGATCGTGGCCCGCGCCACGTCCTTCTTCATCATCGAGAACAGATGCCTGCGGAAGTGGTCAGAGTTCAGCCCGTCCCAGCCAGGAAATGCCTTCTGCGCCTCACGAAACTGCCGCAACGCCAGCTCATAATTCGCCACCGTGCGGGGCGAACTGTGCCGCTCGAACTCCAGGAACTGAAGGAATTTCTCAGCCAGGGGGTCTGCAGGAGGCACTGGAGGGGTTGGACTCGACACCTGCCACTGTTCCATCCGCATTCCGCAATCTGCAATCCGCATTCTCCCTTGCCCCCTCGCCCGTCCCGTGCTTGGACATCGAATGCTCACCAAACGCATCATTCCCTGTCTGGACGTCAAGGCGGGCCGAGTCGTCAAAGGCACCAAGTTCCTGGACTTGCGCGATGCCGGCGACCCGGTCGAGTGCGCCAAGGCTTACAATGATCAAGGCGCGGACGAACTGGTGTTTCTTGACATCACGGCCTCTTCCGATGAGCGCAAGACCATGGTGGATGTGGTGGAGCGCACCGCCGCCTCCTGCTTCATGCCGCTGACCGTGGGCGGCGGCATCCGCACCGTTGAAGACATGCGCGCCATGCTGCTGGCGGGTGCGGACAAGGTGGGGGTCAACACCGCCGCCGTGTTTCGCCCGGAGGTCATTGACGAAGCCGCCGAGGCCTTCGGGTGCCAGTGCCTCGTCGTCGCCATTGACGCCAAGCGCAACGCCCGAGGTTCTTGGACCGTATTCACTCACGGCGGTCGCAATCCCGCCTTGCGCGACGGTCAGGAACTCGACGCCATCGAATGGGCGGCGGAAGTGTGCCGTCGTGGTGCGGGCGAAATCCTGCTCACCAGCATGGATGCCGACGGCACCAAGGCTGGTTATGACCTGGAGCTGACCCGTGCGGTGAGCGAGGCGGTGACCATCCCCGTCATCGCCAGCGGCGGTGCCGGCAACATGCAGCACATGGCAGACGTGCTCAGCGAGGGCAAGGCAGACGCAGTGCTCGCCGCAAGCGTCTTCCATTTTGGCGAGTACACAGTGGGTGATGTGAAACGCTTCCTGGCCTCGCACAACGTTCCGGTGCGGCTCTAAGCGGTGCAGCGATGGACATCATGGACAAGTGGTGATGATTTTCCTGTTTCAAACAGCCTTTACGGTTCACGCCTGAGCTCGGACACCTGTCTCTCGTCATCCAAAAAAGGCTTCCATCCCGCCCGCCCCCTTCGCGCCGCCGGGTTGCCTGTGTCATCTTCTTTGAGTCAACAGGCCCTCCGGGCGTTGCGCATGACTTGGGTTGAAAACCAATGTCGCATTGTCTAGGTTCCCTGCGATGAAGCTGATTTGCTGTGGCGCGACAGGTCTGATGCTCGCTTCCTGCACCGGCACTCCCGTGCACAAGGTCGAGCCCCAGGCGACCAGCCTGCCCGCACAACTTCCCGAGGACCGGCGCGAAGCAGACACGGTGGCGAAGGAGTCGTTTCGAAGGCTGACGTTCTTCGCCGACGGTCGTGGCATGGCGATGACGCCCGGGCTGATCGGCGTCTACAAGATGTTTGGTTGGACGCACATCTATGACCGGATGCTGCGCGAGCGCTTTGGGCTGGTGATGGAAAACGGCGCCCCCGTAGGCCTGACGGAAGTAAACTACGAGGGCATGCGCATCGGCGCCATCGGCTGCGCCATGTGCCACGTGGGGCGGGCCGCCGGCCGGACGATTGTGGGGCTGGGCAACAAGCGCTTCGACATCGTGCAGCTTGGAGCGGAGCTTGCCCGCCGTGAGCGCATCTATGCCGCCTTCATGCCCGCGAGCAAAGAGCAACGGGAGGTGGAAGACGCGGCACTGGCGTTTGCGAGGCGCATCGCCGATCCTGATCACGGCAACCTGACGCAGGGCATGGTGCCAGCATCACTTGTCTTCGACTGGTTTTCCCGAGCGGCAGGGCAGGAACCGCCAGCAGACAGGCCGCGCGCCGCAGTGAAGATTCCGGCTTTATGGGGATATGGCGCAAAGCGTTACAATGCACAGTTTTGCGATGGTTATGGCGACGGGGGGGCACCTGGATGGGCAGTGCAAACCGAACTCACGGCCGGCCAGAAACCTGAGGCGGTGCGCCGCTATTTGCCGAAGATTGAAGCAGCGGAAAAACTCTTCGCCGCCTTTCTTCCGCCGGTCTATCCTTTCAAAATTGACCGTGCCGCGGCGGTGCGAGGTGCGGAAGTCTTCGCTGAGAATTGCCGGGAATGTCATGGAACTTACCAGCGCGACGCCAGTGCTCTGCCGGTTTTCAAAGTTCCACGCCTGATCCCAATCCATCGTGTGCGGACGGACCGCGACCGCCTGAATGCCCGCAGCACAGCACTGGACCGGCAGGTGGAAAGCAGCCCGCTTCGTGATTTGACAAGGCACCGCTCGCCACCGCCGGGCTACTTTGCGCCGCGTCTCGACGGCATCTGGAGCCGCTTTCCCTACTTGCACAACGGCTCCGCACCAAACATCACCGCACTGCTCACGCCGCCCGTGGAACGGCCTGCGGTCTTTTCCTTGGAGGACGCGGGGGAGAGCGGGCGCTTCGATGAATCACGGCTGGGGCTGACATTGCCTTCTGAACGCGAACGAGAACATCTGTTCCAACGTGGAGCCCACGGTGACCGCAGCGTGTACGACACGCGTCGCACCGGCCACTCGAACACGGGGCATGAGTTTGGAACCGATCTCTGCGATGGGGATAAAGCCTCGCTGATCGAGTACCTGAAAACCCTATGACGGCGTCATCTGTGTTGCTGAAACGTTCGCCGCGCTTAACCATCGAACGCCAGGTCGATCAGCTTCAGCGCCATCGTGTGCAACATGATCTTGGGCTGGGAGGAAGGCAGATGACGTGAGAACCGCTCCCAGGCAGTCTCCGTCATCTCGCGCGCGATCTCGCGACAGGTTTCCAGAGCGCCGGACTCGCGCACAATCTCCGTGGCCTCCAGAACCAGGGCCGGATCACTGCGCATCTCATTCGAGCACAGGATTTGCTCCAGCCGGGCGCGGGGAGCCGCGTCCAGCTTTCGCAAGGCGGTGGCGATGACATAAGTCAGCTTGCCCGTGGCAATGTCTTCACCGGCGGTCTTGGTCCATTGCGGCGACCGGCTGAAGTTGTGAATGTCGTCGATGACCTGGTAGCAAACGCCCAGGGCGAGACCGAAATCGGCGCAAGCCTCCATCGTCTCAGCGTCCGTGTCGGCGATGACGGCGGCAAACTGCGCGACGCCCTTCGACGCAGCCGCCGTTTTGAAGGCGTACATCTGGAGGATCTTGGGCTCGGCGTCTTCCGCCATGCGGCGCCGCAGCTCATCGGGTGTGAGGGTCTTTGACCAAAAGATGTCTGTGGCCTGCCCGCAATGCGCCTCGATGCACACCTGTTCTTTGATGCCATGCAAACGCAGCCGTTGATCTGCGCTGAGCAAAGGATGCTTCATCAGCACGGAACCAGGCAGGAAGTAAAGTGAGTTCCCGGCGTTCAGCGCCACATCCACGCCATAGCGCAGATGCAGGCACTCCTGCCCGCGGCGCAGCAACGAGTTGTCCTCAATATCATCAATCACGAGGGCGCCGGCGTGGATCAATTCGGTCATGCAGCAGATCAGGCCTTCATAGGGCGCGGAGGGCACGTTCAGCGACTCCAGCAACAGGATGCCGAACAGCGGCCGCCAGCGCTTCCCGCTGCGATCAATGAGATCCCAGACAGGCACGGACAGCGATTTCGTGTACGCGTCGGTCTCATGCTGCCAGCGCGCGGGGCCCACCAGCGATTCCACGTGCGCGGTGTCAAAGCTGCGCGGGATGAGCTCCTCCAGCCGGGCATCCACACGCTCCGCCATGCCGCGCACAAACTCCTCATGGTCGAACACATAGCCGTAGCCATGGAACTCGCCACGAGCCTGCCCGGTGACAGCAACACCGCCCACCGTGCCGCATACAGTGCCCACGCCCTCCCACACCGACCGGTTGATTCCAAACGTGGGCACCTCTTGATCGTCAACCATCGGATCAAACATCAGCACCGCATCAAACTCGGCAATCTCAAGACGCCACGCCACCGGGTAGTGGATGTGCGTGCGAGGGCTTTCCCAGGCGCGCAGCTTGGTAAGCGTGAAAGAATGCGTGGTGAGCGTGAAACCCGCCGCGTTTCTGACAGTGGCGTGCATGGCCACGGCATCGCTGGTGCGCGCGTTTCTGTGCATCATGATCACCCAGTCCGAACCATCGTCCATGTTGATGCCAAACCAATCCCAGCCCAAAAGCATTCCGGCACCGGGATCATGAAACCAGCCTACGTCACCCCACTGATGATCCAGCCACCCACGGCCTCCCGAAATCTCCTTTCCGTCGCGTGTGCCGGTCAGACGCATTTTCGGGTACATGCTGTAGGCCATGCCCGTGCCCAGCGGCACCACGTCGGTGGCGCAGGCCACGGACATCCGATTGGCCTGGGCGGTGAGCTGCATCTGGATGACGCTGCCTGACCCGGGCTCCGTGAAGTGAAGATGCATCACTCCGCCGGTCTGCTTGAGCATGAAGTCCTCCCACCGCACTTCGATGGGGGATGCGCAAAAGACTGCGGGAGGGGCCTTGATCTCAATGGGGTGGGGCGGGCCGTGGTGCTCCAGTTCCATCGCCATTGCCCGCTGCGCCACCGGATCAATCTGCGTTTTGCGGGTCTTGAGCTTGCTTACAGCCTCGCGCATCACCGGCGCATCGATCCAGGTGGTGGTATGGTTCCTGCCCTCCGCATCAAGCACCGCGAGCAAAAGCTGGAAGCCATTCTCAAGGGGAGCGTCTTCGTCATATTTAACGTCATACCGCACGACGGTGACCATGAAGTGGTGGAGGGATCCAGAGCCTCCATCATAGGAGCCATGCACGAACCACCATTCGATCGCATCGAATTCACGCGCATGCTCGGATTCGAGGCCTGGTAGGTGCGGTTCGCTGGGAGGCTGATGTGGTCGCGACGACATCTGCGAACGAAATTGGATGCCCAGCGCATGATTGCAAAGGCAAAAAATCGACTTACGCTGCATTGAATCAGCAAGATGCCAACGCCCTCCCAACCACCGCTGGTGCAAGTGATTGACGTGCGCAAAGCGTATGTCCTCGGACACCGCACGGTGCAGGCGCTGCGTGGATTGACCCTGGAAATCGCGCGCGGCGCTTTCGTCGTGATGCAAGGACCTTCGGGTTCAGGCAAGACGACACTGCTCAATTTGATCGGCTGCATTGATCAGCCCACGTCGGGGAGCGTGCTTGTTTCCGGCCAGGACACAAGGCTGCTCTCCGATACCGAGCTGTCGCATTTCCGCGCGCGGAAACTCGGGTTTGTGTTTCAGAGCTTCAATCTCATCCCAGTGCTCACCGCCGCCGAGAACATCGAGTATCCGCTTCGTCTTATCGGTGTGCCGCAGGCGCAGGCGCGCGGGCGGGCGCTGGCCATGCTGGACGAAATGGGCCTGCGGGAGGAGGCCGCCCAACGACCCGCCGAACTCTCCGGAGGCCAGTGCCAGCGTGTCGCCATCGGGCGGGCGCTGGTGACCGGCCCTGAGCTGGTGATTGCGGACGAGCCCACCGCAAACCTTGATTCCTCAACCGGCGAAATGATCATCGCGATCATGCACCGAATGCGCGACCGGCTTGGCACCACCTTTCTCATCTCCACCCATGATTCGCGTGTGGCCGCGCTCGCCGAATCGCACTGGAACCTGCGCGACGGACTGCTCGCCGACTCATGAACTCCTGGCGGCTGGCATTGCGCAACGTGTGGCGGAACACCCGCCGCACCATCGTCACCATGCTGGCAATCGCGCTGTCATGCGCGGGCCTCATGTTGTTTGGCGGGTACATCTCCTGGGCGCATCATGCGAGCGAAGTGCATTCTGTGTCACTCTCCGGCCACATTCAGATCTTCAAGCAAGGCTTTCTCGACAAGGGCTCGGGCAATCCATCAGCCTATGCACTGGGCAACTACGATGAATTGCATGACCTGCTCATCAATGATCCGGTGCTCGGGCCCAAATTGGAGCTGGTGACCGGAAGGTTGATTGTGCAAGGCATCGTCAATTGCGCCGCCAAACAGACCTCCGCGACCGTCGCTGGTGTCGGAACCTTTCCAAACGACCTCGAACGCATCATCCGCTGGAACCCGTACAGCCTGACGCTGGCGCGCAACCTTGCAGCCAACCGCCATCTCTTTGCGATCGGGCCTGAACTGGATGACAATGATCCCGAGGGAATCATGATTGGCGCCGGGCTTGCCCGCGTGCTGGAAATCAACGCCGAAGAACTTGCCGGCGACAAACGGCCCTCGCTGGAACTCCTCACATTGAATCCCTCCGGCGGACTTCCCAACATGATGTCCGGCACCGTTCGCAAGATCAGCATCCGCGCAATGGAGGAGATCGACAACCACCTCGTGGTGATGCCCATCAAGCTCGCGAGCGAACTGCTGTTTCCCGGAGAGCCGCTGCATGTGACCGCCGTGCAGTTGCTGCTGCGCAACACTGCCGACCTGGCCGCCGCCGCGCAACGCATCGCGGAGCTAAACGAGCAGCGTCACCTCGGCATCGAGCAGCGCAACTGCTTTGAATTGAACCCGAACAACGTTCGTTCCCTGGGCATGGTGAACATGTTCTTTGTGTTCGCATTTTGCATCGTGTCGGTGGTGCTCGTGTTCTCCATCTACAACACCATGATGATGGGCATCTTTGAGCGCACGCGTGAGATCGGCGCGATCCGCGCCATTGGTGTGACACGCGGCGGCATCATTGCGATGTTTGTGCAGGAAGGCGTCGTGCTCGGTGCCATCGGCGGAGCCGCAGGAGTGGCGCTTGGGCTGACCGCAGCCTGGGGCATCAACCATTCAATGATCATGTACACTCCGCCCTATGTAAGTGTGCAGGCGAAGCTGGAGGTGCTGTGCACGGAGCCGCCGAGCATCATCTTCGCCAGCTTTGCCAGTTGCTTCCTCATCG